>NZ_JBFAWF010000013.1:0-244041 GCF_040680195.1 Streptomyces sp. NPDC052109 | reverse complement strand
CGCCTCGTTGAGGGCAGTTCGGAAGGTGCGGTGCACCTGGTGAGCGGTCGCAGGCTTGCTGCCGTTGGCCTGCATTTTCGCGTAGAACGCCTCGACGTGTGGACAGGAGCCGTCGGCTCACCGCCTCATCAGTAGGCGGCGGTCCGGGTGTCGGCGTAGCCGTAGACGTTGTCGATCCCGGCCTGGGTGAACGACGTCATGCCCTTGTCCTGGACCATCGGCGTGTAGCACTGCGTCTGCCCCTGGCTGATGGTGCAGCTGTAGGAGCGGCCATCGTTGTCGCGGGTGACGTAGGCGTGCGCGCACTCGTAGCCGGCGGAGGCGTTGCCGCAGGCGCTCTGCCTGTGGTTGAGCGTCAGTCGGGCCCAAGCCGTGTGGCAGGCGGTGCTGTAGCGCAGCTCGATGGTGCCGAGCATGGCCCGGCCGTTCCTGACGGTCGCGGTCTCCACCGTCGTGGCGCCGCCGGCGCAGCCCGACGAGGACGGGTCGCTGCCGTCGTAGGTGTAGGCGTTCGAGACCCCGGTGGCCGCGACCATCGCAAGGCCGATTCCCCCGACCACGACCCCGGCACGTGCCATGCGGCGCATTATGGAACGCACTTGATTGTCCCCCTGATGTAAATGAAACGCCCGCGACCACTCGCCGCAGGCACACAAAAGAAACCGCGGCGCATTCGATCACGCGCCTGCCACCACGTCCACTTCCTTTACGCCAGGGCTCGTTGCAGTAATTCCCTACCGGGATGTGCACTGCCGACCCCGCCGGGAGCGGCCACTCCCCCGGCCGACGGCACGAAGGGGCTTCTCCTATCCGACGCCCGAGGCCGCTGTCCAAGACCCGGCCTGGAACTCACCCCGACATCGAGTGGATGACACGCATCAGGCACAGCATGCGGGCTCCCGTCAGGAGACGCTCGCCCGCACCGCCGGCCGCCGCGAGGCGATGACCCTCTTCGCCAGCGACTTGGGGCTGGTCAGGAAGCCCCAGCCCCACGACATGTGCATCGTGGCCAGGGCCACCGGGATCTGCAGCCGGGCCTTCGGGGGCAGGCCCCTGCCCGCCGGGACCGAGCCCGCGGCTATCGCCGCCAGATAGCCGCCGGGGACGACGAGTGCCCACGGGGTGAGCGCCGCGCCGACCACGATGCCGGCCGCTATCGCGCACACCGCCACCGGCGGGGCGAGGTAGCGCAGGTTGATGGAGCCGGAGTGGTAACGGGCCACGACGTGCCGCCAGCGACCGTAGTCCTTGTACTGCTTGGCGAGCGCCCGGACGGAGGGCCGCGGGCGGTACGAGACCCTGAGCTCCGGCGAGAACCAGATCAGACCGCCCGCCTCACGGATGCGGAAGTTCAGCTCCCAGTCCTGGGCGCGGATGAACTCCTCGTTGTAGCCGCCCTGCTGCTCCAGCGCCTCGCGGCGGAAGACACCGAGGTAGACGGTCTCGGCGGGGCCCGCCTCGCCACCGGTGTGGAAGGCGGCGTTGCCGACGCCGATCTTCGAGGTCATCGCGGCGGCGACCGCGTGCTCCCAGTCGTTCTCGCCCTCGGCGTGCATGATGCCGCCGACGTTCTGCGCGCCGGTCTCCGCCAGGAGCCGGACGGCCGTGGCGATGTAGTTCGGCGAGAGCATGCCGTGACCGTCGACGCGGACCACGATCGGGTGCCGGGAGGCCTTGATCGCCGCGTTCAGCGCCGCGGGCGTGCGGCCGGTCGGGTTCGGGACGGTGTGCACGCGCGGGTCCTCGCGAACGAGCTCGGCGGCGATCTCGTCCGTGCGGTCCGTGGACGGACCGAGGGCGATCACGACCTCCATCTCGCCGGCGTACTCCTGCGCGAGGATCGCTTGGACTGCCCCGCGCAGATGCCGCTCCTCGTTGAGGACGGGCATGATCACGGAAACGGCGGGGTGTCGCACGTCGGGCTTGGCGTTCATAGGGGGCTCACGTTACCGCGAACGGGGGACACCGGTGCGCGCCGCCGGGGCGTAGAGCCGGGCTGGAGATCGTATCGGCCTACGGTGCTCACGGATCCCACGTACGGCCTCGTCCGGAGGTGTCCCTTTGGCCAGCCCGCCCCGGTCCCCCGCGCGTCCGCAGCGCCGACCGTCGCCGCCCCGTGGCGTGCCGCAACCGCCCGAGCGGCCGGCGCGGTCGGTACGGCCGCCCCGGCGGCCCCGCTGGGCCATGCGGGCGGTGAGCACGCTGTCCGTCGTGGTGCTCGCCTCCGCCGGGATCGGGCACGCGGTCGTCAGCAGCCTGGACGCGGGGATCGCCCGGATCGACGCCTTCAAGGACATGAAGAACCGGCCGCGCGCGGGCCACGGCATGAACATCCTGCTGGTCGGCACCGACGGCCGCGACCGGATCACCGAGCACCAGCGGCGGGCGTACCGGCTGGGCGGGGCGCCCTGCCACTGCACCGACACGATGATGATCGTGCACATCTCGGACGACCGGGACCGGGCGACCGTGGTGAGCCTGCCGCGCGACTCCTACGCCGAGGTGCCCGCGGGCGCCGACCCGGTCGGCGGCCGGCAGCGCCCGGCGCACCCGATCAAGCTGAACGCCGCTTACTCCGAGGGCGGCCCCCAGATGACCGTCCGCACGATCGAGAACATGACCCATCTGAAGATCGACCACTATCTGGAGGTCGACTTCACGAGCTTCATGAAGACGGTGGACGTCCTCGGCGGGGTCGACGTCTGTACGACGACGCCGCTGAAGGACGCGTACAGCGGGCTCGACCTCGCGCCCGGCACGCACACCCTCAACGGCGGGCAGGCGCTGCAGTACGTGCGGGCCCGGCACGTCGACGGGACGAGCGACCTGGGCCGGATGAAGCGGCAGCAGCGGTTCCTGGCCGCGCTGATCGAGCGGGCCACCGCCTCGGGGGTGTTGCTGAACCCGATGCGGTTCCGGGACGTGACCCGGGCGGTGCTCGGCTCGGTCCGCGCCGACGAGAGCCTCGGCGCCGACGAACTGCTCGACCTCGGCCGGGCCATGCGGAACTTCTCCCCGTCCTCCTCCGAGTTCACCACCGTGCCCATCGCGCAGATGAACTACGACGTCAAGGGCATCGGCTCGACCCTGAAGTGGGACCAGACCAAGGCGGACCAGCTCTTCACGGCCCTGCGCGACGACAAGCCGCTCACCGTGGACCCCCCGCACCACGGCCCGGCCCCGGCACCCGTGGCGCCCGTGGAGGTGGACCCGCGGCAGGTACGGGTCCTCGTGGCGAACGGCACGGGCACCGTCGGGCTCGGCAAGCGGGTCGACGCGGCGCTCGCGGCGACCGGCTTCGCCACCACCCGTCAGCCGGTGACCGCCCCCGCGCACGTGCCGCACACGGTCATCTCCTACGACCCCCGCTGGGACCGCTCCGCCCGTTCCCTGGCCGCCGCCCTGCCGGGCGCCGAGCTGCGTGCCGTACCGGGCCAGGGGCCGATGCTGAGGGTGACCGCCGGGGCGGACTTCAAGAACGTCCACAGGGTCCGCTTCGACGACCCCGCCCAGCCGCAGCAGACCGCGGTGCGCGGCAGCGAGGTGGTGTGCTCCGGCTCCTGACCCACGAGGCGCACGTGACCTGGCCGGCCCGCCTGTTTCGGCACGGCCGGGGGCTTGGCCGGGCCGGTGCCGGGGATGCCCGCGCCCCGGGGGCCGGCGCCCGGCCGCAGTGCGATCTCCGGGAGCCCCTGGTCGTTGGTCTCGCTCCTGCCTCCGCGGATCACCGGCAGGAGACGGCCATGACGTTTCCCACTTCTCTGCAACCCCCTTGAAGGGGGCGGGAGTTGCTAGTCCTCGAACCCCTCGGCCGCCCGCTTCTCGCGCAGCTCGCGGATCGCGCGGCGGCGGGCCAGGCGGTGGGTGCGGCGGATCTGGGCCTCCTGGTTGCGGCGGCGGTCGCGGTCGGTCTCCAAGATCACCGGCGGCACCCGGCGCGGCTTGCCGTCGGCGTCCACGGCCGCGAAGACCAGATAGGCGGAGCCGACCTGGGTGGGCGGGGCCGACTCGTTCCAGCGCTCGGCGAGGACCCGGACGCCGACCTCCATGGAGGTCCGGCCGGTCCAGTTCACCTGCGCCTTCACATGGACCAGATCACCGACGCGGACCGGCTCCAGAAAGGCCATCTCGTCCATGGACGCGGTGACGGCGGGGCCTCCGGAGTGCCGGCCGGCCACGGCGCCCGCCGCGTCGTCGACCAGCTTCATGATCACACCGCCGTGCACCGTGCCCAGAAGGTTGGTGTCGTTGTGGGTCATGATGTGGCTGAGGGTGGTGCGGGAGGCGGACGTCGGCTTGCCGGGGATATCGGGCTCGGTGTCCGGATTCACGTCCGTGACCTGGTCTGTCATGCCCTCCACCTTATGCCGAAGTGACATACGTAGGATTTTGTGTCAGCTTCGCAACAGCGCCGACCTTATTCTCCGACAACCCTTGTAAGGCTCACACCGACGCCCTGCACACTGGGGCGCATGAATGACTGGCCCGAGGGATGGTCCGACGACAACCGCGGCCCGCGATACGGACGCGGCAGTGCCGGCGCGCAGCCGGAGAGCGCCCGCGTGATGCGTCAGGTGCGGCGTGGCCCGGCGGTACCGCCCGGGCAGCGCTCCTACGGCGACCCCGGCCCGTCGGCGCCGCCGTACGGGGCCGGTGTCCCGCAGCAGCCGTCGTACGTCGACGGCCGGGGATACGACGAGGGCGCCGGCTACGGCGACTACGACAGCGGCTACAACACCGGCCAGGTCTACGGCGCCCCCGGCGGCCGCGGCCCGGGCGGTACGGCGGACGCCCCGCCCCGCGCCCCGCGCCCCGCGCCGAACTGGCGGCGCCGGATCAAGTGGACCGCGATCACGCTGGCGACCGTGCTCGTCGTCACCTCCGTCGCGACCTACTTCTGGGCCGACTCCAAGCTGCGCCGCGAGGTCGACCTGTCCAAGGTCATCGACCGGCCCGCGTCGGGCTCCGGCACGAACTACCTGATCGTCGGCTCGGACAGCCGCGAGGGCATGTCCAAGGCGGACGAGAAGAAGCTGCACACCGGCGCCGCCCAGGGCAAGCGCACCGACTCGATGATGATCCTGCACGTCGGCGACAACGGCGACACGCTGGTCTCGCTGCCGCGCGACTCGAACGTCACGATTCCCTCGTACAAGGGCTCGACGTCCGGGAAGGTCTACCCGGCCACGGGCCGGCAGGAGAAGCTGAACGCCGCCTACGCCGAGGACGGCCCGACCCTGCTGGTCCGCACGATCGAGGCCAACACCGGTCTGCACATCGACCACTACGTGGAGATCGGCTTCGAGGGCTTCGCGAACATCGTGGACGCGGTCGGCGGCGTCGAGATCAACATCGACAAGGGCTTCAAGGACAGCTACTCGGGCGCGGACTTCAAGGCGGGCAAGCAGACCCTGAACGGCCAGCAGGCCCTCGCCTTCGTCCGCACCCGGCACGCGTTCGCCGCGTCCGACCTGCAGCGCACCAAGAACCAGCAGAAGTTCCTCTCGGCCCTGGCCCACCAGGTGGCGACCCCGTCCACGGTCCTCAACCCGTTCAAGTTCTACCCGGTGATGGGCGCGGGCCTGGACTCCCTGATCGTCGACAAGGACATGTCCCTGTGGGACCTGGCCTCGATGTTCTGGGCGATGAAGGGTGTCCAGGGCGGTGGCGGCACGTCCATGAACATGCCGATCTCCGGCTCCGTGGGCGGCAACCTCGTCTGGGACAGGGCGAAGGTCAAGACGCTGGTGGACGAGCTGAACAACGATCAGAAGGTCACCGTCTCGGGCACCTAGCCGCCCGTCCACGGCGGAGTAAAGCATCGATCAAGGCGCGTCGTTCATTCTCCCGATATCGGGCCAATCGGCCGCTTGTGCGAGCCCGGGGTTTGTCATCGCTGTGTCCAGCCGCTCAACTGTGCGGATAATGTGTGCGATCCGGCGCGGAACGGCCGCGCCGTCGTGCACCGTTCGACCGACGGTATCGAGGGGCTCGGGGGCAACTCGTCCCGCGGCCCCGGCGGAGGACGAAGCGACCGTGGACACACGGCCCGGTGGAACTCCCTGTCGCGCGCGGCAGTGGCGACGGCACGGGGTGGGGGTGGGTGAGGACCCTCGCGGCCGGGCCGGCCGGGTGCGCGCACCCGTCGTTCTCGGGGCTTTCGCCGTCCGCCCGCGAAGTCACACGCACCTCGTGACGTCGGGGCTCAGTTCTGCGTCTGACTGAGCGGGGAAGCGCGGCGACGCCACGGCGCGGACCGGGCGCCCCGCGCTCCGGCCGGTGCGGTCAGCGCTGCGCACGACCGACAGACCGACAAGGGCGCCGTACGCCTCCGCAGAGGGCGGCGGGCGCGCAACGAAGCCGCGGTGTAGGGGTGCCGAGGGCGGGAGGGGTAGGGGATGACACGCAGCAGCGTGGATCAGGAGGGGGCGGCGCCGGGTGCTCGGCGCGCCGGCGGACCCGGCGTGGTGGGCGAGGCGACGGGCGGGCGCGGCGACCGCCGGCCCGGCCGCGGCCACAGACGCAGCGCGGAGCCCGGTTCACCGCGCCCCAAGCGGCGGATACTGCGCTGGTCGGCGCTGACCCTGGCGGTCGTCATACTCGGCACCGCCGGCGCGGGTTACCTCTACTACGAGCACCTCAACGCCAACATCCAGAAGGACAAGCTGAACCTGGGCGACTCCGACGTGCCCCAGGCGACCCCGAACGCCGCCGGCCAGACGCCGCTGAACGTCCTGCTGATCGGCTCGGACAGCCGGAACAGCGCGAGGGACCTCAAGCTCGGCGGGTCCAAGGCTGATGTGGGCCGCCCGCCGCTCGCGGACGTGCAGATGCTGGTGCACGTGTCGGCCGACCGCACCAACATGTCCGTGGTCAGCCTGCCCCGCGACACGATGATCCCGATCCCCAGGTGCACCGACCCGCACACCGGCCACAAGTACCCGGCTCTCTCCCTGGCCATGGCGAACGAGTCGCTGGGCCGCGGCGGACCGGGCTGCACGGTCGCCACCTGGCAGAAACTGACCGACATCCACATCGACCACTTCATGATGGTCGACTTCTCCGGCGTGGTCGACATGGCGGACGCCATCGGCGGCGTCCCGGTCTGCGTCACGCAGAACGTCTGGTCGCACACCTCCGACGGGCACGGCTCGGGCCTGAAACTGAAGGCGGGAACCACGTACGTCAAGGGTCAGCAGGCCCTGCAGTGGCTGCGCACCCGCTACGGCTTCGAGGACGGCACCGACCTCGGCCGCACCCACGCCCAGCACATGTACATGAACGCGATGGTGCGCCAGATGCGCAAGAACGCGACGCTGACCAACCCCGGCGCGATGCGCAGCCTGGCGGAGACCGCGACGAAAGCCCTCAAGGTCGACGAGGGCCTGGGCCTCGCGAAGCTGTACGACCTGTCCGAGGAATTCAAGAAGGTCCCCACCGAGCGCATCACCATGACGACGCTGCCGACGGTGCAGTGGTCGCAGGACCACGACCGGCTCGTACCCGCCCCCGACGACGCCGACCAGCTCATCTCCATGGTCCGCGACGACACCCCGCTGGACGGACGCGGCGTCAAGCACAAGGCCACCCAGGTGGCGGCGAAGACCCCCACGGATCCGGACGGCAAGATCGCGGTGCAGGTCCGCAACGGCACCGGATCCGACAGCGAGGCACCCGCTTCCCGGCGGGCGGGCGGGGTCGCCCAGATCCTGCAGGGCAAGGGGTTCACCCAGGCCACGGCGGACACCACGCCGGCCTCGGAGGCCAGGACCACCGTCCTGTATCCCAGCGCCGATCTGGAAGGCGACGCCCAGGCGGTGGCCAAGGCGCTCGGCATCCCGCTGAAGCAGGTGCGCAAGTCGACCGGCGTCTCCGGCGTCACGCTGCTCGTGGGCGCCGACTGGCGCACCGGCACGGCGTACAAGGCGCCCACCGAGCCGACGAAGCCCCCCTCCTCGTCGGCCGTGCTCAACGGCGACAAGAAGGACGCGTGCATGAAAGTCCAGCCGGGCTACACCTGGTGACGGGAGCGCGCTGAACGCGCCGCCGCAGGCGCCGAAAGAGTGACCGCCCGGGGCACCCACGTGGGTGCCCCCGACGGTTTCGGGCTCACACGCTGCCGGCGCCCGCCATCGCGCGACACGTCTGTGCGCAGCGACGGCAGGCTTCCGCGCAGCGCATCATCTGCTGGTCGTCCGGCATGGACATACACGCCTCGGCGCACATCTCGCACACCTTGGCGCACAGCATGCACATCTCGGCGGACATGGGCGAGCGCCGCATCATCATGTCGGCGCACATGCGGGTCGTCTCGGAGCAGTCCATCAGCGCCCGCATGACGCGCATCTGCTGCTGGCCGCCCTTCTGCATGCAGGAGCTCATGGTCTCCTCGCACATGCTGTGGCAGCTCATGCAGGCCTCGATGCAGTCCTGCATCTGCTGGGTGAGGGCCGGCATCATCTGGGACTGGGTCATGGCTCCTCCTGTGGAGGCGGGGGCCCGGGGCGGGTCCCGTGTGCTTCCGTCCTACGTCGGCCCGCCCCCGCCCGCATGTGACCGACCGGTCGGCAGGCGTGGCCGAACAGCGGAAAGGCGCCCCGGAGGGCGCCTTCCCAGGAGTGGGTGACCGCTCGGCGTTACGGCAGGTTCCTGGCCATGACGATCCGCTGAACTTGGTTCGTGCCCTCATAAATCTGGGTGATCTTCGCGTCGCGCATCATGCGCTCCACCGGGTAGTCACGGGTGTAGCCGTAGCCGCCGAGGAGCTGGACGGCGTCGGTGGTGACCTCCATCGCCACGTCCGAGGCGAAGCACTTGGCTGCGGCGCCCAGGTAGGTGAGGTCGGCGTCGCCGCGCTCGGAGGCGGCGGCGGCCTGGTAGGTGAGGGCACGGGCCGCCGAGATCTTCATGGACATGTCGGCGAGCATGAACTGGATGCCCTGGAAGTCGGCGATCGGCTTGCCGAACTGCTTGCGCTCCTGGACATAGCCCTTGGCGTAGTCGAAGGCGCCCTGCGCGACACCGAGGGCCTGCGCGGCGATGGTGATGCGGGTGTGGTCCAGGGTCTTCATCGCGGTCGCGAAGCCGGTGCCCTCCTCACCGATCATGCGGTCGGCGGGGATGCGGACGTTGTCGAAGTAGACCTCGCGGGTCGGGGAGCCCTTGATGCCGAGCTTCTTCTCCGGGGCGCCGAAGGAGACGCCTTCGTCCGACTTCTCGACGACGAAGGCCGAGATGCCCTTGGTGCGCTTGCCCGCATCGGTGACCGCCATGACCGTGTAGAAGTCGGAGACGCCCGCGTTGGTGATCCAGCGCTTGACGCCGTTGAGGACCCAGTGGTCGCCGTCGCGGACCGCCTTGGTCGTCATGCCGCCCGCGTCCGAGCCCGCCTCCGGCTCGGAGAGGCAGTACGAGAACATCGCGTCGCCCTTGGCGAGGGGGGTCAGGTACTTCTTCTTCAGCTCCTCGCCGCCGGAGAGGATCACCGGGAGCGAACCGAGCTTGTTCACCGCGGGGATGAGGGACGAGGAGACGCAGGCGCGGGCCACCTCCTCGATGACTATCACCGTGGCGAGCGCGTCGGCGCCGGCGCCGCCGTACTCCTCGGGGACGTGCACCGCGTGCAGGTCATTGGCGACGAGGGCGTCGAGGGCCTCCTGCGGGAAGCGGGCCTCCTCGTCCACCGCCGCGGCGTACGGCGCGATCTTCGCCTCGACCAGGGAACGAACGACGTCGCGGAGCATGTCGTGCTCCTCGGACGGGCGGTACAGGTCGAAGTCAGCCGATCCGGCCACGGTCTCTCACGCTCCAAAGACGCAGTGATACTGACGCTAATTACCGTTAAGTAACTCAAATTTTAGAGGGCCGTCCGGAGGACGCCTACGTGAGCTACGCGACAGCGGGGAAATTGCCCGTCGGACGGCCCGGCTATGCTCGGGCACCGCACGACGGATCCCCTAGCTGGAGCGCACCCATGAGCCTGAAGATCACCGTGATCGGCACCGGCTACCTCGGCGCCACACACGCTGCGGCCATGGCCGAGCTGGGCTTCGAGGTGCTCGGACTCGACGTCGTACCCGAGAAGATCGCCATGCTGGAGCGCGGCGAGACCCCGATGTACGAGCCGGGCCTGGAGGAGCTGCTGCGCAGGCACGTCGCGGGATTCGAGGGATCCACCGGGCGGCTGCGCTTCACCACCGACTGGGCCGAGGTCGGCGCCTTCGGCGACATTCACTTCGTGTGCGTGAACACCCCGCAGAAGCACGGGGAATACGCCTGCGACATGAGCTACGTCGACTCCGCGATCTCCTCGCTCGCACCGCATCTGCACGGCCCGGCCCTGGTCGTCGGCAAGTCGACGGTGCCGGTGGGCTCGGCCGACCGGCTGGCGGCCTACCTGGCCGAGAACGCCCCGGCGGGCGCGGACGCCGAACTGGCCTGGAACCCGGAGTTCCTGCGCGAGGGCTTCGCCGTGCAGGACACCCTGCACCCTGACCGGATCGTGGCGGGCGTGCGCAGCGAGCGGGCCGAGAAGCTGCTGCGGGAGGTGTACGCGACGCCGGTCGGCGAGGGCGCCCCGTTCGTCGTGACCGACTTCCCGACCGCAGAACTGGTGAAGACGGCCGCGAACTCCTTCCTCGCCACCAAGATCTCCTTCATCAACGCGATGGCGGAGGTGTGCGAGGCCGCGGGCGGTGACGTGGCCAAGCTGGCGGAGGCCATCGGGCACGACGACCGGATCGGCGCCAAGTTCCTGCGCGCCGGGATCGGCTTCGGCGGCGGCTGTCTGCCGAAGGACATCCGCGCCTTCATGGCGCGCGCCGGTGAGCTGGGCGCGGACCAGGCGCTGACCTTCCTGCGCGAGATCGACTCCATCAACATGCGCCGGCGCGGCCAGATGGTCGAGATGACCCGGGAGGCCCTCGGCGGCGGTTCCTTCCTCGGCAAGCGGGTCGCGGTGCTCGGCGCCACGTTCAAGCCCGACTCGGACGACGTCCGCGACTCGCCCGCGCTGAACGTGGCCGGTCAGATCCACCTCCAGGGCGGCCAGGTCACCGTGTACGACCCGAAGGGGATGGGGAACGCCCGGCGTGTGTTCCCGACGCTCGGGTACGCCGACTCGGCGCTGGAGGCGGTCCGGGGCGCCGACGTCGTCCTGCACCTCACCGAGTGGCGGGAGTTCCGCGAGCTGGACCCGGCCGCGCTCGGCGATGCGGCGTCGGCGCGGTTGATCCTGGACGGCCGCAACACGCTCGACCCGGAGCTGTGGCGGCGGGCGGGCTGGACGTACCGGGCGATGGGCCGCCCCACGGCGTGAGCACGGGGGTGGCGACGCCGGTTCGGCCGAGGCTCAGTCGGCCGAACCGGCGTCTTTCCGCATTCTGCACCACCGGGCACATACGTGGCCGCTGAACTCCCTGTGTCTTACCCCTCCTTGGCCCGGTACCGGCGCATCTTCGCCCGCGCCCCGCACACCTGCATCGAGCACCAGCGGCCCCGGCCGGCCGGACTGCGGTCGTAGTACGCCCAGTGGCAGGTCACGGCCTCGCAGGCCTTCAGCCGCATCCAGGTGCCCGCCGCCACCGCCTCGGCGACGGCCGCGGCCATCCTGGAGAGCAGCCGGCCGTCCGGTGCGGGGGCGAGGGCCGCGGAGCCGTCCCGCTCGTCCACGGAGACGTACAGGGGGGCGCGGGACAGCAGCGCGCCGAGCGGGGTCGCCGCGCGGTGCGGCGGGTGGCCGGCGTGCGCGAGGAGCACGACCCGCAGCGACTCCCGCAGCTCCCGCGCCTCCTCCATCGCGTCCTCGGCGATCCCGAACCGGCCCCGGCCCTCCACGGTGTCCAGCGCGTCGGCGCCGGTCTCGAGGTCCAGCGTGTTGACCAGGGACTCGACCAGCGCCAGCGCTCCGGGGGCGGCCGATCTCTCACTCATGCTTGCGACGTTACCCCCTATACGGGAGGATGCAGTAACCGTTACCGGTTACCCGTCTCTACAGGTAACTCAAGGAGGTAGTCATGGCTCTCGCCAAGCTCGACGTCGTGGTGCTGGACTGTCCCGATCCCCACGCACTGGCCGGCTTCTACGCGGCCGTGCTGGGCGGCACGGTGGAGGGGGATTCCGAGGGCGGCGCGTGGGTGGACCTGAGGCTGCCCGGCGGGACGGGGCTGGCCTTCCAGCGGGCTCCGGGGTTCGTGGCGCCGCGGTGGCCCGCGCCGGACGCGTCGCAGCAGTTCCACCTGGACCTGGCCGTGGAGGACCTGGACGCGGCGGAGAAGGGGGTACTGGAGCTCGGGGCGAAGCCGCTGGACACGCAGGACCGTCAGCGGACCTTCCGTGTATACGCCGACCCGGCTGGGCACCCATTCTGTCTGTGCGCCTGCTGAAACCAGGGAGGATTCCATGGCGTCCGTCGCCCGTCTCCGCAACGTCGTGCTCGACTGTCCCGACCCGCACGCCCTGGCCGCCTTCTACGCGGCGGTGGCCGGGGGCACCCCGCAGGCCGAGGACGACGACTGGGTCGTGCTGCAGGTGCCGGACGGGCCACGGCTGACCTTCCAGCGGGCCGAGGGGTACGCCGCGCCGGAGTGGCCGCGCGCGGACCGCAACGGCCAGCAGTTCCACCTCGACTTCGACGCGGGCCGGACCTGGGCCGAGGTCGACGCAGCGCACGAGCGGGTGCTCGCGCTGGGCGCCCGGCCGCTGGACCTGGAGGACCGCGAGAAGAAGGACTTCCAGGTGTACGCCGACCCGGCCGGACACCCGTTCTGCCTGTGCCGGATCGATCACCCCTGACCTAGGGACGACACGGCCCAGGGGGGTCCAGCTCCGCGATCTTCGCGTGGGACGCCTCCCGGCGGTGCTGCGCGGCCCGCGCCGTGAAGTCCGCGCTGCGCAGCACCCGTTGGACATTGCCCCAGGTCAGCAGGGACAGCTCGGTCTCGGACCAGCCGCGCCGGAGCAACTCGGCGATCAGGTGCGGGTAGCGGGAGGTGTCGGCGAGGTCGCGGGGGTGGACGGCACCGGAGTCGTACGTGCCGGACAGGCCGACGCACTCCGGGCCGGCCACGTCCCTGACGTGGTCGAGGTGGTCGGCGACGTCTTGGATCGTCGGCCCGGTCTGCTCGGCGGTCAGCGGCACCATGCACAGGCCCCGGGCCGCGCCCAGCGCCGCCAGCATCGCGTCGGGCAGGTTGGCCGGGTGCGGGCGCAGCGCCCGGGCGGCGGAGCGGGTGCACAGCACCGGCGTCCTGGACAGCGCGAGGGCACGCTCGGCGGTGGCGGCGGAGGCGCCGGAGACGTCGGCGAGCACACCGAGCCTGTTCAGCTCGCGGACCACCTCCTCACCGAACCGGGTCAGCCCCCGCTCGCCCGCCCAGGCCGTGCCGGCGAGGGTCAGCACGCGCAGGCCGAGGGTGCGCAGGACGCGGAGGATGCCGAGGGAGCCGTCGAGCGCGGTGGCGTGGGCGGGGCCCAGCACCACGGCGACCCGGCCGCGGTTGCGGGCGTCGATGACCTGCCCGGCGGTACTCACCAGCCGCAGCCCCTCCGAGTGGGCCTCGATCACCGAGCGCGCCTGGTCCAGCTGTTCCAGGGTCGCGGCCGTCGCCCGGTCGCCGCCGGACCCCTCGGGCAGGTGCAGCGACCAGAACAGCGCGCCCACGTGCCCCTCGCGCATCCGGGGCACGTCGGTGTCGATGGCCGCCTCGCCCAGCTCCAGGTCGTACCAGGACAGATGGCGCAGGGCCCACGGCAGCCCGCTGTAGCCGTCGGCGACCGGGTGGGCGGCGAGCAGGGTGTGGGCCCGCTCCAGGGAGGCCGGCCCCTGCGCGAAGGGGTCGTCCGGCAGGCCGCCGTCGGCACCGACCTCGCTCGGCGTCGGGATGTCGTCCTGGAGGTCGGCCATGGCGGGCTCCGTACGTCGTCGTTGCCTACGTCGGTCGTGAGCTACGTCGTGGTGGGGCGTATCGACACGTTCGCACGGAGGGGAGGAGCGCTTCCTGGTGAGTGGGGCGTTCGGGGGTACGCCTGGTCAGGCGTCCCGGGCGGTGCGGATCACCTCGTCCAGGGTCTCCCGGGAGCGCTTCAGGTCGGCGATCATGCTGTCGATGCGGTCGCGTTCGGCGGTGAGGTCCTGCACCAGGCGCGGGGTGGCGATCGCCGAGGGTCCGCCGTCCCGGTCACGCATGCAGGGCAGCAACTGCCGGATCTTCTCGCTGTTCAGCCCGGCCGCGTACAGCTCCTGGATCCGGATGACGCGGTCGACGGCCCACTCCGGGTAGTCGCGGTGGCCACCGGGGGTGCGCTCTGCCGTGAGCAGGCCCCGGGTCTCGTAGTAGCGCAGCGACCGCTCGCTCACCCCGGTGCGCCGGGCCAGTTCGCCGATCCTCATCCGCCGCCTCCCCGAAGAGGGCTTGAATCTGACGTCGGTGTCAAGTTCTACCGTGCCCGCATGACACGGACAACGGACTTCCTGGCCCCGGCCCGGCTCGGCCGGCTGGCGCTCCCGAACCACCTCGTGATGGCACCGCTCACCCGCAACCGCGCGGCGGCCGACGGCACCCCGACGGACCTGATGGTCACCCACTACGCCCAGCGCGCCACGGCCGGGCTGATCATCGCCGAGGGCTCGACGCCGAACGCGGTCGGGCAGACGTACCCGGACATCACCGCGATCCACACCGACCGGCACACGGCCGGCTGGCGGCAGGTCACCGACGCGGTCCGGGCGGCCGGCGGCCGGATGTTCCTGCAGCTCCAGCACGGCGGCCGGGTCAGCCATCCGGCGACCACGGGCCTGACCCCGGTGGCGCCCTCGGCGGTCCCGCTGCCGGAGACGATCCTCACACCGGGCGGGCACCGGCCTGCCGCCGTGCCCCGCGAGATGACGGCGGACGACATCCGGGCCACGATCGCCGACTTCGCCGCCGCCGCGCGCCGGGCCGTCGAGGCGGGCTTCGAAGGTGTCGAGGTGCACTCGGCCAACGGGATGCTGCTGCACCAGTTCCTCGCGGACAACACCAACCGCCGTGACGACGCCTACGGCGGCTCGATCGAGCGGCGGGTGCGGTTCGCGGCGGAGGTCACCGAGGCCGTGGCCGACGCGATCGGCGCGGACCGGGTCGGCATCCGCGTCTCCCCCGCCTCCACCGTCAACGGCGTTCGGGAGAACGACACCGGGGCCCTCTACACCGCGCTCCTGGGCCGGCTCAAGGGCCTGGGCCTGGCCTATCTGCACCTGGTGCGCTCGGACCCGGGGTCCGGGTGGTACCGGCGGATCCGCGCCGACTGGCCCGGCGTGCTGATCGGCAACCCGGACCTGACCGATCTGTCCACCGAGGCCGTGAGCGGGGCCGCGCGCCGGATGCTGGCGGCCGGCGCCGACCTGGTGGCGCTCGGCCGGCCGTTCCTCGCCAACCCGGACCTGGTGGACCGGCTGCGCCTCGGCGCACCGCTCAACCCGGTCCGGGACCGCTACTTCATGTACGTGGGCGGGGCCGCCGGCTACAACGACTACCCCGCCCTGGACCGTCAGCCGTCCAGTGACTCGATGGTGGCGTTGGAGGGTGCCCGGGTGGCCTGAAGGTCACGGGCCACGTCCTCGGCCGCACCCAGCACCCGCACCGCGTTCTGCCAGGTCAGCTTGGCCAGGTCGGCCCTGGACCAGCCGCGGTCGAGCAGTTCCGCGAGCAGGTTCGGGTAGCCGGAGACGTCGCTGAGGCCGTCCGGGGTGAACGCGGTGCCGTCGTAGTCGCCGCCTACGCCCAGGTGGTCGATGCCGGCCACCTCGCGCATGTGGTCCAGGTGGTCCGCGACCGTGGACACCGTGGCGACCGGGCGCGGCGTGCGCTCCTCGAACGCGCGGTGCAGCTTCATCGCCTCGGGGCTGGTGTCGAGGTGGTGGAGGCCGTGGGCGCGCAGATTGTCGTCGGCCGCCGCCGTCCAGTCGACGGCGGCCTGGAGCACGAACTTCGGCACGAACGTCACCATCGCCACGCCGCCGTTGCCGGGCAGCCGCTCCAGCACGTCGTCGGGGATGTTGCGGGGGTGGTCGCACACCGCGCGGGCGGAGGAGTGCGAGAAGATCACCGGCGCGGAGGTCGCGTCCAGGGCGTCCCGCATGGTCGTCGCGGCCACGTGGGAGAGGTCGACCAGCATGCCGAGCCGGTTCATCTCGCGGACGACCTCGCGGCCGAAGGAGGTCAGGCCGCCGGCCTTCGGCTCGTCGGTCGCGGAGTCCGCCCAGTCCACGTTGGAGTTGTGGGTGAGCGTCATGTAGCGCACGCCGAGCTCGTACAGGCCGCGCAGGGTGCCCAGCGAGTTGGCGACGGAGTGGCCGCCCTCCGCGCCCATCAGGGAGGCGATACGGCCGTCCCGGCGGGCCGCCTCCATGTCAGCGGCGGTCAGGGCGGGCGCCAGCTCGGCCGGGTAGCGGGCCAGCATCTGCCGCACGCAGTCGATCTGCTCCAGCGTCGCCGCCACCGGCTCGGGCTGCTCGGCGGGCACGTACACCGACCAGTACTGGGCCCCGACCCCGCCCGCACGCAGCCGCCCGAGGTCGGTGTGCAGGCGTTCCCGCTGGTCGGCGGCGATGTCGAGCGTGTCGAGGTCGTAGCCGGCCGCCTTGCGCAGCGCCCACGGCAGGTCGTTGTGGCCGTCCACGACCGGGAACTCGCGCAGCAGCGCGCGGGCTTCCTCGAGGGAGGTCATCGGCGTCACTTCCCGAAGCCGAAGTGGCCCTGGCCCTCGACCTTGGAGCGCAGCCGCTTGCCCTTCTCGGTGGCCTGGTCGTTGAGGTCCTGCTGGAAGTCGCGCATCCTGTGCAGCAGCTCCTCGTCGTGCGTGGCGAGGATGCGGGCCGCGAGGAGACCGGCGTTGCGGGCACCGGCCACGGAGACGGTGGCCACGGGCACACCGGCCGGCATCTGCACGATGGACATCAGCGAGTCCATGCCGTCGAGGTACTTCAGCGGCACCGGCACGCCGATGACCGGCAGCGGGGTCACCGAGGCGAGCATGCCCGGCAGATGGGCGGCACCGCCCGCACCCGCGATGATCACCTTCAGGCCCCGGTCGGCGGCCTGCTCACCGTACGTGATCATCTCGCGGGGCATGCGGTGCGCGGAGACGACGTCGACCTCGTACCCGATCTCGAACTCGTCCAGGGCCTTGGCGGCGGCCTCCATGACGGGCCAGTCGGAGTCCGACCCCATGACGATGCCAACAACAGGGCTCATTCGGTGATGGTGCCTCTCAGGTAGCCGGCTGCGTGACGGGCGCGCTCCAGCACGTCGTCCAGGTCGTCGCCGTAGGTGTTGACGTGTCCGACCTTGCGGCCGGGCTTCACGTCCTTGCCGTACATGTGGACCTTGAGCTTGGGGTCGCGGGCCATGCAGTGCAAGTACGCGGAGTACATGTCCGGGTAGTCGCCACCCAGGACGTTGACCATCACCGTCCACCTGGCGCGCGGGCGCGGGTCGCCGAGCGGGAGGTCGAGGACCGCGCGGACGTGGTTGGCGAACTGCGAGGTGATCGCGCCGTCCTGGGTCCAGTGCCCGGAGTTGTGCGGGCGCATCGCCAGCTCGTTGACGAGGATGCGGCCGTCGCGGGTCTGGAACAGCTCCACCGCGAGGTGGCCGACGACGCCCAGCTCCTTGGCGATGGTCAGCGCCATCTGCTCGGCCTCGAGGGCCAGCTCCTCGTCCAGGTCCGGGGCCGGGGCTATGACCGTGTCGCAGACGCCGTTCACCTGCTGCGACTCCACCACCGGGTAGGCGACGGCCTGCCCGTGCGGGGAGCGTACGACGTTGGCGGCGAGCTCGCGGACGTAGTCGACCTTCTCCTCGGCGAGGACCGGGACACCGGCCCGGAACGGGTCGGCAGCCTCCTCGGCGCAGTCCACGACCCACACGCCCTTGCCGTCGTAGCCGCCGCGCACGGTCTTGAGGACGACCGGGAAGCCGTCCCCTTCCGCGGCGAACCGGACGACATCCTCCGGGTCGGCGACGATCCGGTGCCGCGGGCACGGGATGCCGATCGCG
The DNA here is from genome assembly GCF_040680195.1 of Streptomyces sp. NPDC052109. NCBI lineage: Bacteria > Bacillati > Actinomycetota > Actinomycetes > Kitasatosporales > Streptomycetaceae > Streptomyces > Streptomyces sp. NPDC052109. Next base: position 226,003 of record NZ_JBFAWF010000013.1, on the reverse strand, counting down.
TCGAGCCTCGCGCGCATCACGCCCTTGTCCTGGGCGTGCACCAGCGCGTCGGGCCCCGGGCGCACGGGGATACCGTCCGCCTCCAGGGCCCTGAGGTGCTCGGTGGGTACATGTTCGTGATCGAAGGTGATCACATCGCAACCGCGCGCGAACTCTCGCAGCGTGTCCAGGTCGCGATAGTCGCCGATGACGACATCGCTCACGACCTGCGCCGCGGAATCCTGAGGGGTGTCACTGAGAAGCTTGAACCTGATGCCCAACGGGATGCCCGCCTCGTGCGTCATACGCGCGAGCTGCCCCCCGCCGACCATGCCGACTACCGGGAACGTCACACCCCTAGCGTATCGGCCACGCGGGGGCGACCGTATCGCGTCCCTCCCACGATCTCTTACCAGTCGCTTTCCGCCCTCTTTCCGAGCTGTTTCCTGGTCTTTGGCTTGTGCACAGGCGGCGGCGGGTTCGCCTGGATAGCATGGCTGGGCTGACGAAACCTACCGACGGGAGCTGCACAGCCATGGAACCTCGTTCCTCGGGGCTGCAACGGCTCGTACGCGAGGTGGCCAAGTTCGGCACCGTCGGCGTTGCGGGCATCTTCGTCAACCTCGGCGTCTTCAACCTGGTCCGGCACGTCTCCGACCTGCCGGTGGTGCGCGCCAGCATCATCGCGACGGTGGTCGCGATCGTCTTCAACTACGTCGGGTTCCGCTACTGGACGTACCGGGACCGCGACAAGGGCGGGCGCACCAAGGAGCTCACGCTCTTCCTCCTCTTCAGCGCCATCGGCCTGGTGATCGAGAACGGCGTGCTGTACGCGGCGACCTACGGCTTCGGCTGGGACAGCCCGCTGCAGAGCAACGTCTTCAAGTTCGTCGGCATCGGCGTCGCGACGCTGTTCCGCTTCTGGTCGTACCGCACCTGGGTGTTCCGCGTGCAGCCGACGCAGGAGGCCGAGTCGATCCTGGTGGCCGAGTCCAAGAGGCCGCACCCCGACTCCGAGCCGAAGTCCCAGCGGGTCCCCTAGGCCCTGCGGGCGGCGCACCGGAGGGGCGCGGGGAACCGCGCGCGACCGCGGTGGCGCCGCGGCCGGACGACGACGGATCGCGGCAGCCTCACCGGACCGTCGGCAGTTCCTCCTCCGGCTTGCGGGCTGGCGGTGTGCGCGACAGGAACAGACCGAACACCGGCGGCTGGGCTTGCAGCAGTTCCAGGCGGCCGCCGTCGGCCTCCGCGAGGTCGCGGGCGACGGCCAGGCCGATCCCCGTGGAGTTCCGCCCGCTGATCGTCCGCTCGAAGATCCGCGCGCCGAGGTCGGCCGGGACCCCGGGACCCTCGTCGGTGACCTCGACCACGGCCTGGTTACCGGTGACCCGGGTGCGCAGCGCCACCGTACCGCCGCCGTGCATGAGGGAGTTCTCGATCAGCGCCGCCAGCACCTGGGCGACCGCGCCCGGTGTGCCGACGGCCTGCAGATGCCGCTTGCCGGAGCTGACGATGGCCCGGCCGGCGCTGCGGTAGGCGGGCCGCCACTCGGCGAGCTGCTGCTGGATGACCTCGTCCAGATCGAAGGTGACGGCGGAGCCGGTACGCGGGTCGCGGGCGTTCGTCAGCAGCCGCTCGACCACGTCCGTGAGCCGCTCGACCTGGGTGAGCGCGACGTTCGCCTCTTCCTTCACGATGTCCGGGTCGTCGGTGAGGGTGATCTCCTCGAGGCGCATGGACAGCGCGGTCAGCGGGGTGCGCAGCTGGTGGGAGGCGTCGGCGGCCAGGCGGCGTTCGGCCGTCAGCATGCGCCCGATCCGCTCGGCGGAGGAATCCAGCACATCGGCGACGCGGTCCAGCTCGGGGACGCCGTACCGCTTGTGCCGCGGGCGCGGGTCACCGGAGCCGAGCCGCTCGGCGGTCTCCGCGAGGTCGGTCAGCGGGGAGGCGAGCCGATTGGCCTGCCGTACGGCGAGCAGCACGGCCGCGACCACCGCGAGCAGCGCCACCAGCCCGATGATCAGCAGGGTGCGGCCCACCTCGCGGGTCACCGCGGAGCGCGGCTCCTGCACGGTGACCGTCTCGCCCTCCTCGCCCTGCTGAGTGGCGTGGATCACGTCGCCCTGCGGCTTGGTGCCGATCTCGATCGGGGTGTGGCCGGGCATGCGGATGACCGCGTACTGCTCCTTGCTGACCGGATTGCGCAGCACGTCCGCGTTGACGTTCTCCGCGGCGAGGATCCGGCTGTCCACGATGCTGGCCAGCCGCACCGCCTCGGACTCCACCCGCTCCTGGGCGCTGTTGCTGATCGTCCGCGTCTCGACGATCACCAGGGAGATGCCGAAGACCGCGATCACGACGAGGACGACGGCGAGGGTGGACTGGATGAGACGTCGGCGCATGTTCCGTCACCTGGGGTGATCGCTGGGCCCCGGGGAGGGGCTCAGCTCTTCTCGAAGCGGAAGCCCACGCCGCGGACCGTCGCGATGTACCGGGGGTTCGCCGCGTCGTCGCCGAGCTTCTTGCGCAGCCAGGAGATGTGCATGTCGAGGGTCTTCGTGGACGACCACCACGTGGTGTCCCAGACCTCGCGCATCAGCTGGTCGCGCGTGACGACCCGGCCGGCGTCCCGCACCAGGACCCGCAGCAGGTCGAACTCCTTGGCGGTGAGCTGCAGTTCCTCGTCGCCCATCCACGCCCGGTGCGACTCGACGTCGATCCGCACCCCGTGCGTGGCCGGCGGCTGCTGCGGCTCGGCGGCACCGCGCCGGAGCAGCGCCCGCACCCGGGCGAGCAGTTCGGCGAGCCGGAAGGGCTTGGTGACGTAGTCGTCGGCGCCCGCGTCCAGGCCGACGACGGTGTCCACCTCGTCGGCCCGCGCGGTCAGGATGAGGATCGGCACGGTGTGACCGTCGGCCCGCAGTCGGCGGGCGACCTCCAGGCCGTCCATGCCCGGCAGTCCCAGGTCCAGTACGACCAGGTCGACGCCGCCCTGCATTCCGGCGTCGAGCGCGGTGGGTCCGTCCTCGCGCACCTCGACCTCGTAACCTTCCCGGCGCAGGGCGCGGGCCAGCGGCTCCGAGATGGACGCGTCGTCCTCGGCGAGCAGTACACGGGTCATGAGGTGATGGTAGACCGCCCGCGCATTGTGCTGGGGTGTGATCGCTTCCAGGAACTCTTACCTTCGCACACCGCTGGTACGGACCATCGCTCTGGGGATGCGATCGTAGGAAGGACCTTCGATTCCGGTCCTGCGGTTCCCTCGACACCTGTGATCCGCGTCTCAAGTCCTTCCATATCCGGCAGTGTCCTGCCGTACAGTGACGTGAACGCCTGTAGTACATCCGGGGACCTTTGGCGGGCATCTGACGCTGAAGGTCTCTTTTGTGTACGGGTTGGTGAGACACCAGCCTTGAAAGGAATGACCTCTGGCCGGGCTCCGGACGCACCGATGCGTCGCGGGGCGTGGATCCCGGTGGTCGCCGTCCGCCGCTTCGCGATCCGGAGCGGACTCCCCCTGGGCGTGGGGGTGGACGACCGACCCTGCCGGTGCCGGCCGCACCCCCACCGGGCGCGCAACGCTCCAGCCGCGCGTCCCGACCAGCAAGGAACGACCATGGCGTCCAGCCTGACGAAGGACTCGGTCCGCCCGGGCACCCCCGGCTCCGAGAAGACCTTCTTCGGCCACCCCCGCGGCCTGGCCACTCTCTTCATGACCGAGATGTGGGAGCGGTTCTCCTACTACGGCATGAGGGCCCTGCTCCCGCTGTACCTGGTGGCCCCGGGTGGCCTGCACCTGAGCGCGGGCACGGCGACCGCGATCTACTCGGTGTACGTGTCGCTCGTGTACCTGCTCGCCCTTCCCGGCGGCTGGTTCGCCGACCGTGTGCTCGGCCCCCGCAAGACGGTCGCCGTCTCGGGCGTGATCATCATGCTGGGCCACCTGTGCCTGGCGCTCCCCGTGGCCGCCAGCTTCTTCGTCGGCCTGGGTCTCGTCGCCATCGGTTCGGGATTGCTGAAGGCCAACATCTCCACGATGGTCGGCCACCTCTACAAGGGCCCCGACGACGCGCGCCGCGACGGTGGCTTCACGCTCTTCTACATCGGCATCAACCTGGGCGCGTTCGCCGCGCCGCTGGTCATCGGCACCGTCGGTGAGAACGTCAACTGGCACCTGGGCTTCGCGCTGGCCGCGCTCGGCATGGCGCTGGGTCTGGCCCAGTACCTGCTCGGCGGCCGCCACCTGAGCCCGAAGAGCAGCGAGGTCCCGACCCCGCTGACCCCCGCGGAGAAGTCCGCCACCCTGCGCAAGGGCCTGATCTGGCTCGTCATCGCCGCGGTCTTCTACGGCCTCGTCGGCGGCACCGGCCACTTCACCCTGAACTGGGCGCTGATCCCGCTCACCCTGATCGGCCTGATCATTCCGATCATGGTCATCGCCCGCATCCGCCGGGACAAGGACCTGGCCGCGGAAGAGAAGTCGAAGGTGTCGGCGTACATCTGGTTCTTCGTGGCCGCCGCCGTCTTCTGGATGATCTACGACCAGGGCGGCTCGACCCTGTCGCTCTTCGCGGACAGCTCGGCGAAGAACTCGATCGCCGGCTGGACGTTCCCGGTCTCCTGGTACCAGTCGGTCAACCCGGTCATGATCATGGCCCTGGCGCCGGTCTTCGCCTGGGCGTGGCTGTGGCTGAACCGGCGCGGCAAGGAGCCGAGCACGATCGTGAAGTTCGCCTCCGGCCTGGTGCTGATCGGTGCGTCCTTCTTCCTCTTCCTCGCCCCGCTGTCGATCGCCGAGGGCGGTCACAAGGCCGCGGCGATGTGGCTGGTCGCGATCTACTTCGTGCAGACCGTCGGTGAGCTGACGCTGTCGCCGGTGGGTCTGTCGGTGACGACGAAGATGGCGCCGAAGAAGTACGCCTCGCAGATGATGGGCGTCTGGTTCCTCGCGGTCACCGCGGGTGACTCCGTCACCGCGCTGGTCTCCAACCCGGCCGTCGGCGGCGTCAACCTCGACAAGATGGGCTTCGTCGCCCTGGAGGCCGTGCTCGCCGTCGTCGCCGGTGCGGCGGTGTGGGTGTACCGCAAGAAGGTCAACAAGCTGATGGGCGACGTTCACTAGTCGCTCGGACCCGGCCGACGGAGGGCCGCCGCATCCCGGTGGGAGCGGCGGCCCTCTTGGCGTGTGCGAGACGGTTCAAAGAGCCATGGGGCCGCTGCGCGTCGGCGGCTGCTGGTCGTCCGCGGCCGGTCGCGCGCTCCCCGTGCCCCCGGGGCGGCCAGGGCAATACACCTAGCGCGCCCCGCGCCGTGGCATGAACGTGAACACCGCTCCCCCCAGCAGGATCGCCGTGCCGGCCACCAGGCCGAGGGCCTTCAGGGCGCCGTGGTCGCTCGCGCCGGTCTCGGCGAGGCCGCCGGAGCCGGAGGTGCTGCTGCCGCCGGTCGAGGAGGTGCCGCCTGACGTCGACGTGCCTCCGGACGTGCCGCCCGGCTGCCGGCTGGTGTCCAGGGTGAGCGAGACCTCGGTCCGGGTCGGTGTGCACGTCGTGGTCGTACCCAGCGCCTTGACCGTGAGGACGCCCGGGGACAGCGTCGAGGTGCCGCTCGCGCCGGGCTTGTAGGTGCCGGTGAGGTCGGGGATCTCGATCGGGTCGCCGGACTTGATGGCCTTGGCGTTCGTCGGCCCCTCCACATGCACCGTGCCCTTGTCGGCGCCGCCCACCGCCACCTCCATGGACGGCTTCACGGAGTTCGCCGGGATGTCGGCGGGGCTGTCCATCACCGACTTCTTGAACTGCACGGTGAGGTCGAAGTTCCCGCCGTTCCTCCTGGCGTTGATCTGCACCGGCGAGGTCGCGTTCTTGTCGCCGATCGGGGTCTTGCAGGCGTACGGGATCTGCACCTCCTTGCCGGTGAAGTCGCTCTGCCCGCTGCCGCCGGTCGCGGTGGGCGTGGCGGTGGGGCTGCTGGACCGGGTCGGTGTCGTCGACTGCGTGGGTGTCGTCGACTGCGTCGGCGTCGAACCGGACGTGCCACCGCCCCCGTCTCCCGTCACCTGGATCGTCGCCGCCTTCTGCACGGTCTCCCTGGGCGTGCACTTGGTGTCGGTCGACATCGCGTTGACGGTGTACGCGTCGGGCGTCAGCGTCACCTCGCCGGCCGTCGTCAGCTTGATGCTGCCCTTCATGTCGGACAGCACCATGTCGCCACCCTTGGGGATGGCGGGGTTCGTGCGCGTCCCCTGCATCGCGAGGTCGGCGGTCTGCGCGCCGGCCGCCCTCAGCACCCCGGACGGCTGGACCGAGTTGGCGGGCAGGTCGATGATGTCGGGGTTCTTGGACGCCGCCTGGACGAACTTCCACACGACGTCCACCGTGTCGCCGACCTTCGCCGTGGCCGGCGCGGTGATCTCGACCTTCGTGGTGCCGTCGATCGGGCTGATGCCGGCGGGCGGCACACAGTGGGTGGCGTACGACACCTCGGCCGCCTGCGCGGGGCTCGCGGCGAGGCCCAGCAGGACGCCCGCACCGCTCAGCGCCAGCGCGGCGCCCGCGGCCGTACCTCTCCTTCGGATGCTCACGTGGGTCCCTTCGTGGTGGGAGTCGTAGGACTCGTGGGGCTGTCGTCGTGCGGTGCGGAGAGCCGGCCGGCCGGGGCGCCCGGGACGGAGTCCGGAGCGAACCACGGCAGGGTCGGGGTCGAGGGGGGCGGTTCGGTGGTACGGCTCCCGGGGCGGGGCAGCCGGGGCATTCGCAGGGTGCGGGTGAGGCGGGCGGCACCCGGGCGGCGCGGCCGCACCCGGTCCACGACGGCCATGCCGATGCGGAACAGCGCGGCCGGGACCACCAGGCAGAGCAGGATCCAGAACAGCGTCACGCCCCAGGGGCGGCCGACGCCCCACGGCTGTTCGGCGAGGACCCTGCCTTCGTACCTCACGGAGACGGTGTAGTCGCCGTGCGCTCCGGCGGACAGCTCGACGGGCAGCCTGACCTCGGCCTTCCTGCCGGGCGCCAGGGTGCCGTGCCACTGCCGGTCGTCCCACTGCGGAGCGAAGACGCCGTGCGCGGAGCCGACCTGGAAGAGGGGGTCCTTGATCGTGCTGGTGCCGGTGTTGCCGACGGTGAAGACCAGGGTGCGGCTCGGTGGGGCGCCGAACCAGGTCAGCACTCCGCTGGAGCCGGTCAGCCGGGTGTCGGACAGGATCGCCAGCCGGCCACCGGACTGTTCGGCGGGCAGCGGGGCGACGGGATGCCCGGCGACCTGGAGGACGGCGTCCGCCTCCGCCCCGGCGCCGGTGACGGTGGCCACGTGCACCACACAGGGGCAGGGCACGGGCGGCTCGGCGACCGGGAGTCGGCGGCTGAAGGCCCCCCGGGCGTCGGTGGTCACAGCCCGGCCGTCGCCGTTGGCGCAGGAGTTGGTGCCGCCGATGACACCCCGGGCCGGCGTGGCCCGCCCGCACACCAACAGCATCAGCAACGTACGCGACCGCCAGCCGCTCCCGCTGACGGTGAGCGAGCCGCCGGCGCCGGCCTGCGTCGCCGACAGCTTCACGACCGGCCCGGCCGCCGCGCCCGCCGTGCCGGTCAGCGGGAGCAGGACCCACGCGCACACCATCACGACCGCCACCGCCGCCGACCGCAGAACCCCCACCTTCCCGCTCACTTCACCGCGCCTTTCGTCAGCTCGGCCCCGGGGCCCGGGCCCTGGCCACCACCGGCAGCCCCCGGTCCTCCGACCGCCGGCACGCCCCCCGCCGCGCGGCTGAACCCCGGGGCACCGGTCGTCGGCCCCGTGGTCCTCGGGCCGCCGCCCGCCGCGCCGGACGGCCTACGGCGGCACCTCACGGCGATCACCGCGCCCGCCCCCGCCAGCAGCGCGCCGACCGCCCCCGCCGGCGCGCCCCACGGCACGAACCGTGCCGACGCGGTCGCCGTGGCGTGCGCTCCGCCGGAGGCCGTGACCGTCAGCCGTACGTCGACGGCGTCCAGCGCGGGGTGGTCCGCCCAGCGCTCGGTCAGTTTCCGGCTGGTGCCGGGGCGCAGATGGACGGAGAGTGTGCGCGGCGCGCGGTCCAGAACCCGGCCGAGGATGCCGTCCGCGCGCACCGCGAGCCTCGGCACGAGGACGGTCGTACCGCGGTTGACCAGCTCGTACGTGATGCGGTCGGCGTGCACCGCGAGGTGCTCGACGGTCAGCGCGGACAACGCCGGGCCGCCGACGCGCAACCGGATCGGGACGGTCGCCGTACGCCCCCGTGCGTCGCGCGCGACGACGGCGCCGGAGCGGTCGCCGGGCGCGGCCCCGGCCGGCACGGTCACCGTGAAGGGCACCTCGGCGCGGGTGCGACCAGGGACGCGTATCCCCTGGGAGGCCTTCTGCGCGAAGACGGTCCGCGGGCCGGTGCCGGACAGCCGCACGACGACCGGCGCGCGCCCGGGATTGGTGACGGACACCGTGTCCTGCAGGACCGTCCCGGGCGGGCCCTCGGCGTAGAAGGACGGGCGGCCGCCGCCCACGGGCGCGACGGACCAGCCCGCTGAGGCGGCGGAGGCGCTCGGTGCGGCGGCCGGCACGGCGCACAGGCACAGGGCCGCGGACAGTGCGGCACGGACCGGGAGCGGGCGCCGGTGGCGGGTCGGGGCATGGGCTCGGGCGCGGGTCTGGGCGCGGGCGGCGGACGGCATGGGCGGCTCCAGCGGTTGGCCTCGGCGTCGGCGGCGACCGGGGCTTCGGCGGTGGCCGATGGCCTGCGGTTCGGGGGGGCGTCGGCCCGGGGTCAGTGGCGTACCGTCCGGCCGTGCCGGGACAGCCAGAGCGCGCCCGCCGCACCGGCGAGCAGCACCGTGCCGCCCAGCGTGCCGAGGGCGACCACGGAGTCCTCCGGACCGGTCTGCGGCAGCTGCCCGCCGGAGGACGAGGAGGAGGACGAGGAGGAAGACGAGGAGGAGGACGAGGACGAGCCGGTGGCCGCGGTCACGTCCAGCGTCAGACCCGGTTTCGGATGGTTGGTCGGCGTGCAGGTCGTCGTCGTACCGAGTGCCTTGATGACGAGCGTGCCCGGCGTGAAGGTGACCTTGCCGGTCCTTTTCGGCGTGTACGTGCCGGTCAGGTCACTGATCTTGATGGGGGTGTCGGCGGGGATCGCGGCCGCGTTGGCGGGCCCGCTGACCGGCAGCGTGCCGCTGTCGGCGCCGCCGAGGCTGATGCTCGCGCTCGGGGTCATCGCACCCTTGCCCAGCTCGACGGGGCTGGAGGAGACGCCCTTCTGCCAGGACATGGTGATCTTGTAGCCGCCGCCGCTCTTGACGCCCGTCATGTCGATGGGCGAGACGGCGCTCTTGACGCCGATGGGCGTCTGACAGCGGTAGTCGACATCGACGACGTCGGCGTGGGCGGCCGGCGCGGACAGCAGCACCGCCGAGCCGGCCAGGGCCGCGGCGGACGCGAGCGCGGCGGTTCGTTTCGGGTACGACACGGTCGGTCCACCCCAATCATCGCGGCCGACATTTCCTGACGGCACATCAGATTCGGCCGTCAAGGTACGCCCGGCGCCGTGAGGAGGGAAGACGCATCACACGCCGGAGTTGTGGCGATCCGGCGTGTGTGACGGGTGGCTGGAGTGGAGGGTGGGCCCGGGGACTCACTCCTTGCGCAGCACCTCGGGCAGCCCCCAGCGCCGCAGCACCTCGGGGACGACGACGGTGCCGTCGGGCCGCTGGTGCTGTTCCAGGAGGGCCGGCACCAGCCGGCTGGTGGCCAGGCCCGAGGCGTTGAGGGTGTGCACGTACGCCGGCCTGCCGCCACCGGCCGGGCGGTACCGGATGCCGCCGCGCCGGGCCTGGTAGTCGCGGGCGTTCGACACCGAGCTGACCTCCGCGTAGGTGCCCAGGCTGGGCAGCCAGACCTCGACGTCGTACGTCCTGGCCTGGGCGGCGCTGGTGTCCTGGGCGGCGAGCCGGGCGACGCGGTGGTGCAGGCCGAGTCCGGCCACCAGCTCCTCGGCCCGGGCGAGGAGCTCGAGCTGGGCCGCGTCCGAGTCGGCCGGCCGGGTGAGCTGGAACAGTTCGACCTTGTTGAACTGGTGGCCGCGCAGGGTGCCCCGCTCGGCGGTGCGGTAGCCGCCGGCCTCCTTGCGGTAACAGGGGGTGTAGGCGACGTACTTGAGCGGCAGCTCGCGCTCGTCGAGGGTCTCGCCGTGGTGCAGGGCGGCGAGCGCGGTCTCGGCGGTGGGCAGCAGGAACCGCTCGGGACGGCCGTCGGCCGCGCGGTCCGTGACGAAGACGTCGTCCGCGAACTTCGGGAACTGGCCCGCGGTGTAGCCGGCCTGCCAGGTGAGCAGGTGGGGCGGGAGTACGAAGGTGTAACCCGCCCGGCGGTGGCTGTCCAGGAAGTGGTTGAGCAGCGCCCACTCCAGGGCGGCGCCCTCGCCCCGGTACACCCAGTGCCCGCTGCCGGCGAGCGCGGCCCCGCGCCGGTGGTCGACCAGGGCGAGCTCCCGGGTGAGTTGCACGTGGTCCCGGGGCGGGAAGCCGAACTCCGGGCGGTGGCCCCCGGTGCGGACGACCTCGTTGTGCTCCTTGCCGCCGGCGGGGACGTCCGGGTCGGGGAGATTCGGCAGGCCGTCGAGGAAGGCGCGGTGTTCGGCGTCCAGCCGGCCGTGTGCCGCGGCCGCCTCCGCGACCAGGTCGGCCAGTTCGGCGGCCCGGGCGAGTGGTTCGTCCGCGGGTTCGCCGGCCCGGCGCCGGCCCGCGACGTCCGCCGAGACGCGGCGCCGTTCGCCGCGCAGCCGCTCCAGGGCCGTACGGGCCTCACGCAGCCGCTCGTCGAGGGCGAGGAAGGTGTCGAGGTCCACGTCCAGGCCTCGTTTGGCGAGGCCCTCGCGGACGCGTTCGGGGTGCTGTCGGATGAGGGTGATGTCCAGCATGGCGCTGCCCAACTGGTCGGCGGGGCGGCGGTGTCCGCCCCGGGGTCGTCCCTCGGGGCGTGGGCGAGAGGGTGCTCGCGGTGCCACCACGCCTTCGCCGTCGTACGACGGCCTCGTGAGGCCCGATGACGGGGGCCGGCCGGCGGGGCATGGGGGCCGTCGTGGCGCGGCGGTCCGTTCCTCCCCGCACTCGGGAGGGGATTCACCCGGGGTGCGAGGCCGCCTTCCCAGCTGCCGGCGGCTCTCTCCGCTCGCGAAAGACCCGGGCTACTCCTCTCCTTCAGCGCGTTGCGCCCAGCGTAGGAACTGCCCGGCCCGGCGGAAACCGAATTTCCGCGTGTCAGCCGCGGACCCAAGCCGACGGACTACGCGGGCGCGCCCAGCTCCGCCCAGACCGTCTTGCCCGGCCGGCCCGTGGCGCGCACGACGCCCCAGTCCAGGCACAGCCGCTGCACGATGAACATGCCGTGGCCGCCGGGACGGCCGGCGCGGTGCGGGGTGCGGGGGGCCGGCTGGCCGGCGCCGCGGTCCGAGACCTCCACCCTGATCACCTTGTTGTCGCAGGCCAGGAGCAGTTCGTCGGGCCCCTCGGCGTGCAGGCACGCGTTGGTGACCAGCTCGGAGACGACGAGCAGCACGTCCTCGGCGGCGGCCCGCTGGTCGGCCGCGGCGGCGGGCAGCCAGCCCCACGCGTACAGCGCCTGGCGGGTGAAGTCGCGGGCGAGCGGCACGACCCCGCTCTCACCCTGCAGGCCGATTCTGCGGACCTGTGGTCCGCCGGTGCCCGGAGTGCCGCCGGCGGAACCGGACGGCACGGACGGCGCGGCTGCCCCCGTGGGCACGCCGGCGGCCGGCGCACCCTCCTCGGACGCCCCGGAAGCGCCGCTGGGCTCCGGGCCGCGGTCGCCCGGCGAGTAAGGCCGGGTGGTGCTCATCAGCGCTTCACCTCACCGATTCACCAGTTCACTGTTCAAAGGGCCGACACGGGTGCGTGCCGACCGGTCCGTACGTCTCCACCCGCCGTCCGCGCGGGGTGTCCTGCTCGCCCGTCCGTCGCACGTACGTCCCGTCCAGTCGTCTCGCCGGTCCCCCGGGTGGTCCGGGTCGGCGCTCGTCAGGGTTTTCCCGCCTTCTCCTGCCCTCTCCTGCCCGGCCGATCCGGCACAACACCCCTGATTTCGGCGTCGCCGATGCGGGCGCCCGCGGCCGGCGGCACACGGGAGGGCGGGGACGGCGGCTCAGTCGGCGCCGTCGGCCAGGGCCGCCTCCACGGAGTCGTGCACGGTGAAGACCGCCTCGGCCCCTGTGATCTCGAACACACGGGCGACCACCGGCTGCATCCCGGCCAGATGGACCCCGCCGCCGGCGGCCTCGGCCTTCAGCCGGGCGCCGAGCAGCACGTTCAGGCCCGTGGAGTCGCAGAACTCCAGGCGTGCGCAGTCCACGACGAGGCGTGAGAAGCCCTTGGCCAGGAGGTCGTCGAGGGGTTCACGCAAAAGATCGGCGGTGTGGTGGTCGAGCTCACCCGCCGGTGTCACTACGGCGCTGGAGCCCTCTTCCCGCACCTCCACCAGAAGCCGGCCCGACTGTGCGCTGCCGACCGTCCCGTGGTCCATGCCGTCTCTCTCCCGAGGTCGTGGACGCTGACTGCTCTCGAACATTACGCCTTCCAAGCGCACTCCGGCACCCGAACAACCTCACAGAACCGGACATACCTGAACAGAACGCACTTGCGATCGTCTCGGTGAAGCAGGTAGGGCTAGTAAGAACACCTACCCCTACACGCCGGCTTTGGAGGCGCCGCACACCGCAGTGCACGTCTTGGCTTCGGCAGCCTTATGCCGAGAACGATGGAGGACACCCATGTCACCCCGGCTCGACGCATCGCATACCCCGATCGCGACGTCGACACCCCCACCGGAACAACTGGATCATCCCATCGACGCCCTCGACGCCTTCGAGGGACTCCCGGAGATCCCCCCGTACGACGAGATCGGCCCGGTCGACGCGCGGGCCCTGTCCAAGACCCTCTTCGAGCGCCTGGAGTCGCTGGAGGAAGGGACGCACGAGTACTCGTACGTCCGCAACACCCTCGTCGAGCTCAACCTCGCGCTCGTCAAGTTCGCCGCCTCCCGTTTCCGCTCCCGCAGCGAGCCGATGGAGGACATCATCCAGGTCGGCACCATCGGCCTGATCAAGGCGATCGACCGCTTCGAGCTCTCCCGCGGCGTCGAGTTCCCGACCTTCGCGATGCCGACCATCATCGGCGAGATCAAGCGCTTCTTCCGCGACACCTCGTGGTCCGTGCGCGTACCGCGCAGGCTGCAGGAGCTGCGCCTGGACCTGGCCAAGGCCGGGGACGAGCTGGCCCAGCGGCTGGACCGGGCCCCGACGGTCCCGGAGCTGGCCGAGAAGCTCGGCATCTCCAACGACGAGGTCGTCGAGGGCATGGCCGCCTCGAACGCGTACACCGCCTCCTCACTGGACGCCCAGCCCGAGGAGGACGAGACGGAGGGCGCGCTCGCGGACCGCATCGGGTACGAGGACCACGGCCTGGAGGGCATCGAGTACATCGAGTCCCTCAAGCCGCTGATCGCCGAGCTCCCGTCCAGGGACCGGAAGATCCTCTCCCTGCGGTTCGTGGCGAACATGACTCAGTCGGAGATCGGCGAGGAGCTCGGCATCTCGCAGATGCACGTCTCCCGGCTGCTGTCACGGACGCTGGTGCGGCTGCGCAAGGGGCTGACACTGGAGGAGTGACCTCCGCGTCCCCGCCACTGTGACGGCTGCGCAGCGGCCCGGCCCCGGTGCCGGGCCGCTGCGGCGTTCTCGCCGACGCACCTCTCCGAGTGGCGCGGGTATCCGTGAACCCGCCCGCCATTCCTGACTCTTGGCACCTCTTCCGGCCAACTCGCCCCGTGATCCCAACCGTTATGCGGTTACCCGCGGAAACCTCTTTTCCCGGCCGTCGCGTCGGACCACTATGGCCCCCCGAACCGGCTGGTAGGTCAGGCCGGGACCGCAAGGGCGCGGTCTGCCGGGTGGCGCGAGGAGGCTGGACGCATGTCTCAGGGGGACGAGGCCGGGACCGACGGGACCGAGGCGGGCGGGGAGCCCGCGGACGCGCCGGACGCCCGGCTGACCGAACTGCTGCGCTCCCCCACGGTGACGGCGTACCCCGCCCTGCAGGAACTGCGCCGACGGCATCATCCGGCGGTCCTGGCCTACGCGCGGCTGTGCGCCGCGAGCGAGTCCGCCGCCCGCCGGCTGGCGGCCGAGGCCTTCACCACGGCGGCCCGCGAGACGGCCCGCGGCGTCGACCCGTCCGTCCCGCTGCGCCACCGGCTCCTGCTGCTCACGGCCAGGCCGGCCGCAGACTGGGCGCGCGACGAGCGCTCGGCCGGCCTCGACCCCGGACTGCTGCTCGTGCTGAACGCGTCCGGCCTGGCCGACGGGCCCACCCCGCCCCTGCTGCCCGCGTTCCGCTCCCTGTCGTCCCGGGATCAGGGCCTGATCTGGTACGACGTGGTGGAGCAGGAGCCGCAGGAGCGGACGGCCGCCCTGCTGGGCCTGAGCCGCGCGGACGTGGCCCACGGCACCCCGCAGGCCCTCAAGGCCCTGGCCCAGGCCTGCCTCCGCTCCCGCCTCGCCGCCTCTGACGACCCTCGCTGCACCGACTTCCGCCGGCTGATCGAGGAGGCGGTACGGCCGGACGGGCCGCGCTACAGCGCCGACCTCGACGCCCACATGGCCCGCTGTCCGCACTGCACGGCCGCGTTCGAGGACCTGCGGGCCCTGCGCGACGCACCCCGGCAGACGCTGGCGGAAGGGCTGCTGCCGTGGAGCGGGACGGCGTACATCCGCGCCGAGGAGCCGCCCGCCGCCCCCGCCGCCCCCGCGGCACGGGCCGCGGCCTGGCCGCCCCGGCGCCGCGTCCTGCTGGCCTCGGCGGCCCTGGGCGTGGCCCTCACCCCGCTCCTGGTGTTCCTGCTCACCCCGGCGCACAGCGACGACCAGCAGCCGACGGCCGCGACGCCGACGCCACCGCCGGTGACGGTCACGGCGACGGTCTCCGTCACCCCGTCCCCGTCGCCCTCCCCCACGACGTCCCCGTCGAAGACGCCGTCCGCGACCCCGAGTCCGTCCCGCCCGACCGCGCAGCCGTCGCCCTCCCCGAAGCCGACCCCCGCGCCGACGCCCCCCTTCACACCGCCCGGCGCCTCCTTCGCCCAGGTGGTGAACCTGGCGACGGGCCGCTGCCTGGACATCCGCGACGGCGACCTGTCGGAGGGCAACGACGTCATCACGGCCCCGTGCTCCTCCTCCGACACCCAGCGCTGGCGGTTCGACACCTATCTGGGCGTGCTGCGCTCGGGGGCCGACGACCACTTCTGCCTGGACAGCCGGGGCGCGACCGACCGGGGCGTCGGCATCTGGGAGTGCGATGCGGTCTACGGCGGCAACGGCGACAACCTCCGCTTCACCGTCGACCCCGACGGCACGATCCGCCCGAACATCGCCATCGAGACGGCGGTCACCCCCGACGGCAGACACGACGTGGTCTTCCAGCCCCTGGACGGCAGCGGGGAGCAGCGATGGCGGGCGGGGGCGCGGTGAGGTGGGGACGGCCGGAGTGGTGAGACTGGCGCGGGCCGAGGCAGGCGGCGCTGAGACCGGCGGCCGGCGGGGCCAGGCCGGGGGCCGCTGAGGCAGCCTGGGGTTTCCCCCGGTGCCGGCGGCGTCGGCGGAGACGGACGGGGGGCGCGCTGGTGGGGGGCGGCCCCCGCCGGCCGTCCCCGCTCAGACCACCTGCACGCCGCGGCGCCACACCCCGCTCACCAGCGGCACCCCCGGCCGGTAGGCCAGGTGCACGTGGCTGGGGGCGTCGAGAACGATCAGGTCGGCGCGGGCGCCGGGGGTGAGGTGGCCGATGTCGGTGCGGCGCAGGGCCGCCGCGCCGCCGGCCGTGGCCGACCAGACCGCCTCGTCCGGCGTCATCCGCATGTCACGGACGGCCAGGGCGACGCAGAAGGGGACGGAGGAGGTGAAGGACGACCCCGGATTGCAGTCGGTGGACAGGGCGACCGTGACCCCGGCGTCCAGCAGGCGGCGGGCGTCGGGCCACTCGGCCCGGGTGGAGAACTCGGCGCCGGGGAGGAGGGTGGCCACCGTGTCGCTGTTGGCCAGGGCGTCCACGTCCGCGTCCGTGAGGTGGGTGCAGTGGTCGGCGCTGGCCGCGTCCAGCTCGACGGCCAGCTGGACGCCGGGGCCGTAGGAGAGCTGGTTGGCGTGGATGCGGGGGTGCAGCCCCTTCGCCTTGCCGGCGGTGAGGATCGCGCGCGCCTGGTCACCGTCGAAGGCTCCCTTCTCGCAGAACACGTCGATCCAGCGGGCGTGCGGCGCGCAGGCGTCCAGCATCTCGCCGGTGACCAGGGCGACATAGGCGGCCGGGTCGTCGGCGTAGTCCGGGGAGACGATGTGCGCGCCGAGGTACGTCACCTCGTCGGTGTGCCGGGCCGCGAGGCGCAGCGCGCGGGACTCGTCCTCGACGGTCAGGCCGTAGCCCGACTTGGTCTCGAACGTCGTCGTGCCCTGGCGCAGGGCCTCGTCGAGGTACCGGGTGAGGTTGGCCTCCAGTTCCGCGTCGCTCGCCGCCCGGGTGGCCGCGACCGTGGTGCGGATACCGCCCGCCGTGTAGGAGCGGCCGGACATGCGGGCGTTGAACTCCTGCGTGCGGTCGCCGGCGAACACCAGGTGCGAGTGGGAGTCCACGAAGCCCGGCACCACCGCCCGGCCGCCCGCGTCGACCCGATTGTCAGTGGCGGGTGCTTTGCTGGATTCACCGGTCCACGCGACGCGGTCGCCCTCGATGACGACGGCGGCGTCCTGGACCAGACCGAGAGGGGAGCCGTCACCGAAGGAGGGGTCGTTGGTGACCAGCGTGGCGATGTTGGTGATGACGGTGCTGCTGCTCATGGTGTCCTCGGGGATGACGTGGGGGTTCAGCCGCGCAGGGCGTCGATGGCGTCCGCGAGCGCCGACGGGACGTCGGGCACGAGGGTGTGCGCCCCGTCCCGTACGACGTGCCGGCCGCCCACGACCGTATGCCGTACGTCCGCCGCGCTCGCCGCGAATACGGCCGTCTCGGCGCCCAGCCTGGGCAGCGGCCCCGCTGTCCTGACCGAGTCGAGGGCGACGGTGGTGAAGTCGGCGAGGGCGCCGGGTTCGAGGGTGCCGGCCTCGTCCCAGCCGAGGGCGGCGTGGCCGTCGGCGGTGGCGGCCCGCAGCAAGGCGGCGGCCGTCCAGTGCCCCCGGGTGCGGGAGCGCAGCCGCTCGTTCAGTTCCATCGCACGCGCCTCCTCGAGCAGGTCGATCACGGCGTGGCTGTCGGAGCCAAGGGAGAGCGGGGAGCCGGCCCGCTGCAGGGCGACGGCCGGGCCGATGCCGTCGGCCAGGTCCCGCTCGGTCGTCGGGCACATGCAGGTGCCGGTGCCCGAGTCGCCGAGCAGCGCGATGTCCTCGTCGGTGAGGTGGGTGTTGTGCACCCCGGTGGTGCGCGGTCCGAGGATCCCGTGGTCGGCGAGCAGCCGGGTGGGCGTGCAGCCGTGCGCCGCGAGGCAGGCGTCGTTCTCGGCGGTCTGCTCCGACAGGTGCACGTGCAGCGGGGCCCGCCGTTCCTCGGCCCACCCCGCCACCGTCGCCAGCTGCCCGGCCGGCACGGCCCGTACGGAGTGAATCGCGGCCCCGATCCGCGCGTGGTCCCGCTCCTTGAGAACTGCACAGCGTGCGGCCCAGGCCTCCGCGCTGCCGTCGGAGAACCGCAGCTGGTGGGCGTTCGGGGCCTCGCCGAAGCCGGAGGAGAGGTAGCAGGTGTCCAGGAGGGTGATGCGGATGCCCGCTTCGGCGGCGGCGGCGATCAGCGCCTCGCCCATGGCGTTGGGATCGGCGTAGGGGGTGCCACCGGGTGCGTGGTGCACGTAGTGGAACTCGCCGACACAGGTGATGCCGGCCAGGGCCATCTCGGCGTACACCGCGCGCGCCAGGGCGTGGTAGGTGTCCGGTGTCAGGTGCTCGGCGACGGAGTACATCGCCTCGCGCCAGGTCCAGAAGGTGCCGCTGCCGACCTGGACGGTGCCGCGCAGCGCCCGGTGGAAGGCGTGGCTGTGGGCGTTGGCGAGCCCCGGCAGCGTGAGCCCGCGCAACACCTCGGCACCGGGCGGCGGGGTGGGGACGCCGGTGCGGACGGCGCCGATCCGGCCGCCCTCGGCCTCGAGGACGACTCCCGGCTCGACGTTGGTGTCGAGCCAGGCGTGTTCCAACCAGTAGGTCCGCTTGGTCACCTGCAGGCCAGCCCTTCCAGTACGTCGGCGAGCGCGCGCACCCCGGCCACGCAGTCGTCCTCGGCGGCGAACTCGGCCGGGGAGTGCGAGACACCGGTGGGGTTGCGCACGAACAGCATGGCGGTGGGAATGCTGCCGGAGAGGATTCCGGCGTCGTGTCCGGCCCCGGTTCCGAGCACGGGCACCGTCAGGCCGGTGTCCTTGCCCAGGATGCGGCCGAGTTCGTCGCGCAGGGCGTGGTCGAACTCGACGACCGGGGTGAAGGACTCCCGGACGACGTCCAGGTCGATGCCGTGGGCGTCGGCGTACTCCCGGGCGGCCTTCTCGATGCCTCCCACCACCGTGTCCAGGGTCTCCTGGTCGGCGGCTCGGGAGTCGAGCCAGCCGCGCACCACCGAGGGGATGGCGTTGACCCCGTTCGGCTCCACGGCGATCTTCCCGAAGGTGGCGACGGCACCGGCGAGTCCGGCCTCGCGGCGGGCGGCGAGCACGGTCTCGGCGTACGACAGCATCGGGTCGCGCCGGTCGACGAGCCGGGTGGTGCCGGCGTGGTTGGCCTCGCCGCGGAAGTCGAACCTCCAGCGTCCGTGCGGCCAGATGGCGCTGGCGATGCCGACCCGGTCGCCGGACAGGTCCAGCGCGCGGCCCTGTTCGACGTGCAGCTCGACGAAGGCGCCGATCCGGGCCAGCCGCTCGGGGTCGGCCCCGATGCCCTCGGGGTCGTACCCGGCGGCCTCCATGGCCTGCGGGAGGGTGACCCCGTCGCCGTCGGTGAGCCGGTGGGCCTGCTCGACGGTCAACTGCCCGGCGGTGAGCCGCGACCCGACACAGGCGAGCCCGAACCGGGCCCCTTCCTCGTCCCCGAAGTTGACGATGGCCAGGGGCTTGCCGAACCGCGCTCCCCTCCCGCGCAATTCGTCCAGCGCGGCGAAGGAGGACACGACCCCGAGGGGCCCGTCGAAGGCCCCGCCGTCCGGCACGGAGTCGAGGTGCGACCCGGTGACCACGGCACCTCCTGCCGTCGGATCCCCGAGCCAGGCCCACTGGTTCCCGTTCCGGTCCACCTCATAGGCCAGCCCACGGGCTTCCGCCTGCTCCTGGAACCAGGCCCGGCACTCGGCGTCGGCCCCCGTCCAGGCGTAACGCCGATAACCGCCGGAGTCCGGGTGGCGGCCGATCGGGAGCAGCTCGCGCCACATCCCGTGGAACGAGGGAGCGTTCCGCACGGACGTCGCCCCGGGCTGTGGGCAGTCGTTCCGCAGGGCGATGGGGGTCCCCCCGCTCGAACGAAGCGGAGCGTGGGGGCGGGTGGGCACGGCCGGACCCGCACCCGGCGACGAGAGCTCAGCCCCCTCCGGCGCGT
Source organism: Streptomyces sp. NPDC052109 (assembly GCF_040680195.1). NCBI lineage: Bacteria > Bacillati > Actinomycetota > Actinomycetes > Kitasatosporales > Streptomycetaceae > Streptomyces > Streptomyces sp. NPDC052109. The sequence continues at coordinate 206,391 of NZ_JBFAWF010000013.1, read as the reverse complement.
TGCCGCCGTGCCCGGCCTCGTCCTGGCTCACGCGCCGTCACCCTCGCGCATCGGCACCCGAACCCCGCGCTCCTGCGCAACCGACTCCGCGATGTCGTAGCCCGCGTCCACGTGCCGGATGACACCCATGCCGGGGTCGTTGGTCAGCACGCGCCGGATCTTCTCGCCACCCAGCTTCGTGCCGTCGGCCACGGTGACCTGGCCGGCGTGAATGGACCGCCCCATGCCGACGCCACCACCGTGGTGGATGGACACCCAGGACGCACCGGACGCCACGTTCACCATGGCGTTCAGCAGCGGCCAGTCGGCGATCGCGTCGGACCCGTCGAGCATGGCCTCGGTCTCGCGGTACGGCGAGGCCACGGACCCGCAGTCCAGGTGGTCCCGGCCGATCGCCAGCGGAGCGGCCAGCTCACCGGAGGCCACCATGTCGTTGAAGCGCTCGCCGGCCTTGTCGCGCTCGCCGTACCCGAGCCAGCAGATGCGGGCGGGCAGACCCTGGAAGTGGACGCGTTCGCCGGCCATCTTGATCCAGCGGGCCAGGGACTCGTTCTCCGGGAACAGCTCCAGGATCGCCTTGTCGGTCTTGGCGATGTCGGCGGGGTCGCCGGACAGGGCCGCCCAGCGGAAGGGGCCCTTGCCCTCGCAGAACAGCGGGCGGATGTAGGCGGGGACGAAGCCGGGGAAGGCGAACGCCCGGTCGTAGCCCGCCAGTTGGGCTTCACCGCGGATGGAGTTGCCGTAGTCGAAGACCTCGGCGCCGGCGTCCATGAAGCCGACCATGGCCTCGACATGCCTGGCCATGGACTCACGCGCACGCGTGGTGAAGCCGGCCGGGTCCTTCGCGGCGGCGTCGGCCATGTCCTCGAAGGCCACGCCCACCGGCAGGTAGGACAGCGGGTCGTGGGCGGAGGTCTGGTCGGTGACGATGTCGATGGGGGCGTTCATCGCGAGCAGCTGCGGGACCAGCTCGGCCGCGTTGCCGAGGACGCCGATGGACAGCGGGCGGCGGGCGTCGCGGGCCTCGGTGGCCAGCTGGAGCGCGTGGTCGAGGGAGTCGGCCCTGACGTCCAGGTACCGGTGCTCGATGCGGCGGTCGATGGCGCGGGGGTCGCAGTCGATACAGATGGCGACGCCGTCGTTCATCGTCACGGCCAGGGGCTGGGCGCCGCCCATGCCGCCGAGGCCGGCGGTGAGGGTGATGGTGCCCGCGAGGGTGCCGTTGAACTTCTTCGCGGCCACGGCGGCGAAGGTCTCATAGGTGCCCTGGAGGATGCCCTGGGTGCCGATGTAGATCCAGGAGCCGGCGGTCATCTGGCCGTACATGGTCAGGCCGAGGGCCTCCAGGCGCCGGAACTCCTCCCAGTTGGCCCAGTCGCCGACGAGGTTGGAGTTGGCGATGAGGACGCGCGGGGCCCATTCGTGGGTCTGCATCACGCCGACCGGGCGGCCGGACTGGACCAGCATGGTCTCGTCCTGCTTGAGAGTCCTCAGCGTGCGGACCATCGCGTCGAAGGAGCGCCAGTCACGGGCGGCCTTGCCGGTGCCGCCGTAGACGACGAGCTTGTCGGGGTGCTCCGCGACCTCCGGGTCGAGGTTGTTCTGCAGCATGCGCAGGGCGGCTTCCTGCTGCCATCCCAGGGCGCTCAGTTCCGTGCCGCGCGGCGCTCGTACGGGGCGGGGTCCCGACATCGTCTGCCTCCTCCTGTTGCTCTGTCTATTCACATCCTGTCTTTCTGAATAGAACTAGTCAATACATCGGGACGCCCCCGTCCGCGCGCCGTCGGTGTTTGGCTGGATGTACGTGCGGCGGACCGAGGGGAGAGAGCGTGGAGCGGGACATCGAGGCGGCGGCCGAGACGACCGAGGCGCGGGAGCGTGCCACCCGGCGGGACGAGGCGGTGCGGGCCGCAGTGGAGCAGGGGCTGCTGGGACCGGACGCGGCCGTGGTCGGGCTGCTGGACGTGACCGGGATCCGCCGATCGGCGGCGGCCCTGCGGGCGGCGTTCGACGCGGTCGTACCGCCGGGGACGCCGGTGCTGCACGCCTTCGCGGTGAAGGCGACCCCGCTGGCGCCGGTACTGCGGCTGCTGCACGAGGCGGGCATCGGCGCGGAGGTGGCGAGCCCGGGCGAGCTGGCCCTGGCGCGGGCGGCCGGGGTGCCGTCCGCCCGGACCGTGCTGGACTCGCCCGCGAAGACCCCGGCGGAGCTGCGCGAGGCACTGGAACTGGGCATCGCGGTCAACGCCGACAACCCGCAGGAGCTGGATCGCCTGGACGCCCTGGTGCGGTCCGGACCCCCTCGGTCTCCGCTCGGCATCCGGGTGAACCCGCAGGTCGGCGGCGGCACGATCGGGTCGACATCGACGGCGACGGAGACCTCGAAGTTCGGGGTGGCGCTGCGCGACGAGGGGGCGCGCGAGTGGGTCGTACGGGCGTATCTGGACCGGCCGTGGCTGACCCGGCTGCACGCCCACACCGGCTCGCAGGGCATTCCGCTGACGCTGCTCGCGCGGGGGCTGGCGGAGGCGTACGCGCTCGCGGAGGAGATCAACGAGCGGGCGGGCCGGCGGCAGATCGACACGCTCGACATCGGCGGCGGGCTGCCGGTGAACTTCGCGGCCGAGACGACGGCACCCTCGTACGCGCACTACGCCCGGCTGCTGGCCGGGGAGGTGCCGGGGCTGTTCGACGGGCGGTACGGACTGGTGACCGAGTTCGGGCGGTCGCTGCTGGCCAAGCACGGGACGGTGGTGGCCCGGGTGGAGTACGCCAAGAGCGCGGGCGGCCGGCGGATCGCGGTGACGCACGCGGGCGTGCAGGTGGCGACGCGGACCGTGTACGCACCGGGGGCGTGGCCGCTGCGGATCGCCGCGTACGACGCCAAGGGGCGGCCGAAGCCCGGGCCGGAGGTGGTGCAGGACGTGGCCGGGCCGGCCTGCTTCGCGGGCGACCTGCTGGCCGAGGGGCGCACCCTGCCGCTGCTGGAGCAGGGTGACTACGCGGCGGCCCTGGACACGGGCGCGTACTACTTCGCGCACCACTACGCCTACAACTCCCTTGCCCGCCCCGGCATTTACGGCTTCGCGCAGGCCGGTTCGGGAGAGATCGCCTTCGCGACCGTACGGGAGCCGCAGACCATCGCCGAAGTGGTGGCGGAGTCCGGCGGGGCGCACACCTCGGCGCTCACCTCCCTGGTTCACCCTCCGGCCCACTCCCCGGTCCACGAGTAATGATCAACTCACGTGTCCCTGCGGTCAGTTGACCCACACTAGTACAGCGGACGCATGTTCCAACGGAAAATGCCAAAGGCCTCACCTCTCGCGCACACGTTGCGTAGTGTCGCTGTCACTCAGCCGGATTCCCAGGCGGGAGGGGAGCCACGGTGCCCGGAATCGACGAGTGTCTGCTGGAAGCGATGCGGTTGCCCGGTGCCCGGGGAGCGGCACTGGTGGACTGGACCAGCGGACTGGCCCTCGGCACGGTCGGGGAGGCGCCCGGCGGCGACCACGAGACCACCGCCGCCGAGGCCGCCGAACTGGCCCGGATGGCCGCCGAGCACGGCGCCTTCGCGGCCCACGCGGACGGGCAGCCACCCGTCGAGGACGTGATCGTCAGCAACCACGACAGCTACCACCTGCTGAGATTCGTGGACACGACCTTCGACAGCAGCGTCTTCCTGCACCTGTGGCTGGGCCGCGAGGAGGGCAACCTCGCACTCGCCCGGATCCGGCTCGGTGAGATGGCGGCCCGGCTGGTGCTGGGATGAGCGTGACCCAGATACCTCCGCCGCCGCTGCCGGTGCGTGACAAGTCGGCCCCCCGGGCCCTGTCGCCGATGCTGACCCGGCTCGCCGAGGAGCGGGCCACCGGGGTCCTGGTCCGCGAGCACGGCGTCCTGCACCTCGCCGAGGGCCGGGTGGTGCACGCCGAGAGCCCGCTCGCCCCCGGTCTCGACGTGCTCCTCACGGCCCACGGCACCCTCGCCGCCGCCGCCTGGCAGCGGGCCGCCGCAGAGACCGCCGGCCCGCTGCACGCCGCCGAACTCCTCCTGGACTCGGGGCTGTTACCGGCGGGCGCGCTGGAGCTATGCCATCTGGACGCGCTGTACGACGCCGGGTACTTCGCGCTGGCCCCGAGCAGCGCCCCCGGCCGCTTCCGGTACGACAGCGGTCCCCGGCTCGGCCCGCTGCCCTCGGTCCCGGTCGTCGCCCTGGAACACGAGACGCTGCGCCGCCGGCTGCTGCTGCACCGGCTGTGGCCCGACCCGGCCGCCGACAGCGCCCCGCTGATCCGCGCGGACCCCCCGGCGGCCGGACCCGTCACGCCCCGGCAGCGGGCGGTCCTGGACCGCGTGGACGGCGTCCGCACGGCCACCGGGATCGCCCGGAACCTGGGCCGGCAGGCCTTCCACACGCTGGTCGACGTGCGCCGGCTCGCGGCGGCCGGCCATGTCACCCCGCTGGCCCCCGTGCTCACACGACCTGCCCCGCCGCCCCCACCCCCGGTCACCGACCCCGACATCGCGCTGCTGAAGAGGCTCAGGGATGCACTGGAGGCGCTTTGAACGGCACCGCCCCGCCGAGAGGAGAGAGCTGATGGTGACCGAGGAGGACCTCCAGGCCGTCCTGGACGAGCTGCACCGGCTGCGCAACCGGGTACCGCAGCTCACCGGCGCCCTGGCGGCGGGCGTCGACGGTCTCGTCGTCGCCCACGACACTCCCGGAGTCGACCCCGAGGGTCTCGCGGCGCTCACCGCCGCCGCGCTGGGCGTGGCCGTGCGGGTCGCCGACGCCACCCGGAACGGCGGCTTCCGGGAGCTGCTGGTACGCGGCGAGCGCGGCTATGTCGCCACCTACGCGGCCGGCCGCACCGCCGTGCTGACCCTGCTCGCCCAGGACCGGGTCAACGTCGGCCGGCTGCACCTGGAGGGCCGCCGCTCCGGCGCCCGCATCGGGGAGTTGCTCGACGCCGCCGACGCCGCCGCCCGGGCGGCCCGTACGACCTCCGGACCCGCACCCGCACGCACCCGGACCACGCGCACCCAGCGCACCGGCACCACCCGCACCACCCGCACCGCAACCGACAGTTGAGAGGACCACGATGGCCAACACCGAGACCGCGCTGAAGGAAGCCCTCACCTCCATCGAGGGCGCCACCGGCGTCGCGCTCGTCGACTACACCAGCGGTATGGCGCTGGGCACGATGGGCGGCAGCAAGAGCTTCGACCTGAACGTGGCCGCCGCGGGCAACACGGACGTGATCCGCGCCAAGATGCGCACCATGGAGATGCTGGGCCTCAAGGGCGAGATCGAGGACATCCTGATCACGCTGTCGGACCAGTACCACCTGATCCGCCTGCTCAAGAGCCGTGGCGGCAACGGCCTGTTCCTCTACCTGGTCCTGGACGCGTCCCGGGCCAACCTGGCGATGGCCCGGCACCAGCTGAAGAAGATCGAGGAGGAACTGGAGGTCTAGCCGCCGGCAGAGCTAGACGAGCGCCGCGGTGCGGCGGCGGGCCCCGCCCGGGGCCGCGTCGCCGGCCGCGATGCCCGTACCACGCAGGCCCTTGACGGCCTTTCCCGCCGGGCGCCCGCCGCGCCGGTCGAGCCAGTCGACGCGCACCCACAGCAGCGTCTCCTCGGCGCGTTCCCGGCGTCCGAGCCAGGCGGCCTTCAGCCGCAGCCCGGTGCCGAGTCCGGCCAGCAGCATGCCACCGGCCGCGGGCACCGCGAAGGACGAGCCGAGCGCCCCGGCGAAGACCAGCAGCAGCCACCAGCGATGGCCCCGGCGCCAGTTGCGCACGGTCACCGCCCGGTCCTGCAGCACGTCGTACTTGCCCGCGCGGGCCGCGCCGCGGGCGAGCGCGCCGTACCGGCCCCGGCGCGCCAGCGCGACGACCGCCGCGCCGGCCAGGAACAGCACGGCCCCTGCGAGCACCCCGATCCGCCGTCCGGTCACCCCGGGCGCCAGCACCCCGATCCCGGCCGCGCACACCCCGAACCACCACAGCGGGGCGGCCCCCGCCCGTACGACGACGGCCACCCGGGCCAGCCCCTGTCCTCCGCGCGCCACGTCAGCCTCCCGTGTCACGTGTCCGCAAAAGCACCTGTGTCTCGTGGGGAAACTAGCGGCCGAACGTGAGACGAATCTGAGAACACGCGCGGGAGACGGTCACTCCACGAACAGGCCCCGCGCCGCCGCCTTCGCGTCGAACTCCTCCAGCCGGGCCTGCGCCTGGGGCAGGTCGTCGCAGACGGCCTCCAGCAGCACCCGTCCGAGCAGCATCGGCGCGCACGCGGTGTCGAAGGCGAGCCCCGTGCCGACGGCGGCGGGCAGCAGCAGGTCGGAGTACTTGCCGACCGGAGCGAACGCGGAGTCGGCGACCGTGACGGTGGTCAGGCCCACGTCCTTGGCGTAGGCGAGGGTGTCGACGACCTCGCGCGGATGCCGGGGCAACGCGAAGCACAGCAGCGCCGAGGCGCCGGCCCGGACGGCCGCGTCGATCCGGTCCTGGATCATCGTGCCGCCCTCGTTGAGCAGCCGGACGTCCGGGTGGACCTTGGCCGCGAAGTAGGCGAAGCCGTACGCCTGGGAGGCCGCGGCGCGCAGGCCCAGCACCGGCAGCGGGCGGGAGGCGGCCAGGATCCGGCCGGCCTTCTGCACCGGGCGCGGGTCGGCGAGCAGGTCGGCGAGGTGCCTCAGGTTCTCGATCTCGGCCTCGACGGCCTGCTGGTACTCGTTGAAGGCGCCCGCCTCGGCGGCCGGTTCGGCGGGGACGACCTCGCGCAGGTGCTTGCGCAGCGCCGGATAGCCGTCGAAGCCGAGCGCGACGGCGAACCGGGTGACCGACGGCTGGCTGACCCCGGCCAGTTCGGCCAGCTCCACGCTGGACAGGAACGGCACGTCGGCGGCGCGCCGGACCATGCTGTGCGCGATCCGGCGCTGGGTCGGCGTGAGCCGGTGTCCCTCGAAGAGCGCCTGCAGCCGGTTGGCGGGGCTGTCCGTGACACCGGACGCGGTGCCTTCCGTGGAACCCGCCCCGGTACTCCTGTCCACGCTCATGACGCGCTCCCCCTCCAGATGTCCGTGAACCGGTCGAGCAGTGCGGCCGCCTCCGTCACGTCGTCCGTGAGCGGCCGGTCGGCCGGGTCGGGATCGAGGACCGACTCGGCGAGCGCGAACGCCCGTCCGGCCGGCAGCCCCGGGTCGGGCCGCAGGTCACGCTGGCGCAGCGCCCGGACGGCGGCGACGAGCTCGCAGCCGACCACCAGACGATACGCACCGCACGCGCGCAGGGTCTGCCGCGCGGCGAGCGAGGCGAAGCTCGCCTGTTCCTCGACGCCCCGGGAGAGTACAGCGTGGCCGAGCGAGGCGGGGGCGGAGAAGGCCCGCAGATCGCCGAGCGCTGCCCCGGCCGCGTACTCCAGGATCATCACGCCGGAGGAGGCCGGCTCGTGGTCGGCGAGGAAGGGGCGCAGCCGGGTGTAGGCGGGCTCGTTGAGCGTGGACAGGCGGGACGTGGACAGCCGGGCCACCTGGGTCAGCGCGAGCCGGAAGTGGTCGAGCGCGAGGGCCAGTTGGGCCTGGTAGAAGCCGCCGTGGTGATAGGCCGCCAGGTCCTCGGGGGCGATGAGCGGGTTCTCGGCGGCCGCGTTGATCTCCACGCTCAGCACCTGCTCCAGGGCGTCGGCCGCGTCGTGCGCGGGGCCGTGGATCTGGGGCAGGCAGCGGAAGCCGTAGGGGTCCTGGATGCGGCCGAGCGGCGGGGTGGGCCGGTCGGCGGCGCCGATCAGCTCCCGCATCCGCCGGGCCACCTCGGTGCTGCCCGGGTGCGGGCGGGCGGCGTGCACGGGCGCGGCGTACGCCTCGTGGGAGCCGTCGACGGCGAGCAGGGACAGCGCCGCGACGACCTGGGTGGCGCCGATCAGCCCGCGCAGTTCGTGCAGGGCGAGCGCGGACTGGCCGAGGGTGAGGGCGTTGCTGCTGATCAGGGCGAGGGCGTCGTTGTTGTCGAGGGGCTGCGGCTCGGGGGCGCCGGCGCCGCGCCAGGGATGTTCCCCGGCGAGGGCGAGCCCGACCTGGGCGAGGGCCGCGATGTCTCCGGTGCCGACGGAGCCGAACTCGTTGACGACCGGACACGCGCCCCTGTCCAGCGCCTCGCACAGGGCGGTGATGACGCTCGGCCGCAGCCCGGCGCCGCCGGCCAGCAGCTGGTTGGCGCGGACGGCGAGCATCGCGCGCACCTGCCGTGCCGGGAGCGGTTCGCCGATGGCGCCGGCGTGGCTGCGCAGCAGGCGCAGGCCATGGCCGGCGGCGGACTCGGTGGGCACGTCCTCGTTCCGGTTGGCGCCGACGCCGGTGGAGCGGCCGTAGACGCGCCCGGTGGCGGCGATCTGCCGGGCGGCGTTCCAGGAGTGCTCCGCGCGCAGCATGGCGTCGGCCTCGGGGACGGGGTGCGCGGTGCCGTCGGCGAGCCGCACGACGTCCTCGACGCCGAGTCCGGACCCGTCCAGGACCACGGTCGCGGATCGCGCAGACGGCACGGACTGTGGCACGGACTGCGGTGCGTCCACGATGTGAGACGACATCACGCCCAAACTCCCCTCAACCTGGACATCCGATCTTGCCCCTCGGTCATCCGTTACAGCGGATTAACGCTGACCCGTTGACAAGCTATTCACACACCAAGAACTCTGCATGACGTTATACAGCCGGGCAAGGGACATCTCATGATCCAGTTCGACGCGGTCCACAAGCGCTTCCCCAACGGCACCACAGCAGTCCACGACCTCAACATGGAGATGCCGGAGGGCGGCGTCACCGTCCTGGTCGGATCCTCCGGTTGCGGCAAGACCACCACCCTGCGGATGATCAACCGGATGGTCGAGCCGACCTCGGGCACCATCCGCGTCGGCGGCAGGGACGTCACCCAGCAGGACGCGGCCGAGCTGCGCCGCTCCATCGGCTACGTCATCCAGCAGGCCGGCCTCTTCCCGCACCGCACGGTGCTCGACAACATCGCCACCGTTCCGCTCCTGCTCGGCTGGAACCGCAGGAAGGCCCGGGCCCGCGCCGCCGAACTCCTCGAAACCGTCGGCCTCGCCGCCGAGGCCGGCAAGCGCTACCCGCACCAGCTCTCCGGCGGTCAGCAGCAGCGCGTCGGCGTCGCCCGCGCCCTGGCCGCCGACCCGCCGGTGCTGCTCATGGACGAGCCGTTCGGCGCGGTGGACCCGGTCGTGCGCACCCAGCTCCAGGACGAACTGCTGCGGCTCCAGGCGGAGTTGAGCAAGACCATCGTGTTCGTCACGCACGACATCGACGAGGCGGTGCGGCTGGGCGACCAGATCGCCGTCTTCCGCACGGGCGCCCACCTGGTCCAGTGCGCCGCGCCCGCCGACCTCCTGGCCCGCCCCGCCGACGACTTCGTCGCCGACTTCCTCGGCGCCGAGCGCGGCCTGAAGCTGCTGTCCCTGAGGACCCTCGTCGAGGTCCCCCAGGGCCCGGCGCCGGAGGGCGGCACCTGGACCCTCGTCCTCGACGCGCAGAACAAGCCCCTCCACTGGGCGTCGCAGGACGCCGAGATCCCCGTACGCCCGCTGAAGGACACCGACTCCCTGCTGTCGGCCCTCAACGAGTCGGTCGCCTCCCCCACCGGACTGATCGCCCGCGTCGACGCCGGCGGGGTCCTCACCGGTGTCTCCTCCCGCGACGACATCCACGAGCACGCCGGCCGCGCCCACGCCGAAGTGAGGGTCGCCGCATGACGATCGACTGGTCGTGGATATCCGCCCACACCGACGACCTCACCACGCTCACGCTCTCCCACCTCCAGGCCGCCCTCACGGCCGTCGCCCTCGGCCTGCTGATCTCGCTCCCGCTGGCCGTGGTCGCCCACCGCGTCCCCCGGCTGCGCGGCTTCCTCCTGGGCGCCTCGAACGTCCTGTTCACGATCCCGTCGATCGCGATCTTCGTCCTGCTGCTGCCGGTCAGCGGCCTGACCCGCACCACCACCGTGACCGGTCTGACCGTCTACACCCTGGTCGTCCTGCTGCGGAACACCGTCGAGGGCCTGGACTCGGTCCCGGTGAAGGTGAAGGAGGCGGCGAAGGCGATGGGCACGCGCCCCCTGCGCACGCTCCTCACCGTCGAGTTCCCGCTCGCGCTTCCCGTGATCATGGCCGGGGTCCGCATCGCCACCGTCATGTCGATCTCCCTGGTCTCCGTCGCGACCTACATCGGCGACGGCGGCCTCGGCCAGCTCTTCACCGACGGATTCCAGCGCAACTTCCCCACCCCGGTGATCGCCGGAGTGGTCCTCACCCTGCTCCTCGCCGTCGTGGCGGACGCGGCCCTGGTCGCCGTCCAGTACGCCCTCACCCCCTGGACCAGGAGGCGAGCCTGAGATGTACGAACTCCTCAAGAACCTCGGGAACTGGCTGGTCAGCGGCTCCCAGTGGACCGGCCCCGACGGCATCGCCCACCGTCTCGCCGAACACCTCCAGTACTCCCTGCTGGCCACGCTGATCGCCGCCGCGCTCGGTCTGCCGCTCGGCCTGCTGATCGGCCACACCGGCAAGGGCGCGTTCCTCGCGATCAACCTGGCCTCCTTCGGGCGCGCGCTGCCGACCGTCGGCCTGGTCGTGCTGGTCTTCCTGGCGGGCGGCCTGTCGATGCTGCCGGTGTACGTGGCGCTGGTCGCCCTCGCGGTCCCGGCGATCGTCACCAACACCTACGCCGGGATGACGGCCGTCGACCCGGACGTGAAGGACGCCGCCCGTGGCCAGGGCATGCGCGGACACCAGGTGCTCCTCCAGGTCGAGCTGCCGCTCGCGTTGCCGCTGATCATGACGGGCCTGCGCCTGGCCCTCATCCAGGTGGTCGCCACGGCCACCATCGCGGCGTACGTCTCCTTCGGCGGCCTGGGCCGCTACGTCTTCGACGGCCTCGCCCAGCGCGACCTGGTCCAGGTGCTCGGCGGCGCGGTGCTGGTCGCCGTCGTCGCCGTCGTCCTGGACGTGGCCCTCGCCGCCCTCCAGCGCTTCCTCTTCCGTCACCGCACCGCCTGATCCCCGGGAACTTCCGATGAATCGTCGTACCGTCCTCGGCGGCCTGTTCGCGGTCGCCTCCGTCCCCGCTCTCTCCGCCTGCGCGAGCGGCATCACCTCCCTCAACGGCCAGGGCTCCGCCGGCGGCGGCGCCGGCTCCAGCAAGGGCGGAGTCACCATCGGCACCGCCAACTTCACCGAGAACCAGGTGCTCGGCTACCTCTACGCGGCCGCCCTGCGGGGCGCCGGCGTGAAGACCACCGTCCGCCCCAACCTCGGCACCCGCGAGATCGTCATCCCGGCGCTCAGGGGCGGCGACATCGACCTGCTGCCCGAGTACCAGGGCGCCCTCCTCAACTACCTCGACCCGAAGGCCACGGCCAGCGAGTCGGGCGAGATGCAGAACGCCCTCACCCAGGCCCTGCCCGCCGGCCTCCAGGTGCTGCCGTACGGCATGGCGGAGGACTCCGACGCCTTCGTCGTCACCCGCGAGACGGCGAAGAAGTACGGGCTGACCTCCCTCGCCGACCTGAGGAAGCAGAACGGCAGGCTGGTCATCGGCGCCGCCCCCGAGGTGAAGAAGCGCCAGGTCGGCGCGGTCGGCCTGAAGGACGTGTACGGCGTCCAGTTCAAGGAGTTCAAGTCGCTCGACTCCGACGGTCCGCTGGTCAAGGGCGCGTTGAAGAAGGGAGATGTGGACGTGGCGAACCTGTTCACCACCGACACCGACATCAGGGCCAACGACTGGGTGGTGCTCACCGACCCCGAACACCTCATCCCCAGCCAGCACATCGTCCCGCTGATCGCCGACCGCAAGGCCGACGACACCGTCCGCAAGGCCCTCGCCCGGCTCGGCAACCTGCTGACCACCGCCCAGCTCACCGAGCTCAACCGGCAGGTGGACAAGGACAAGAAGGACCCCGAGGACGTGGCGAACGCCTACGCCAAGCAGCACGGACTGGTGAAGTAGATGGGCGGCCTGGTGGAACTTCGCTCCATCGACGTCGTCCCGGACGAGGAGCGGCACGGCACCGCGTTCAGCCAGTTCACGCTCTGGCTGGGCGCCAACCTGCAGATCACGGCGGTCGTCACGGGCGCCCTCGCGGTCGTCTTCGGCGGGGACGTGGTCTGGTCGCTCGTCGGCCTGTTGCTCGGCAACCTGCTCGGGGGCGCGGTCATGGCCCTGCACTCGGCGCAGGGCCCGAAGCTGGGCCTGCCGCAGATGATCCAGTCCCGGGCGCAGTTCGGGGTGCGCGGGGCGGTCGTACCGCTGCTGCTGGTGATCGTGATGTACGTCGGCTTCTTCGCGTCCGGCAGTGTGCTCGCCGGGCAGGCGGTGGGCGAGCTGACGCACACGAACGACACCGCCGGGATCGTCGTCTTCGCGGCCGTCACGGGGGTCACCGCGGCCGTCGGCTACCGGGTGATTCACGCCCTCGGCCGCATCGCGAGCACGATCTGCGCGCTCGCCTTCGTCTACCTCGGCATCCGCCTCCTCGACCGCGCCGACCTCACGGCTCTCCTCCACGACGCCCACTTCTCGCTGCCGATGTTCCTGCTGGCGATGTCGCTGTCGGCGTCCTGGCAGCTGGCGTTCGGGCCGTACGTGGCGGACTACTCGCGCTACCTTCCGCGCACGACCTCGGCGAGGGCGACCTTCTGGTGGACGCTGTCCGGCTCGGCGCTCGGCAGTCAGTGGTCCATGACCTTCGGTGTGCTGGTCGCGGCCACGGCGGGCGCGAAGTTCCTGGACAGTCAGGTCGGTTACGTCGTCGCCCTCGGCGGCACCGGCCTGGTCGCCTCCCTCTTCTACTTCGTCATCGCGCTCGGCAAGCTCACCATCAACGTCCTCAACACCTACGGCGGTTTCATGTCGATGGTGACCAGCGTGAGCGGCTTCCGGGGCCAGCGGCGGCTGTCCCGGGCCGGCCGGGCCGTGTACATCGCGCTGGTCATGGTCGCGGGCACCGCGGTGGCTCTGCTGGGCAAGGACAGCTTCCTGTCCTCCTTCAAGGACTTCCTGCTGTTCCTGCTGACCTTCTTCACGCCATGGTCGGCGATCAACCTGGTCGACTACTACCTGATCTCCAGGGAGCGGTACGACATCCCGGCCCTGTCCGACCCGCACGGCCGCTACGGCTCCTGGCGCTGGGACGCCCTCGCCGTGTACGCGCTCGGCCTGCTCGCCCAGCTGCCGTTCCTCGCCACCGGCTTCTACACCGGCCCGCTGGTGCAGCCGCTGGGCGGCGCGGACATCTCCTGGATCGTGGGACTGGCGGTACCGGCACTGCTGTACTGGCTGGTCGCGCGGCGGAACGCGGCGTACCCGCCCGCGGGCCCGAAGAGGGGGGTTGTCCCCAGTGCGGAGGGGGCGCCCACTCCCTAGGGTGGCGCCCATGAACACACCGGACTCGCGGAACGCGAGCCTGAAGAAGGACGCGGACCTCCGGGAGGAACTCGGCGTCACCGTACGGGCCCGCGGGGAACTGGGCGACGACTACGACTCCGCGCTGGTCGACTCCTTCCTGGAGAAGGTCGAGCGGCGGATCGACGACGCGGTGGACCGCCGGGTGCGCCGGCAACTGGCCGAGGAGCGGATGGAGAGCGCGCGGGGTGCCCGGCGCCCGAAGGACGCCGACACGTGGACGCAGCGCTTCGGGTTCGCCGTCATCTCCCTGGTCCTCGCCATGCCGCTGTCCGCCATCAGCGGCGCCCTCGCGGGCATCGGCGGGACGATCGCCACCTGGGTCGGCATCGTCGGCGTCAACTTCGCCCAGGCGGTCCGCCTCAACCCCGATCTGCTCAGCGGCCGCGGCGACCGCTCCGGCCGGCAGGACTGACCAGGGAACCGCCCGTTCACGCCTGCCGGGCCGGCAGGTCCATGATCCGGCGGAGGTCGTCGGGCCGGGGCCGCGTGGTGGCGTGGGCGACGACGTCCGCGACGTCCGACGCCGACAGCATGCCGATCGCGTCGAGCACGGGCCTGCCGGCCCCGTGGGGAGTCGAGCACGGCCCGCTGAGCCGCGCGGGAAAGACTGTCGCGGGGACCGCCGCACCCCCGTTGCCGGGGGGCGGGACGACGGCGGTCCCCGCGAGGGACGCGGGCCGGGTCAGGGCCGGGCTTGCGCGTCCGTGGCGTCCATGGAGGTCCGGGAGCCGCTCCGGAGGTCCTTGGCGCCGTTCGGCGCCGGCCGGGACGGGAGCCTCCCCCAGTGCTCAACGCCTGGGGAGGTTCATCGCCCTGCCGACACCCACCAATGTGCCGGAGACGTGTTAAGCGGGTGCTGCGCGCACGTGACACGCTCGTACCACTTCCGCGAACCCCGTCCCTCCTCAAGCGGTCGCCGTGTACCCGCGGTTCACCGCGGGTTGGCCCCTACTTTCCACCCTTGGCCAGGAAGGCCAGCAGGTCCTGCCTGCTGATCACGCCGGTCGGCTTGCCCTCGACCAGGACGATCGCCGCGTCGGCCGAGCCGAGCACGGACATCAGGTCGCCGACCGGCTCGCCGGAGCCGACCTGGGGCAGCGGGGCGCACATGTGCTTCTCCAGCGGGTCGTCGAGGGAGGCGCGCTTGCTGAACAGCGCGTCCAGCAGCTCCCGTTCCACCACGGACCCGACGACCTCGGCGGCCATGACGTCCGGGTGACCGGCGCCCGGCTTGACGACCGGCATCTGCGAGACGCCGTACTCGCGCAGCACCTCGATGGCCTGGCCGACGGTCTCCTCCGGGTGCATGTGCACGAGGGAGGGGATGGTGCCGCCCGCCTTGTCGCTCAGGACGTCGCCGACGCGGGCGCTCGGGCCCTCGTCCTCCAGGAAGCCGTAGTCGGCCATCCACTCGTCGTTGAAGATCTTGCTGAGGTAGCCGCGGCCGCTGTCCGGAAGCAGTACGACGACGACGTCGTCCGGGCCGAGCCGCTCGGCGACGCGCAGCGCGGCCACGACGGCCATGCCGCAGGAGCCGCCGACGAGCAGGCCCTCCTCCTTGGCGAGGCGGCGGGTCATCTGGAAGGCGTCCTTGTCGGACACGGCGACGATCTCGTCGGCGACGGTGCGGTCGTAGGCGCTCGGCCAGAAGTCCTCGCCGACACCCTCGATCAGGTACGGCCGCCCGGAACCGCCCGAGTACACCGAGCCCTCGGGGTCGGCGCCGACGACCTGGACCTTGCCGTCGCTGACGTCCTTCAGATAACGGCCGGTGCCGGAGATGGTCCCTCCCGTACCGACGCCCGCCACGAAGTGGGTGATCTTCCCCTCGGTCTGCTCCCACAGCTCCGGGCCGGTCGAGTGGTAGTGCGAGAGCGGATTGTTGGGGTTGGAGTACTGGTCGGGCTTCCAGGCGCCCGGGGTCTCACGGACGAGCCGGTCGGAGACGTTGTAGTACGAGTCCGGGTGCTCCGGCGCCACGGCGGTCGGGCACACGACCACTTCCGCGCCGTACGCGCGCAGCACGTTGATCTTGTCGGTGCTCACCTTGTCGGGGCACACGAAGATGCACTTGTACCCCTTCTGCTGGGCCACGATGGCCAGCCCGACACCGGTGTTCCCACTGGTCGGCTCGACGATCGTGCCACCCGGCTTGAGCTCCCCGCTCTGCTCGGCGGCCTCGATCATGCGCAGGGCGATGCGGTCCTTCACGGAGCCGCCGGGGTTGAAGTACTCCACCTTGGCCAGGACGGTCGCCTGGATGCCCTTGGTCACGTTGTTGAGCCTCACCAGCGGGGTGTTGCCGACGAGGCTGATCATCGAGTCGTGGAATCGCACCGTTGTCTCCGGTCGCTGCAAAAGAACTGTTCGTAGTGGTGCCGCCAGCCTAAGGCCAGGTGTATGCCTGGAGCGGCCGTTCACTCCCCGTTGAGATTGACGCACGGTCCGTACGGGGCAAGGAGTGGGTGTACGGCTACGAGGAGGTGGCGGCGACGCATGACGAGCCTGTCGAGGGCGAGAGTGGCCCGGCGCATCGCGGCCGGAGCGGCGTACGGCGGTGGCGGAGCGGGACTGGTCGGCGCGGCCGCGGTGGGCCTGCTGCTGGCGGAGGTGCGGCTGGCCCGGCGCCATGTGGGCAACGGCACCGGCGGCCGCGTCCCCCTGGCCGACGGCGTGTACGGCCACGCGTACGACATCCCCGGAGAACCGCCCCTCCGCCTGACCATGCTCGGCGACTCCACGGCGGCCGGACAGGGCGTGCACCGGGCGGGCCAGACACCGGGCGCGCTACTGGCCTCGGGCCTGGCGGCGGTGGCCGAGCGCCCGGTGGAGCTGTGCAACGTCGCCCAGCCCGGGGCCCGGTCCGACGACCTGGACCGGCAGGTGGCGCTGGTGCTGTCCGCGGGGCTTCCCGTCCCCGACATCTGCGTGATCATGATCGGCGCGAACGACGTGACGCACCGGATGCCGCCGACCCGTTCGGTACGGCACCTGTCGGCGGCGGTACGCCGGCTGCGCACGGCCGGTGCGGAGGTGGTGGTCGGCACCTGCCCCGACCTCGGCACCCTCGAGCCGGTGCAGCAGCCGCTGCGCTGGCTGGCCCGGCGCGCCTCCCGGCAGCTGGCGGCGGCACAGACGATCGGAGTGGTGGAGCAGGGCGGCCGCACGGTGTCGCTGGGCGACCTGCTGGGCCCGGAGTTCGAGGCGAACCCCAGGGAGCTGTTCGGGCCGGACAACTACCACCCGTCGGCGGAGGGCTACGCCACGGCGGCGATGGCCGTGCTTCCCACGGTGTGCGCCGCGCTGGGCCTGTGGCCGGCGGAGGAGGAGCGCCCGGACGTGTCGCGGCGCGAGGGTTTCCTGCCGGTCGCCCGCGCGGCCGCCGAGGCGGCGTCCGAGGCGGGCACGGAGGTCACGGCGGCCATGCCGACGGGGCCTCGGGGGCCGTGGGCGTTGCTGAAGCGCCGGCGGCGGCGCCGGGTTCCCGAGGCCGAGCCGGCACGTCCGTCCCTGTGACCACCCGGGCGCTCCGCCCCGCGGCGGCAGCAGGGCCACCCGCACGACGCCGGCCGAACCGCCGAAGGAAAAAGCAAGCGCTTAGTAAGATGCGGTCAGTGTCACACCGCCACACCGGTGACCTGAACCATACGTAGCGGTAACTTCCCAACCGGCCCTGCCTAAACAACCCCGTCCACTGGAGCCGTGATGCCCGAAGCCGTCATCGTCTCGACCGCCCGCTCCCCCATCGGCCGCGCCGGCAAGGGTTCCCTCAAGGATCTGCGCCCCGACGACCTGACCGCCACGATCATCCAGGCCGCGCTCGCCAAGATCCCGGAGCTCGACCCCAGGGACATCGACGACCTGATGCTCGGCTGCGGCCTGCCCGGCGGCGAGCAGGGCCACAACCTGGGCCGTATCGTCGCCGTGCAGATGGGCATGGACCACCTGCCGGGCTGCACCGTCACCCGCTACTGCTCCTCGTCCTTGCAGACCTCCCGCATGGCCCTGCACGCCATCAAGGCCGGCGAGGGCGACGTCTTCATCTCGGCCGGTGTCGAGACGGTCTCCCGGTACGTCAAGGGCAGCTCCGACGGCCTGCCGGACACGCACAACCCGCTGTTCGCCGAGGCCGAGGCCCGCACCGCCGCCGTCGCCGAGTCCGAGGGGTCCACCTGGCACGACCCGCGCGAGGACGGCCTGCTGCCCGACCCGTACATCGCGATGGGCCAGACCGCCGAGAACCTGGCCCGCGCCAAGGGCATCACCCGCCAGGACATGGACGAGTTCGGCGTCCGCTCGCAGAACCTCGCCGAGCAGGCCATCAAGAACGGCTTCTGGGAGCGCGAGATCACCCCGGTGACCCTCCCCGACGGCACGGTCGTCAGCAAGGACGACGGCCCCCGCCCCGGCGTCACCCTGGAGGGCGTCGCCGGCCTCAAGCCGGTCTTCCGCCCCGACGGCCTGGTCACCGCCGGCAACTGCTGCCCGCTCAACGACGGCGCCGCGGCCGTCGTCATCATGAGCGACACCAAGGCCCGCGAGCTGGGTCTGACCCCGCTCGCCCGGATCGTGTCCACCGGCGTCTCGGGCCTGTCCCCCGAGATCATGGGCCTCGGCCCGGTCGAGGCGAGCACGCAGGCCCTGCGTCGGGCCGGCCTCACCATCGACGACATCGACCTGGTCGAGATCAACGAGGCCTTCGCCGCCCAGGTGATCCCCTCCTACCGGGACCTCGGCATCGACATCGACAAGCTGAACGTCAACGGCGGCGCCATCGCCGTCGGCCACCCCTTCGGTATGACCGGCGCCCGCATCACCGGCACGCTCATCAACTCCCTGCAGTGGCACGACAAGCAGTTCGGCCTGGAGACGATGTGCGTGGGCGGCGGCCAGGGCATGGCGATGGTCATCGAGCGCCTGAGCTGAGCCACCGTCCGTAGCGGGACAGGCACGTTACGTCCGTGAACGGCCCGGAACCAGGGAAACGCCAAGGTTCCGGGCCTTTTCGTGATCCAATCTCCCCCAGGATGTGACCTATATCGCTCCCCGGACGCATCGGTGCAGGTCAACGCAGGTCAGCGCGGTGTCCGGCGAAACCCCGAGGCCAAAGTCCTGTCCGTTTCGTGACGTTACGCACTGACAGCTGGTTAGTCCGCCCTTCAAGCTGATGTAGGAAGTCGGGGGTCGACTTTGAACCGGGAGTACGTCAGTGAGCACCATGCCCTTCGCCCTGCTGCTCACCACGGCCGCCACCGGCGCCGTGGGCGTCGCCGTCCTGCGCACCGTTCTGAAGCTGCGCCGCCAGCTGGCGGAGCTGCAGACCCAGCTCGCCGAGAACCGGTCGGCCGCCCTGGGTGCGCTGCTGCCGAACGCCCGCAGCAGCACCGACGCCGAACAGATACGCGCCGCCGTGGCCGAAGCGCTGGCGGAGGAGAGGGAGCGGGAGCTGGCCGAGGCCCGCGCCTTCTGGGCCGCGCAGGAGGCCCGTGACGCCTCCGACGCCCCGACCCTGCTGGGCCTGCCCGACTCCGAACTGTTCCTGCCCCGGCAGAGCGACTTCGCCGGCCTGGAGCCGGTGTCCGAGCCGACCGCCGACGCCGACGAGTTCGCCGGGGAGTCCCCGGAGCTGGCCGCGGCCCGCCGCCGGCACCCCTCGCACCCCGACTTCGTCCCGGTGCAGTCGCCCGTGGTGAACGACCACGAGCGCACGGTGACCACGCTGGAGCAGCTGGCCGCCGAACGCGTCGAACTCGCCGACGTCCGCCCGGGCCCGCTCGGCACGCTCGACGTCTACGTCTTCGCCGACGGCACCACCCTGTGCATGACCCCGGGCCACCGCGAGACCGCCGAACGCCTGGCGGCGGCCGTGGAAGCGGGCGAGGCCCCTCACCTCCTGGGCGGCTCCGGCGTCTCCGGCGCCTACACCCTGACCTTCGCCTGTGGCGAGGACATGGTCTACATCCTGGCCGACAGGGTCATCGCGTCTCTTTGACGGCCGGTGGAAACGGGGCGGGCGACGGCCGGCCCAGGGGGCGCGGGGATGGGGTCGACATGCGGCTCCGCCGCGTGGGTGCGAGCAACCACGAGAGGCCCGCAGTCGCGAACGGCGCTCAGACCCCCGCCCGCTGACGCGACTCCTCGACCACCCGCACCGCTTCGGCGACTTCAGCCTCGGTCGTCAGCACCACCGCCAAGTCGTGCGCGGCCACGAGAATCTGATCGGCCGCCGCGAACATCCCCGCGTCCGGCATCTGCCTCGGCTCGGTTCCCGGCTCCTCCACAGCCTGGGCCCGCCGGGCCAACTCCCTGGCCAGCGCCAGCGCCTCCGCGGCAGCGCCCCGCTGAAGTCGGCTCTGCGGCGCCGCTCGCAACCGGTCGGCGAAGTGATCCACTGCTTGGGTCAAGGGCGTCGTATCAACCACGCGCCGAGAGTAACGTGCCGCACTGTTGCCAATACGCGAACACTCAGGCACGGTGACGTGAAGGACCGGCTTACATCCCCTTTGCGTTCGGAGGCGCCGATGTCCCAACTCTTCTCCGAGGAGACCCACCGCAATCTGCTCGCCCGCATCCCCCACTGCACCGGTCGTGAAGTCTCCGACTGGCTGCGCACCGTAGAAGAAGGCCCCGCCCTGGTCCGCTTCGAGGAGAAGGTCAGCTGGCTCCGGCACGAGTACGACCTCGCGTACGGTCACGCGAAGGCGATCGTCCATGAGTACGACCTGAGGAGGGCAGCACGCAAGCTGCTCTAGACGGCGAAGGGCCCCGGGTCGGAACCCGGGGCCCTCTCCACGACCTCACGACCGGCGGACGCGCTAGTCGTTGTTGGTGAAGATCGCCACCAGCCGCAGCATCTCGAGATAGATCCAGACGAGGGTGACCGTGAGACCGAACGCGGCCAGCCAGGACTCGTTGCGCGGGGCGCCGTAGGCGATGCCGTCCTCGATCTGCTTGAAGTCGAGGGTCAGGAAGAACGCGCCGAGCACGATCGCGACGATGCCCACGAGCGCGCCGAGGGGGCCGAAGCTGCGAAGACCGCCGTTGTCGGCGACGCCGAAGACGACCAGCAGCAGGTTGACCGCCATGACCACCAGGAACGCCATGGCGATGGCCATGCCGACGCGGGCGTAGCGGGCGGTGACGCGGATCCAGCCGGCCTTGTAGACGAGCAGGGTCGCGGCCGACACCGCCATGGTGCCGAGCACCGCCTGGAAGGGCGCGCCGCTCCAGCGGCTGTTGTACATCTCGCTGATGACGCCGAGGAAGACGCCCTCGAAGGCGGCGTACCCGAGGATCAGCGCGGGCGACGGGGTCCGCTTGAAGCTCTGGACCATCGCCAGGACGAAGGCGACCAGCGCGGAACCGACGGCCAGGCCGTAGCTGGTCGCCGAGACCGGCAGCAGCGCCCAGGCGAGGACGGCGCCGACGGCGACGGTGCCGAGCGTGATGGCCGAGCGGACGACGACGTCGTCCATGGTCATCCGGTCGGTGGTGGCGGGGGCCTGCGGCTGGGCGCCGTGCTGGACGCTGCCCTGCGCGTACGGGTTCTGGGCGTAGGGGTTCTGCGCGTAGGGGTTGCCCTGCGCGTACCCGGCCTGCGGTGCGGTGTTGAAGCCGGCGTAGCCGTTGTCGCGGCTGAACCCCCGTCGCGAGAAGACCGGGTTGCTGCTCCTCATTTCACTCCTCCATGGCTGCCGTGCACAGCCTTGGCTCAAGAGTAATGGACTGGCAAAGGACCGACCATGATACCTGAGGAGGATCTTTCCCCTGCCGTGCTGCCCAACACGCTACGCGGACCGGCCATTCCCGGCCATGGGTGATCGCCTTCCATGACGAACCTGCTACCACACCGAGACGCTCCGCTAACCCAGGGGAAACCCGGTGTACGCCTCGGCCAGGTCGGTCTCGGCCGCGCGGGACGAGGCGATCCTGTCCAGCCGGGCCAGTTGGAGGCGGACGTCGAAGGGGGTGGCGTCCGGGGCCGGATGGAGCAGGGTCGTCATGTCGTAGGAGAACCGCTCGGCCTGCCAGACGCGGCGCAGACAGGTCGCGGAGTAGGAGTCGAGGAGCTCCGGGGAGCCGGTCTCCTTCTCGTGGGCGAGGGCGCGGGCGAGGGTGACGACGTCGCCGACGGCGAGGTTCAGCCCCTTGGCGCCGGTCGGCGGCACGATGTGGGCGGCGTCGCCGGCGAGGAAGAGCCGGCCGTGGCGCATCGGCTCGTGCACGAAGGAGCGCATCGGCGTGACCGACTTCTGGGTGATGGGCCCGCGCTCCAGCCTCCAGTCGTCCGCGGTCTCGCAGCGCCGCTGGAGCTCCGACCAGATCGCGTCGTCGGTCCAGTCGTCGGCGTCCGTGTCGGCGGGCACCTGGAGGTAGAGGCGGGAGACGGACGGGGAGCGCATGGACAGCAGGGCGAAGCCGCGCTCGTGGCGGGCGTAGACGAGTTCCTCGTGCGAGGGCGCGACGTCGGCGAGGACGCCGAGCCAGGAGTAGGGGTACGTCCGCTCGAACACGCGCGACAGGGCCGCCGGGAAGGCCTTGCGGGCCACGCCCCAGAAGCCGTCGCAGCCGGCGACGTAGTCGCACTCCAGCACGTCCTCGCAGCCCTGGTGCCGGAACCGGATGCGCGGCCGGCCGCCGTCCGCGTCCTCCACCGCCAGCACCTCCGCCTCGAACAGCAGCGGTCCGCCCTCCTTCAACTGAAGGGCGATCAGGTCCTTGCAGACCTCCGTCTGGGCGTACACCGTGACCGACCGGCCGCCGGTGAGGCCGGGGAAGTCCACCCGGTGGCGGCGGCGGTCGAAACGCAGCTCGATGCCGTCGTGCCGCAGTCCCTCCCGGTCCATCCGCTCCCCGGCGCCGGCGGCGCGCAGCACGTCGACCGTGCCCTGCTCCAGGATCCCGGCCCGCTGCCGATGCTCTACGTAGGCGCGGTCACGGCTCTCCAGCACGACCGCGTCGATGCCCGCGCGGTACAGCAGCCGCGCGAGCAGCAGTCCGGCCGGTCCGGCTCCGATGATCCCGACGGTGGTGCGCATCGGTTCGTCCCTTCGGGTCGACGTCGACTCCACGTCCGTTCGCGTTCGCGTGGTGAAGTTTTCTTCACCTGTGCGCGCCGAGTCTGCGCCGGGGGGCATCCGATGTCAATGGGCGGGCACGGCGCGGCCGCCCGCCGGTTCCGTGAGGGGCATGTCACGGAACCGGCGGGCGGCTGTGCGCGGCGGCGGGGCGGTCAGTGACCGGGCCAGCCGTCCAGGTGGCGGTGGAGCGTGACGCTGGGCTGCGCCTTGGCCTTCGGGGCGTGGGCGACGGCGTCGCGCAGGACCGCGCTCACCTCGCCCGCCAGACCGTCGGCCCGCGTCCTCAGCTCGTCCGCGGGCAGTGTGGAGCGGGTCAGCGCGTCCAGCCGGCGGTGGATGTCGGCGAGCCGCTGCCGGGCGCCGGCGTCGAGGTTGAGCGGGGCGGGGGTGGAGACGACGAACTGGTAGGCGCCGGCGAGGGTCTGGCAGCCGGTGCACTCCTTGTTGGCCGCGTCGCTGAGGTTCACGGCGTTCAGGTGCGTGTGCTCACCGGCGACCGTGACGATCTGGAAGGACAGCGCGACCGACCGGCAGTGGTCGTCGGCCGAGCAGCCCGCGGAGACGGCGTTGGCCTGGTTGCGCACCCCCGCCGCGTTGACGGTGCCGAACTGGCGGATGGTGAAGGAGTCCCGGGCCTGCGTGTGGTGGGCCCGGTCGGCGTGGCTGAAGACGTGGTCGGACGCGTAGGCCGCGTGCGCCACGCCGGTCACGGCCTGCGCCGGTACGGCGGTGGCGGCACCGGCGACTCCGGCGGCTCCGGCCGCGAACAGGCCCATGCGCAGGGCGTGCCGGGTGAAGGGGTGGTTGCCGGAGCGTGCCTTGCGGTGGCTGCTCATATGGTCTCCTGTGAGGTCATGAGGACTCCCTTCGGGGAGTGCGCTGTGGAGAGTGGACGGGAGTGTCAGGACGACGCCGGCGCGGCCGAGCCGGCCGGCGGCGGCGACGTCGGGCTGCCGGTCGGTGACGCGGGGACGCTCTCCGACGGGGTCGGGGAGGTCGGGGGGCCCGGGTCGGGGCTGGTGGGCGGGGGCGGGTCCGTGGTGGTTCCGCCGGTGGGGGTCTCCGGCTGGTGGGACCGGGTTCCGGTCGGCGAGCCCGGTGCGGAACCGGACGCCGACGGCTGCGGCGCGGAGGCCGTCGCGCTCCCCGAGGTGCCCGGCGACGGGCTGTCCGCCGGCGCCGACACGGAGGCTCCCGGCACCGCCGAGGGCGACACCGAGGCGCCGCCGCCACCGCGGTGCCCGGCATGGCCGCCGGGGGACGGAGTCGAGGCGTCGTGGGGTGTGGGCTCCTCGGTCGGCACGCCGGGCTGGAGGATCGGCGCGATCGGGGGCTTCTTCGGCAACGGCTTCGGCGTCACGCCGGACACCCAGGCGTAGGAGAGCCCGGTCAGTCCGGCGAGGGCGAGCACGCACAGCACGAGCCGCAACCGGGGCCGTCCCGCGGTGGAACGCTTCGCCGCCCGCAGCAGCCGGCCGCCGATCTTCACGGAGAGATAGACGACACCGGCCATCGGGCAGAGCAGCATCACGCTGCCGATCACCCCGACGAGCCCGGCGACGATCTGCCCGTGTGCGAACGCCCCGCCGGTGCCGAGGAGTTGCTCGGTGAGCGAGCGGACCATCGTGGTGAGGATCCTGGGCAGGTTCCACAGCGCGTAGCCCATCTCGCCCACGATCAGCGGCACCATCGTGAGCACCCAGGTGGCCACGATGGTGCGCGCGGACCTCTTCAGCCCGGCGACCTCCGTACGCGCCGCCCGGCCCGGCGCGCCCGGCACCAGGGAGAGCAGGATCGGCTTGATCTTGCCGTAGAGGTCCGGGACTCCGGCGAGGTCGCCGAGGATGTAGTAGCCGTCCAGGCGGACGGCCGGCATCAGCTGTTCCAGGATCTCGAAGTGCCCGAGGTAGACGGCGGCCAGGAAGAACTGCGCCCCCGTCGCGAAGTAGGCCCCGGCCATGCCCAGCATGAAGACGACGTTGAAGTAGACCCCGCCGAGGTCCGTGCGGAGCCGCCCGGCGCGGGAGATCCGGTAGACGTCGGTGACGTCGGTGTACATCGACGGCCAGATGAGGAACAGCCCGCAGCCGATGCAGCCGGGCCGGGCACCGCCGTACCGGCAGGCGGAGGCGTGGCCGAACTCGTGGAAGACGAGCGAGGCCACGGTGAGACCGAAGACGATGAGGATCAGCACCGGCTGGTCCAGGACCTCCAGCACCGGCTCGATCGCCCCGAAGAAGCCGAACAGCCACACGTCCATCGCGAGCGCCGTGAGCAGGACGGCGGCGACCACGGCCGGGCGGTGCAGCCAGGCCAGCGCCCTGGCGATCCGTGCCGTACGGCGCTCGTCGAAGATCACCCGGTGGCCCTTGAGGGCGAGCAGCAGGTCGGAGCGCGGGGCGTCGACCTCGTCGTCCTCCTGGCCCTCGGGCACGGTCACGCCGAGCGGCTGGAGCTTGTTCTCCAGCAGGTAGCTGATGTTCTCGCCGCTGACCTCGCGGCCGTAGCGGGCGCTGACCCGGTGGGCGATCGTGTCGACGTCACGGACGCCGTCGACGGACGACGCCACCAGGTACAGCAGCCGGGACAGCTGGACGACCTGCCCGTCCCCCCGACGGGCGATGTACTTCGGCTCGGTGAAGCCCGAGCCCTGGTACTCGCCGTGCAGTCGCAGCCCCGCGCTGAGCCTTGGGGCCGGCCGGACCGGCGTTCCGACGGCCGGCAGGCTGCCGGTCGTCACCTGTTCGTACGTCACCGGCCAGCCGCCGGGCCCGGGCACCGGGCCGGTGTCGTAGAGCGCGGGCCCGTCCCCGAGCACCGTCATATGTGGTCTCCCCCCACGTACTGCCGCTTCCCCCCGGCATGACCGCGGGGGCGGACCGCCCCGCACCGCCCGTGCGCGACCCGCCCCCGCAGCCGTGGTCGTTACTGCTTGACGGTGATCGTCTGCTGGGCCGACGACTCGGCGTCCGACCACGCGGAGTGGTCGTTCACGGCGGCCGACTCGTTGTGGGCGTTGATGTTCGCCACGTGCTTGGTGACGTTGACCGTCTTGCCGAAGCTGAACTTCAGCCGGCCCAGGGCCTCACGGCCCGGCAGCAGCTCCGCGGACTCGCCGTCCAGCTCGCGCATGTCCATGCTCATGATGAAAGTCCTCTCGTGGTGTGTCGGTCGGGGTGGCGCGCGAGCGTTACTGGCTGACGCTGATGGTCTGGGAGGCGCCGGAGTCGGCCACGGACCACGAGGAGTGGTCGTTCAGGGCGGCGGACTCGTTGTGGGCGCTGATGTTCGCGACGTGCTTGGTGACGTTGACCGTCTTGCCGAAGCTGAACTTCAGCCGGCCGAGGGCCTCACGGCCCGGCAGCAGCTCCGCGGACTCGGCGTCGAGCTCATGGGCGTTCAACATGGTCGATTCCCCCTCGGGAAACAGGCGGTTCCGGTCGGAGAGAGTCAGGTTCCCCCCGGACTCTGTCCAACTTGGTCGGACGGGCTGTCCAACGAGATTGGACACTAGGCCCTCACGGCACCACTCCGCAACCCGTTCGGTGAATCACCCTTTCGGCGCCCCGACTACCCGACCGTAGAATCGGCGCCGAAAGGGACGGTCAGGTCGAGCGGCGAGCAGGAAGTGGACTTCGGTGGCCAACGCACTGCAGCAGTTGATCCGTGAGCGTCTCGACCGGAACGGCTGGTCCTACGGCGAGGTGGCACGGCGCGGCGGTGTCCCGCGCTCCACCGT
Organism: Streptomyces sp. NPDC052109; assembly: GCF_040680195.1. Classification (NCBI taxonomy): domain Bacteria; kingdom Bacillati; phylum Actinomycetota; class Actinomycetes; order Kitasatosporales; family Streptomycetaceae; genus Streptomyces; species Streptomyces sp. NPDC052109. The sequence continues at coordinate 180,097 of NZ_JBFAWF010000013.1, read as the reverse complement.
CCACCACCTGGCCACCACCGACCGGGTCGTCCGCATGCCGCAGGCCACCACCCTGGAGGGCCTGGCCAAGGGCCTTCAGCTGCCCCTCGACACCGTGCGCCGGGCCGCGGCGGAGGCCTGCGGCATCCACGTCTACGGCACCCCGGGCACCCAGGACGCCGACGACACGGCCGCCCGCACCACCGACCCGGAGGTGGACCTGCTCATCGCCAGCGTCCAGCAGCTGTCGGCCGAGGACCGCCGGCACGTCGCCGCCCTGGTCGAGTCCCTGCTGGGCCGCTCGGCACGCCCGGCACCGGAGAAGTGACCCGCCCGGCCGGAGCTGTGCCGCACCTCCCGCGGTGACGCCAGGCCGGACCGGTGCCGCGCCGGAAAAATTGCAACTGCGCCCGAATGGACCGAGATCCCCCGCTAGTCTCTCGTCCTGCCCGAGGAGCGAGAGCCGCACGACCCCGGGCTCTTTGGGGGGAACGTGTTGTTCGTGCATGGCGGGCCGGCCACCGCGGTGGTCCGGGGCCCCGCCGGTGAATCGGTCGTCCTGCTCTCCGGCGAGCTGCCGGACGTACTCACCGAGGCCGCGGTGACCGAGCTGCTGGACCTGGCCGCCGCGATCCTGGACGCGGACGAGCTGGAGCTGTTCCACACCTGCCTGCGCACCCTGCGCACGGACGGTCTCCGGGCGGGCCGGCGCATCGAGGTGGACGGTGCGGTACTGACGGTGTACGAGGGGTGAGGACCGGCGGGCCGGCGACGAGCGAAGTGACCCTCCGCCGGCCCTCCCGCGCCCCTGTGCCGCCGCACGGCCCACGGCGGACCGACGCGGACGGGGGCGCGCAAGCCGATCGTCGCCCCGCCGCTTTCGTCGCGTCCGACGACAGTCTTCGAGCCCGGGTGGCCGGAGACGGCCTCAGACGGCTCGGTTCTCCGCACTGACCATCCAGGCGTACTTCTCGAGGGAGTCGATGATCGCGTGCAGGAGATCAGCCGTCGACGGGTCCTCACCGTCGACTTCGTCGTGGACGGTGCGCATGGTGTCGACCGCGGCGCGCAGGCGCACGGTGATGAGATCCACCGCGGCGCTCACACTCTGCTCGCCCTCCGGGAACGACGGGAGCGTGGTGGTGGCCGCCACGGTGTCGGTACGCCCGTCAGGAACGGACTGCAGGGCCCGGATGCGTTCGGCGACGGTGTCGGCCGCCTCCCGGGCCTCGTCGACGATCTCGTCCAACTGCAGGTGCAGATCCCGGAAGTTGTGGCCGACGACGTTCCAATGGGCCTGCTTCCCCTGTAGATGCAGCTCGATCAGGTCCACCAGAACCTTCTGCAGGTTCGCGACGAGCTGCGACGAAGCGGTGAACCCGGCGAGTTGCTCGTCCGAACGCCGGGAGGACCCCGGGGCGGCGGAAGCAGTCATGACGGTCCTCTTTCGGTGGGGTACGGCAGAGGCGGGGATTCCGGCACACGATCACGATCGGGCGGGTCCTTCACACCCAGCCAAGACGCTCCTCGCCCGCTCCGCCTCGTTCGGATCGATTCCAGAGGCTAGGCGACGGGCCAGGGCAGTCCCACCGACGGCGCCGACGGGTTCACTCGATGGGAACAGCTGGTCGGCGACATGACGCCCTCGCGGAAGATCTCCGCCGCGGCTTTCCCCCGTCACCCCGGACGTTACCGAGGGACCGTCCCCGCGGCGCGGGGAGCACGACAGCGGCCTGGGATTCGCCGGGCTTCGGCAGGGACCACCCATCAGAAGAGGGTTCGCACACCGCGCACAGGAGACGAGGCCACCCCCACCTGGCGAGGTACCCACAAGGACATACGGGTTTGATCCACCTAGATCAAATGCGCTTTCAGATGCCCTCCGTGTTCGCGCGCCGGAGTTGGGTCCCTACAGGTTGGTGACCAGGCTGACAAGAGCACTCGTGTTCTGCGTCAGGCGCTCCAGTTCGCCGGCTCCGTTTGGAATGCCAGGAGTCCAGGATGTGCGCCCGCATGGCGGTGCGTGCTGTGAGCTCGTCGGCGTCGTTGATCGCCTGGGCGATCGCGGCGTGACCGACGTGGGCGGCCGCGATCTGCTTGTCGAGCTCACCGCCGCAGTACCTGCTGCTGGCTCGGGCATGATCGTGGATGCTTGTCACGACTGCTCGCGCGACGTCGTTGGCTGCCATCTGCATGATGTGATCGTGGAACTCGACTTCCAGGGCGAGGTACTGCTCGGGCCGCCCAAGCGCGCGCTCCATCGCGGCCAGGACACTGTTCATCTCGATCAGTTGTCGCTCGGTACGCCGGGTCGCGGCCGTTCCCGCCAGTTCGGACTCCAGCGCGCAGCGCACCTGGACGAGGTTGTCCAGCAGACCGAGGCCGTCGTCGTGCCGGATGCGGGCATCCAAGACCGTCGAGTCGAGCGGATCCCAGCGGGTGACGGGCGCGACCACGGTTCCCTGCCCCTGCCGGATGATCAGCAGTCCCTTGTGCTCGAGGGCCTTGAGTGCCTCGCGCACGACCACGCGACTGACGCTGAACTCCTCGCACAGGGCCTGTTCGCCAGGTAGCACGGAGTCGGCCGACAGTCGGCCGCTGACGATGGCGTCGATGAGGTCCTCTGCCACCGAGGCAGCGAGCCGCGCCGGGCGTCGTTGTTTCGTCCGGTCGGCGAGCCTGATGCGTGGTGAGTTGAGCAATTGGTCCCTATCCCCGGAGAGTTGCTGAGCTGCCCAGCATACCAAGATCTTGTCAACTCGTTACTCGTGTGCTGTCATCATGTCCTACAAGTTGGAGAGATCATGGAATGCCGGCCGAGCGAAGGAGTGGACAAGCCACGGCTCGTGACGACGCCCACCCCAGCGCGGCTGATGTCATCGCGTCGGGCTGCGCCCCGCCCGGTAGGACGAGCGCGCGCCACAAGGGTGGGCTGACCGGCCACGGCACGGGCCTCGGAAAGCCGGCACCTGGCCACACATGCACCGCGCCGGTCGTCGGCCTGCCGGACTGCGCCGAGGAACTCGCGCATTCGGTGTGGGCAGGCCAGTCAGCGGTCGGAGTAACACCTCATCACCGAGAACAAGGAGAGGCAATGAAGCCTGATCCAGACGATCACGCGGCTACCCGCGCCCCGTCAGACGGGGCGACGACACGGAGTCGACTGCGCCTGCTGGCGGGAGCCCTCACCCTCGCCGTTGGCGCCACCGGGTTCCTCACCACCGGCCCTGCGCAGGCGGCGACGCCCGCCGACCCGGGAGCGCGCTACATCTACGCGTCCCCGGACGGTACCGGCTCGGCGTGCGCCCAGAACAACGCGTGCTCGCTGACCGAGGCGCAGGCGCAGGTCCGCAAGTTCAACCAGAACATGCAGGATGACATCGTTGTCCAGCTCGCAGGCGGCACCTACTCGCTGAGCAAGCCGCTCACCTTCACGGCGGCGGACTCGGGGCACAACGGCCACCAGGTTCGGTGGCAGGCGGCTCCAGGCGCGCATCCGGTCCTCTCCGGCGGCCGGACTGTCTCCGGGTGGAGCCTGAGCGACCCGGCCCACAACATCTGGTCGGCCGGCGTGCCCGCCGACCTGAAGACGCGACAGCTCTACGTCGACGGCGTTCGCGCCGATGTGCCCCGGTCCGCGACGGGACTTCCCGCGGGCAGCAAGGTGACCGCCACCGGATACACCGTGCCCGGCAACAGTCTCCAGTCGGTCCGCAATCCCGCTGACCTCCAATTCATGTACCACCCGCTGGATTGGGCACAGGAGAGCTGCAACGCGGCCTCGATCACAGGGACGGCCTCGCAGACGACCGTCACGATGGCGCAGCCCTGCTGGGGCACCGTGCAGTCGTTCTACGGCGGCACGGAACGGGCGGACCTGCCGCAATATCTCGCGAACGACTATTCGTTCCTGAGCCAGCCCGGTCAGTGGTACCTCGACACGGCCGCGCACCGGATCTACTACATTCCGCGGTCCGGCCAGAAAATGTCCACCGCGAACGCGGTGGTTCCGGTCCTGCAGAACCTGGTGACCGGCGCGGGAACGGCTACCGCTTCCGTCCACGACATGACGTTCCAGGGGCTGACCTTCGAATATGCCACCTGGATGCAACCCAGTACGGACGTCGGCTTCGCCGAGACCCAGGCAAACCTGCTGATCACGACGCCGGATTCGTCGTACAACTGGAGTCCGGCTCACTTCGTGACCCCCAGCGGCGGAACCACCTGGAACAACACCCCCTACGGCAGCCAGGCGCAGGTGATGCCGGAGGCAGTGGAGTTCCACGCCGCCAGGAACATCAGCTTCGCCCGGAACACCTTTGTGCACCTCGGCGGCGCCGGCCTCGGTCTGGACCAGGGCAGCCGGCACAACCACGTGATCGGCAACGTGATGACCGACATTTCGGGCAACGGCCTGCAGGTGGGATCGGTCTCCGACCCCAACCAGACCGACCCGAATCTCATCGACGCCTACAACACCGTGTCCAACAACTACGTCCACAAAGTGAACGTGGAGTTCCTCGGCGGCGTCGGCATGTTCTTCGGCTATGTGCGCGACACCACGATCTCGCACAACGAAATCGCGGATCTGCCCTACAGCGGTATGTCGATCGGCTGGGGCTGGGGCTCGCTGGACACCACCCCCTCGATCGACGAGAACAACAAGATCATCAACAACTACGTTCACGATGTGATGCAGGACCTGCATGACGGTGGCGGGATCTACGCCCTCGGCCCGCAGCCGGGTGGCGTCATCTCCGGCAACTACATCGGGAACGTCGTCCACGACAGCGGCCACGTCTACCTCGACCAGGGCAGCACCGGGTGGACGGTCAGCCACAACGTGATGTCCACCGGGACCACCTGGATGCGCGCCAACCCGAACTCCTTCGACCCGAGCAGCAACGTCGCCAAGGACAACTACACCGACCTGTCCATACTCGCCTCCGGAACGGTGGCGATCAGTGGCACGACCACCGTGGCCACCGGTGAACTGCCGGCCTCGATCATCCAGAACGCGGGCCTCCAGCCGGCGTACAAGGACCTCGCCCCGACCACGCCGAGCGACACCCAGGCGCCCACCGCTCCGCAGCACCTGCAGGTCAAGGTCGTCAACCCGACCTCGCTGCACCTGAATTGGGCCGCGTCGACCGACAACGTCGGCGTGACCGGTTACGAGATCGCCGTCAACGGCCGTCTGGTCCAGGTGACCGCCACTCCGGGTGCCACGCTGACCGGCTTGACTTCCGACAAGGTCACGAAGATCACCGTCCGGGCCCGGGACCTCGCCGCCAACCTCTCCACGGCCGGCGGAATCTCGGTGCAGATGCCGGCGGCGGACACCCAGGCGCCCACCACCCCCGGCACGCCGACGGTCGACTCGGTGTACCCGACCACGGTGAACCTGTCCTGGCCGGCGTCCACCGACGACTGGGGAGTCACCGACTACCAGGTGTATCGCGACGGCGTGCTGGCCGCCACCACGACGGGCACCTCCGCCGAGGTCGACGGCGCGACCCCCGGTCAGACCGCCCAGTACACCGTCAAGGCCAAGGACGCGGCCGGCAACCTCTCGGCCGCCAGCCCCGCGGTCAGCGCGACGACGCCGGACCTTCCCAACCTGGCACTGCACGCACCGGCCACCGCGCTGTACCTCGACGGCAGCACCGCCCTGATGCAGCCGAACTCGATACCGGGCTACGCGGTCGACGGTGACCCGTCGACCTTCGCCCAGGCAACCAACCAGTACGCCTGGCAGCTCCAGGTCGATCTCGGCTCGTCGCGCACGATCTCCACGGTCGTGACCACGATGCCGTCCGACAAGTTCGCGACCGAATACAACATCGCGACTTCCCAGGACGGACAGAACTGGACGATCGCCGACAAGGTGACCGGATTCATGGGCGGGGTGAGCACGCAGAACCTCACCACCCCGGTCACCACGCGGTACCTGCGGATCGTGGCGGTACACCCGGACGGCGGCGGGCAGACAGGCGGCCAGATGGCCATCAGCGAGCTCGCTGTCTACGGCAGCTGACCGAACGTGCGAAACACGGCGGTGAAGTCCACCGCTCGTGTTTCGCACGTTTCGCGATCGCGGCCGGCGATCGCGTGGCACGCGAACTAGCACGCGCCCGATGGGTGTGTGCGCCGGGGTCTCAGACGACGGGGGCGACGGCGTCTGTCCACGCCCGGCAAGGGCTGGCTGCTCCTGCTGTCCGTCGGAATGATCGCGGGCGCGTCCGGCTCTGGCACCGCCACGGCCGTCAAAGGCAACGAGTCCTCGGCCGCGCCCTGCGACAGCACTCCAACCGGCATCAGCGTTCAGGGTCACCAAGCGATACATCCTCGCGGCGCGCAAGCTGACGAAGGACGCCGCGAACCGGGTCGGCGGCGCGCTTTGGGGAAGGTAACTGCAACCAGCGGACCGCTGTCGGACCGCTCCCGAAGGTGGCCCGCGCACTGCGTCGCAGACGAGGTGGTGCCCGGAGCCGGACTTGAACCGGCACGCCCGCGAAGGGGCAGCGAGGTTCAAGCCCCCTGGGACGTCACAGCGTTCGATTCGACGAAGAACAACGCGAGACGGAACAGCGGCAAGGCGAGGAGAGGCGACCTCCGGCTGCCGAGTGTCTGCTCGAACTCGGCCTCAACCGGCACAGCGCGCCGGTGTACGTCCACCGCGGTGGCTGCTGGAACGCAGCCAAGCGGTCGCGCGGCGTCGATGAGACCGAGGCGCGCCGGGCGCTCGCTGCCGGTGTCGCCGCTTGCCCGCACTGCCGGCCGGACGGCGAGCTCGGCCACCTGGAGGGATGACACGACAGGCCCCCTGCCGCATGCGCAGGGGGGCCTGGACCGGAGCTGCTTGCTTAACTCCGCGTGAGCGGCGCCAGAGGTCAGCGCTTGAACATGTCCTTGATCTTCTCCTTGGCCTGGCGTGCATCACCCTTGGACTTTTCCGCCTGGCCTTCGACGACCATCGGGTCGTCGACGGCGGCTCGTCCAGTGGCCCTCTTGAGCTTTCCCTTGACCTGCTCGGCCTTGGCCTTGGCCTTCTCACCAGCCGACATGGCAGACGCACCTCCTGCCGTGGTTAGCGATATGTCCGTAATTGTGAGTCCCGTGTGCCCGGCACCGCCCCTCACTAACAGGTCTGCCGGGTCAGGTCGCTAGGCGCTCCGCGGGCGGCGGCGCGTTGTCTTCTTCGCCGTGGTCTTCTTGGCGGGCTGCTTCTTGGCGGTCGCCTTCTTCTTCGGCTTCGGCAGCTCGTGCACCTCGGCCGGGCCCGCCCCCTGGGCGCGGGAGGCCTTGGCCTTCGCCACCGACTCGTTCAGCGCGGCCATGAGGTCGAGTACCTGGGTCGGCTGCTCAGGTTCCGGTGCCTCGGGGAGTGGCTTCACCTCCCGCTTCGCCTCGATCAACTGAGCCATGGCCTCGGTGTAGCGGTCCTGGAACTCGGGACCCACCAGTTCGTCCACCGTCATGGTGCCCATGAGGGCGAGCGCGCCCTCGATCTCCTGCTCGGACACCTCGACGGCCGGCGGGAGCAGGTCGATGGGGTCGCGGATCTCGTCTGGCCAGCGCATGGCGTGGAGGACCAGGACGTCGTCGCGGACGCGGAGCAGGCCGAGTCTTTCGCGGCCGGACCAGGCGTACTTCGCGACGGCCACCTTGGCCGAGCGGCCGAGGGCTTGGACCAGGAGTTTGTACGGCTTGGCCGCGACTGGGCTGGACGGCTGGAGGTAGTAGCCTTCGGCGATCTTCAGCGGGTCGATGGACTCCAGCGGCACGAACGCGTCGATCTCGATGGCCTTCGCAGTCGGCAGTGGCAGGTTGCTGAGGTCCTCGTCCGTGATGGGGATGACCTGCGTCTTGGTCAGTTCGTAGCCCTTGCCGATCTCGGACTGGTCGACCTCGCGGTCCTCCAGCTCGCACCCTTCCGGTACCGGATCCGGCCTCGGTCGGCCAGATGGTCCGGGAGGTGAGGTCTGGGCCGTCTGTGGGCCGGCGAAGAGTGGCCCACAGCGACCATCAACAACCAATGTCCACCCCGCGAGCACAGGTCAGCGCTGTGCCCACGTCGATGGCGCGAGGTCGGTTCGGGCTGACGTCACTTCTTCGACTACTGATCGCGCTCGACGGAACTGGACTCGCCCACGAAGGCTCTACCGACCACTTGATCCGCGCGGCGACACGCGATACGCCATTCCTTTGATCCGCTGCCGCTGACAGCGAGAGCTCTGTTGACGCGAAAGGTGCCGATTTGGGCATCTTCTTTGTGTATGTGCCAACGGTGGTGTTCTTCGGGTTGGGAATCGTGCGGATCCTCAAAAGGAGAGGAGTTCGGACCGAGGGGCGGCGTGGCGGTATGAGCTGGAACGCCAACATTTCTTCGATCGATGTTATTTATCGAGACAAAAGAGGGAAAGGCATTATGTCACGATCGTAGCCGAGGGCATCGGGCTTATGACACCTGTCCGCCTCGTAGACCTGCTTCGTGATTCCTGGAGGACTGCGGTATTACGTCGACGTACTGCTGAAGGGGGGAGTAAGAAGCTCACAGCGAATGCACCCGCAGGGCCGAGCCATATCCGTCCACCCGGAACGATGCCTGGAGAATGGCGCAGCTGTAGTGCCGCTCGGCATCGTTGAAGTCCGTTTTCGCGTGCTGAGGAAGCCTTTTCCACCAGATCATCACTCGTCTTGACCGATCCGGGCCCGACCCTGTTCTCTGCCGTCACCGGCTATCGCCCGCAGCGTTGATCCGCCCCGGATTGCGGCGCGACGCCAATGGCATTCGCCTACAGGGGGTCATGGTGTCTCACGCAGGGCGACGTGACACCTTTTGCTACAAATGAACGACGGAACTAGCCTCATTTTATGGCTATCGCGACCACGAATCCTGTGACGGGCGAGGTCATCAGGACCTTCGAGGAACTCACCGCCGAGCAGTTGGACGACAAGCTGGAGCGGGCCGCCGCCGCGGCGATCAGCGACGACCTCGACACACCGTCCTTCCCGCTGGAGGCGGCGGCGAAGGACGCCGCTTTGATCACCGAGTCTGCTCACGGTGCCGGGCTGCGGCTGGGCATCGCGGAAGTCGTACGTGACCGGTTGCAGTCGGCTGCCACGCACGGTCAGGGGCGGGCGGACGTGGCGGCCACGTACCGGCTGTCGCGACGGGCGGCCTGATCGGGCCGTCTCCCGGACACCGGTCCGGGTTCGGGCCCGCCGAAAGGAGGCATTGATGACACGAGCAGGAGTCGCGTCGGCGCGGACGAGTAGCGCGCAGCTCGCGGACATCGTTCCACGGGTAGACGACGAGCAGTGGGAGTCGCCCTCCGCCTGCAAAGGCTGGCGGGTCATCGATGTGATCGCCCACCTGGCGGCCCTCGCCCATGAAGCGGTCGAACCCCCCACACCGCACCCGTCCTGGCCGCAGGTTCGCGAGCGCTACCACGACATGCGGGTCGGCGAGCGCCGCGGCTGGAATCACCGTGAGGTGATCGACGAGTGGAGGCGCTACACCCCCCGGCAGTTGGAGCTCCTGGAAGCGGGCCAGAAGACGCCGCGAGCGGACGACCCGATACCGGTGCCGGGCTTGGGAACCTATCCGCGGCATCTGCTGGCCGACACGATGGCGTTCAATGTGCTCTGCCATCTGCGTTACGACCTGCTCGGCCCGCGGGGGCCGCTGCCGTTCACGGTTCCGGCGCCGACAGACGAACTGGTGGCTCCGGCCGTGGAGTTCATGCTCGCCGGGGTGCCGCAGATGCAAGGTCACGACCTGGACGCCGCGGTCACCGAGCCGCTCGTGCTGGACCTGACCGGCCCCGGTGCCACGACGGTCACGATACTGCCCGCCGAGGGCGGGCCCGCCGGGCTGACTGTTGCGCCTGGCGCCCTCGGCTCGACCCAGGTCCACAGCAGCGCGGCCGACTTCATCTGCTGGGGTACCACCCGCACTCCGTGGCGCGAGCACTGCGAGATCACCAGAGACGCCGCTGTCGCCGAGCCGTTCCTCGACCGCCTCGACATCATCTGACACACGATCCCGTTCTTGGCCTTTCCCCCCGCGGGGCGCGGTCGCAAGCGGCAGCACCGCTCTCGCCGTTTGAATGCAAAACAGCCCCGAGAACACCATCGACAAGTCGATAATCGCGAACCGGACAGACGAAAAGGAAGTGCGTCACCATGTCGAATTCGTCGCTGAAGAAGGTTCTCATCACGGGAGCCGGTTCCGGCTTCGGTTTCGAGGCGGCCATGCGGCTGGCCCAGAAGGGATTCGACGTCATCGCCAGCGTCGAGATCTACGCCCAGGTGCAGACCCTGAAGTGGCAGGCGGCCGAGCGGAAGGTCGACCTGCACGTGGAGAAGCTCGACGTAACCAACGACGGCGACCGGCGCAAGGCTCTCGACTGGGGCGTGGAGATCCTCGTGAACAACGCGGGCGTCGGAGAAGGAGGCTCGACGGTCGACATCCCCGGCGCGAACATCCGGCACCAGTTCGAGGTCAACGTCACGGGGCCGCTTCTGCTCACCCAGGGGATCGCCAAGCAGATGATCAAGCGCGGCGAGGGCCGTATCGTCTGGGTCTCGTCACGGGAGGGCCTGAACGTCAATCCGTTCACGGGTATCTACTCGGCGTCCAAGCACGCGATCGAGGCGATCGCCGAGACCATGGCGTACGAGCTGCAGGAGTACAACATAGAGGTCGCCACGGTGAATCCGGGGCCGTTCCTGACCGGCTTCAACGACCGGATGTTCCAGACGTGGGAGAGCTGGGAGGACGACCCCGCGGAGCGACTGTTCGACTACTCCGAACTCGCCTTCCCGCGGGCGCAGTTCGACCCTGAAGCCGTCTTCGCCACGCTGACGGCCGTGGCGGCCGGCGAGGTCGACAGCTTCCGGAACCTGGAGCCGAAGTCCATGATCGACGAGACCAAACAGCTGCAGCGGATTCCGTGGGAGCGCAAGGTCACCGATGGCCTCGGTACCCGGCATGAGGCCATCAAGAACGCCTACAAGATGAAGCCGGAGACACCGGTCTCGGCCTGAACCGGCATCGCATCAACGTGGCGGCCCCCGGCAGGGACGGCAGGGGCGCACGACACCAACGCGGCGCTACCGGAGCCTGGACGCGCGGATGGCACGCGGGCCACGACCCGGCCGCGCCCCGTGCCGGGACCGTGGTCGCACCCGGGTCGCGGGCTGAGCCGCCGCGACGCCGTCAGGCGAGGACTTCGAGGAGTCGTTTGCCGAGGACCCCGGCCGAGTGCGGGTTCTGGCCGGTGATGAGGTTGCGGTCCTCGACCATGTACGGCTCCCAGTTCGGCCCCCGGCTGAAGTCGACCCCGAGCTTCTCCTTGAGGTCGGTCTCCAGCAGCCACGGGGCTCGGGGGGCCAGCCCTACGCCCTCCTCCTCGTCATTGGTGAAGGCCGTGATCTTGTAGCCCTTGAACGGCGAGACACCGTGGATCCGGGTGGCCAGCATCGCGGCCGGGGCATGGCACACGATCGCCAGCGGCTTGCCCGACTGCAGCTGCTCGGTCAGCAGGCGCCCGGTATCGGGGTCGAACGCCAGGTCCTGCATCGGCCCGTGACCGCCCGGCAGGTAGACGGCGTCGTAGTCCTCGAGCCGCACGTCCGAGAGCTTGAGCGGCCGCCGCATCCCCTCGGCGTCGCGAATGATGTTCTCCTGCTGCAGGGCCCCGTCCTCACCACCGTTGAAGGACGGGCGCAGGCTCATCATGTCGACGGTGGGAATCACGCCGCCCGGAGTGGCGATGATCACTTGGTGACCGGCATCCGTGAGGATCTTGTACGGGTTCGCGAACTCTTCCGCCCAGTAACCCGTGGCATGCCTCGTGCCGTCCTTAAGCACCCAGTAGCTGGCACCGCTGACGATGAACAGTACCTTCGCCATACCCCATGCTCCTTCGTCCCGACCTTCGCGCCCAGGCGCGACCACGGCTGGGCAGTCCCCGCGCACTTCGCACGCTAAGTGGGCCATTGCCGTCGCGCACTTCGGGGCCGCGGGCTCGGATCCGCGGCGGGACCATTGGGGTGAATCACTGGGACTCGTCCGTCCTGACAGCCCACGTCGCGAGAGTGTGCGGAGTCAGCCGGCCTGACTCGTGGGTGATCGATCCGATGGAGGGCCGCTTCCTCTGCCTGTCCACTTGCCGATCTGGGTCACGATGACCAGCGTGACCCAGCCTGCTGCTACGCCGATGGCCGTGTCCGCCAGACGTAGCAGCGGCTGTTTCCAGGCCCCGTGCGGGTTCAGTCCTGCGACGACCATGACGACGGTGGTGGTGATGGCCGCGGTCGCTTCGTCGCCGGGCCGTCCGATCAGCCCGGGCACCAGGACGCTCAAGCCCACGAGCAGGGCGAGGCCCCAGGCGTGAAAGGGCAGGAACGCGAGGTATGCCAGGCAGAGTACGAAGCTGATGAGGGTCGCCGACATGCGAGCGATCGCCACGATCGCACTCTCCCTTTTGCATTCCCGGATCACGAAGATCGTGGAGATCGCAGCCCACATGCCACCGAGTTGCCCTTCCTCGTACGGCTGATGAGTCGACCACAGTCTGGTCGCCGCCCAGTAGCTCAGCAAACTGGCCAGGCCGACCTCGACCGAGTACCTCAGCAGCCTTCCGGTCCCCGCCTTCGGTGAACTCGATGTCACCGCCATGCTGCGATCGCTGTCTCGTGGAACCGCAACGCGCGACTGTGACAGGACATGCCCGTTCGTCACTTACCGGTGACGGAGTCGTGGGCCGCGCCGAGGATGAGATCCGTGACGGCTTGGGGGTGGGAGATCAGGGACACGTGGGAGGAGTCGATCTCCACTGTCCTGCGCGCGTGCGCGCGTTCGGCCTCGTACCGTTCGAGGCTCGGGTTGATGGCCCGGTCCTGTCTGCCTACGAGCACGTAGACGGGCTTGTCCCGCCAGGCCGCTTCGGTGAGTTTGTCGGTGAAGGCGGACTGTGTGATCGGCCGCTGTGTCGATGCCATGACGGACGCCTGCTGCTGGGAGAGGTCCTGGGCGAAGGTGGCGTGGAGTTCGGCGGGCCGGATGTACACGTCGGTGCCCGTGGTGGTGTCGCCGTTGCGGAAGGGGACCTGCCTCAGCGCCTTGGTGAGCGGGGCTGCCGCGAATTTGCCGGAGAGGCTGGCGAAGGATTCTCCCTTGTCCGGCATGATGGCGTTGACGTACACGAGTGCCTTGACGTTGTCGAGGCCGGCGGCCGCCTGTGAGATCACCTCGCCGGCGTAGGAGTGTCCGACGAGAACGATCGGTCCCTTGATGGTTTTGAGGAGGCTGTTCAGGTACGTCGAGTCCTGGGGTATGCCGCGCAGCGTGTTGGGCGGGGCGATGACCTGGTAGCCGTCCCGCTGCAGGCGCTGGACCACTGCGTTCCAGCTGGACCCGTCGGCGAACGCTCCGTGTACGAGCACCACGGTTGGCTTCTGGGCCGCCGGGGCCCGACCGATGTCGTCCGCGGCGTGAGTCGGCATCGGCATCACTGTCAGGGCGGAGAGCACCGCCACTCCAAGGGCCAGTCTGCCCTGGCCCGATGTCAGGATTCCGGAGACGGTCATGTGCTTCCACTTCCTCGGCGTACAAGGTGAACTCGGCCTGTTCGGCGACTGAGAAAAGTGAGGGTCGTACGGAAGGCGTCGCCCGCAGCCACCCCGAGAGCCCTGTCCGGCCGGCTGCGCGGAGTCGCGCGGACCTCCTTCGCGGAAGTCGTCGTGCTCCGCGTCCGCCGCATCTCCCGGATCACCATGTTCGCGTGTATCTGCTTGCCGCGCATTCGTTGCCGTGGAGGGGGGGCCGGTGGGGGGTGTGGTCGCCGCTCGACAGTCGCCGCTGGACCCCGACTACTCGCCGCCGCGCTGGATGCGCGACGACGAGTAGTCGGGGTGCCGCATCGTGAGACGCGCGAGGGTTCGAATGGGTGAATTGCGAGCTATATCGCGCGGTCATACGGTGGATATCGGCTGTCGCGACGACGAGTCCCGCGACGAGTGTCGAGGAGCGGGCGGGGTGGCCGCAGCATGCGGCCGGACGTCTGTCGCTAAGGACGCCGAAGGCGAGGAACCCCAACACCACCAGTGCTGGCAGGTGCCGCACCTCGCATCATGTCCACAGGGAGGAGTGGTACCACGTGTGCAGTCACAGGGGGGTGCAGCAAGAAGGTAGACCCGACCATCATGGTCCCGACTGCTGTGGCCGCTGCTGGCCCGGCCGGAACTGCCTGAGAGTCGCGCAACGCGATTACGACGGCCCCGGCGGCTTCGCTCACAACTACATTGAGGCGCTCCCGCGCCCCGGCGTCTGCGGCGAACCCCCGAAGCACACCCCTGGGTGTTCGACCGCCACCACGGCGACCGCCGCCGGGCCTCGTAAGGCGCGGCCGCACAGCATCGAAAAGAGGCCGCGACGACCCCTTGCTCAACGCACAGCACGCCGTCCGGCCATACGAATGCTCCCTGAGCCCGGCCTGTCTGACGCACTTGCGCGTAACGCATCCGAGTCTGCTCCACCACGTGGCGCCCAACAGTCGGCCATGGCCTGTGTCGTCGGGCCGGGGGTCAACAAGCCCCGTAGCTGCGCGGTGCGCCCCCGGCGCTGCCCTTGGGGCACCGCAGGAGCGACTGCCCCTGTCGGTCACTAAGCGTCACCGAATCAGCAGGGCGCAAGCTGACGCAGGACGCCGCGAAACGGCTCGGCGGCGCGCTGCGGGAACCGTAATTGCAACCAGAACTGCAACCAGCGGGCCACTTCCGGGTCACCCCCGAGGGCGGCCCGCCTCCTGCGTCGCAGACGAGGTGGTGCCCGGAGCCGGACTTGAACCGGCACGCCCGCGAAGGGGCAGCGAGGTTTAAGCTCGCCGTGTCTGCATTCCACCATCCGGGCAGGCCATGGGGCTCCGCTTCGAGGCTCGAGCCTATCGGGACGCATCCCCCGAACAGCGGAAGGGCGGACCGATGTTGTCTTATTTTATTGACGTCTGAGGGTGCATCAGCCCGCGGAACGGGCCATCCGCACTTGCCAACAGCGTGACGTGACGTGGGTACGCCCGTACGTGGAATGACGGAATTTCACCGTCTGAAGGAGGGTGCTCCACCCGTTCTCGACGCCGTTCGAGATCGGTTCGAGCGCCCCCTCAGGGGCCGCCGTCCTCCCCAGGTATGACACGGCGCCCTCCCGTCCGACCCGAGTCGCCCTCCGGAACCGGAACAGCGACTGACTACACGCGCCCTGAGCGCCGGGACGATGGAGCGGTCCCCTGGAACACGTCGTCCCGACAGGAGCACCCTCCCGTGACCACCACACCCACCGCCGGCCGGACCACCACCGTGGCCGCACGCGCCACGGAGCTGTCGAAGATCTACGGGCAGGGTGAGACCCGGGTGGTCGCCCTGGACCAGGTCTCCGTCGACTTCCGGCAGGCCGAGTTCACCGCGATCATGGGCCCGTCCGGCTCCGGCAAGTCCACGCTGATGCACTGCGTGGCCGGCCTCGACACCTTCTCCTCCGGTTCCGTGCGCATCGGCGACACCGAACTGGGCTCCCTGAAGGACAAGCAGCTCACCAGGTTGCGCCGGGACAAGATCGGCTTCATCTTCCAGGCCTTCAACCTGCTGCCGACGCTGACCGCCCTGGAGAACATCACCCTGCCGATGGACATCGCCGGCCGGAAGCCGGACAAGGCCTGGCTGGACCAGGTGATCTCGATGGTCGGGCTGTCCGGGCGGCTCGGCCACCGGCCCTCGCAGCTCTCCGGCGGCCAGCAGCAGCGCGTGGCCGTCGCCCGCGCCCTCGCCTCCAAGCCCGAGATCATCTTCGGTGACGAGCCGACCGGCAACCTCGACTCGCGCTCCGGCGCGGAGGTCCTCGGCTTCCTGCGCAACTCGGTGCGCGAACTCGGCCAGACCGTCGTCATGGTGACCCACGACCCGGTCGCCGCCGCCTACGCCGACCGCGTGGTCTTCCTCGCCGACGGCCGGATCGTCGACGAGATCCACGGCCCGACGGCCGACTCCGTCCTGGACCTCATGAAGCAGTTCGACGCGAAGGGCCGTACCTCCTGATGTTCCGCACCGCCCTGCGCAACGTCCTCGCGCACAAGGCCCGGCTGCTGATGACCGTGCTCGCCGTCATGCTCGGCGTGGCCTTCGTCTCCGGGACGCTCGTCTTCACCAACACCATCTCCGACGCCTACCAGAAGAGCTCCGCCAAGGGCTTCGACCAGGTCGACGTCGCCGTACAGCCCAAGTACCAGGACTCCAGGGGCGACCGGGTCGGCAAGCTGTCCGACCTGACGCGGGCCACGCTGGAGAAGGCCGCCAAGGTCCCGGGCGCCGCCTCCGCGACCGGTGTCGTCAGCGGCTTCACCGCCGTCGCCGACCAGCACGGCAAGCTCGTCGGCGGCGACTGGCAGTCCGCCGGCGGCAACTACTGGGGCACCAAGGACGCCCGGTACCCGCTGGTCGGCGGCCACGCCCCGCACGGCAAGGGCGAGTTCCTGCTCGACTCCAAGACCGCCGAGCGGGCCGGCTACCAGGTCGGTGACACCGTGCGCCTGTCGGTGAACGGCCCGGTCCTCACCCCGACCCTGGCCGGCATCTTCACCACCGACGACGGCAACGTGTCCGCGGGCGGCAGCCTCGCCCTCTTCGACACGCCCACCGCACAGGCCCTGTTCGGCAAGCGGGGCACGTACGACGAGATCGACGTCAAGGCCGCGCCCGGCACCAGCCAGTCCGCGCTGAAGGGCGAGCTGGACAAGGCCCTGCCCTCCCACCTGGTGGAGACAACCACCGGCAAGACGCTCGCCGACGACCAGGCCAAGCAGATCGCCGACTCGATGAGCGGGCTGAAGCAGACGCTGCTGGTGTTCGCCGGTATCGCGCTTTTCGTCGGCACGTTCATCATCGCCAACACCTTCACCATGCTGGTCGCCCAGCGCACCCGGGAGCTGGCCCTGCTGCGCGCGGTCGGCGCGTCGCGCCGCCAGGTGACCCGCTCGGTGCTGATCGAGGCGTTCGCGGTCGGCGCGGTCGCCGGTGTGGCCGGGCTCGCCGCCGGTATCGGCATCGGGGCGGGTCTGCGCTCCCTGCTCGGCTCCTTCGGCGCGAGCGTGCCGGACGGGCCGCTGGTGATCAGCCCCGGCACCGTGGTGGCCGCCCTCGCGGTCGGCATCCTCATCACCATGCTCGCCGCCTGGCTGCCCGGCCGCCGGGCCGCGAAGATCCCGCCGGTGGCGGCGATGAGCAGCGTGCACGCCAAGGCCACCACCAAGTCGCTGGTGCTGCGCAACACGCTCGGCGCGCTGTTCGCGGCGGCCGGCGTCGCGGTGGTCGTCGCGGCCACGTCGATGGACGCCGACTCCGCCCAGGGCCCGATGGGCATCGGCGCGGTCCTGCTGATCATCGGCGTGTTCATCCTGACCCCGCTGCTGTCCCGGCCGCTGATCGCGGCCGCCGCCCCGGTGCTGCGCGCCTTCGGTGTCTCCGGCAAGCTGGCCCGGCAGAACTCGGTGCGCAACCCCCGCCGTACGGCGGCCACCGCCTCGGCGCTGATGATCGGCCTCACCCTGATCACCGGCATGACCGTGATGGCGGGCAGCCTGCAGACGTCCATCGACAAGATGGCCTCCTCGGCGATCCGCGCGGACTACGTCGTCTCGATGGCCAACCGGTCCCCGCTCTCCCCGGACGTGGCGACGAAGCTCGCCGCCGCCGACGGCGTCACCGCCAGCAGCCCGCTGCGCAACGCCGCGTCCCGCATCGACGGCAAGACCGAGTTCCTGACCGGCGTGAACGGCTCGTCCATCGGGAAGCTGACGGACTTGAAGGTGGACAACGGCTCCTTCACGGTGAGCGGCACGCGGGTCGTCGTGGACAAGGACCGGGCCAAGGAGTACGGCTGGACGGCCGGTTCGCGCTTCACCGCGCACTTCGAGGACGGCAAGGCACGCACCCTGACGGTCGCCGGGGTCTACGAGGGCAACGACATGATCAACGGGATCATGCTCGACGACAAGGTCCTCACCCCGCACCTGAAGGACCCGGCCGACATGCAGGTCATGGTCAAGACGGCCCACGGCGCGTCGAGCGCGACCAAGGACCGGCTGACCAGGGTCCTCGGCGACAACCCGGCGATCAAGGTCCAGGACAAGCAGGACATCTCCAACAGCATCGCGCAGATCTTCACGACGATGCTGAACATGCTCTACGGGCTGCTCGGCATGGCGGTGATCGTCGCGGTCCTCGGCGTCATCAACACCCTCGCCATGTCCGTCTTCGAGCGCGCCCAGGAGATCGGCATGCTCCGCGCGATCGGCCTGGACCGCAAGGCGGTCAAGCGGATGGTCCGCCTGGAGTCCCTGGTGATCTCCCTGTTCGGCGGGGTGCTCGGCATCGGCCTCGGCGTGTTCTTCGGCTGGGCGGCCGGTCAGCTGCTGGGCACGAAGATGCCGACGTACGAACTGGTCCTGCCCTGGGGCCGGATGGCGGTCTTCCTGCTGCTCGCGGGCACGGTCGGCATCCTCGCCGCCCTGTGGCCGGCCCGGCGCGCGGCCCGGCTGAACATGCTGGCGGCGATCAAGGCCGAGTAGCCGTACGACAGTCGGGGCCCCCGTTCCGGTCGCGGAACGGGGGCCCGCGGTGTCAGCCGTGCCAGGTGCGCGGGCGCGGCGACAGCCCGGACGCGCCCGACTCCGGGGTGCGGATCGCCAGGACCTGGTTGACGCCGATCCGGTTGCGCTCGAAGGCGAGCGCGGAGGCGGCCATGTAGAGCCGCCAGACGCGGGCCCGGCCGGGGCTGGTGAGACGGACGGCGCGGTCCCAGCCGGCCTCCAGGTTGACGACCCAGCGGCGCAGGGTGCGGGCGTAGTGCTCGCGGATGGACTCCACGTCCCGCACCTCGAACCCGGCGCGCTCCAGCTGGGTGACGGTGGTGCCGATGGGCGCGAGCTCGCCGTCCGGGAAGACGTACGCGTCGATGAACTCGTCCACCTGGTACGCCGATTCGTCGCGCTGCGGGCGGCGGGCGATCTGGTGGTTGAGCAGCCGCCCGCCGGGCTTCAGCAGGTCGTACAGCCGGCGGGTGTACTCCAGATAGCGCTCGGCTCCGACGTGCTCGGCCATGCCGATGGAGGAGATGGCGTCGAAGGGGCCGTCCCCGACATCCCGGTAGTCCTGGACCCTGATCTCCACCCGGTCGGTCAGCCCCTCGTCGGCGACACGCTTACGGGCGTACGCCGCCTGCTCCTGCGACAGCGTGACCCCGACGACGCTCACGCCGTGCTCGCGGGCCGCGTGGATGGCCATCGAGCCCCAGCCGCAGCCGACGTCCAGCAGCCGCTGTCCGGGCGCCAGACCGAGCTTGGCGCAGACGAGTTCCAGCTTGTCCCGCTGGGCGCCCTCCAGGGTCCCGTCGTCCTCCCAGTAGGCGCACGAGTAGACCATGGACGGCCCGAGGACGATCTCGTAGAAGTCGTTCCCCACGTCGTAGTGGTGGCTGATGGCCCGCCTGTCGGTGCGCCGGGTGTGCAGATGCCGGCGCGGCCTGCGCATCTCCTCGCGCGGCGGCGCGGGCGGGATCGGCGGCCCCGCCAGCTT
This sequence comes from Streptomyces sp. NPDC052109, assembly GCF_040680195.1. NCBI lineage: Bacteria > Bacillati > Actinomycetota > Actinomycetes > Kitasatosporales > Streptomycetaceae > Streptomyces > Streptomyces sp. NPDC052109. The sequence goes on along the minus strand of NZ_JBFAWF010000013.1, from coordinate 160,483 downwards.
CAGCAGCTCGCGGGCGGCGGCCCGCACGGCCGGGTCGCGCACGGCCTCGACGAGTCCGCGGGCGTCCTCCCCGCGCTCCCACACCAGTCCCGCGAGGGAGTCCAGCACGATGTACAAGTCGCCCTCGATGTCCAGGTCGCCGGAGACCCAGGCACGGACGAGGCCCAGCTCGCCCGGTTTGAACAGCATGCGACGCAGGGCGCGGCGGTTGCGCACGACGAGCGCCGGCGCGTCCGGCGGCCCGGCCTGCGACCCGTCCCAGGCCCGCAGTCGGACCGGGAGCGGGGCTCCCAGCACCTGCTCGGCAAGACTCCTCAGCCGCGACGCGACGTCGGCCATGGGCACACCTCCAAGACGAGATCCCGGATGCCGGTAACCACGTAAACACCGTCCGCTGTCCCGCGCAGTCCCGCAAAGGAGTTACAACTGAGCAAAATGGTTGCAGGGGCCACGTAGATGGGCCGCGAAGTGTGCGCGGGGACCTGCCGTCGGGCCCCGTCACGAGCCGCGTCGACGGCGGTGATCACGGGAGGCGTGCGGTCGAACGGCGCCGCGTTCGCCGCCGCCGCGGTCCCCCTGTGGTGCCGACCGGATACGAGGCCCTGGGCTTCTCGGGCCACGGGGGCCGCTTGCGGGACCACCAGGGGGCCCGAGGCCGCGGTGGACGGCTGCCACAGCGGCGATTCCGGCCGGCGGGCCGTCGTCGGCCGGGGCTGCCGCCGGGTGCTCGACAGCATCCGGGTACCGGTGGCCGCACACGCCGAAGGACCTCCCGCACCACGGATGGCGGGAGGTCCTTCGGGGTGTTCCGGTGACCGGAGGTCAGGAGGCCTTGGCCTTCTCCTCGGTCTTGGCGGCGGCGACCGGCGCGGGCTTGGCGGCCTCGTAGAACTCCTCGCGCGGGTTCTCCATGGCGCCCAGGGAGACGACCTCGCGCTTGAGGAACATGCCGAGCGTCCAGTCGGCGAAGACGCGGATCTTGCGGTTCCAGGTCGGCATCGCCATGCCGTGGTAGCCACGGTGCATGTACCAGGCGAGGCGGCCCTTGAGCTTGATCTTCATCTTGCCCATGACGATCATCGCCACGCCCTTGTGCAGGCCGAGACCGGCGACCGCACCCTTGTTGGCGTGCTCGTACTCCTTCTGCGGGAAGCCCCGCATGCCGGAGACCACGTTGTCGCCGAGGACCCTGGCCTGGCGCAGCGCGTGCTGGGCGTTCGGCGGGCACCAGGCGTTCTCGTTGCCCGCCTTGCGGCCGACGAGGTCCGGGACCTGGGCGTTGTCACCGGCGGCCCAGATGTAGTCCGTGCCCTTGACCTGAAGGGTCGGCTCGCAGTCGACGTGGCCGCGCGGGCCGAGCGGCAGACCGTAGCGGGAGAGGGCCGGGTTCGGCTTGACGCCGGCCGTCCACACGATCGTGTTGGAGTCGACCTCGAGGCCGTTCTTCAGCACGACGTGGCCGTCGACGCAGGAGTCCATGGAGGTGGAGAGGTAGATCTCCACACCGCGGCCCTCGAGGTGCTCCTTGCCGTACTGGCCGAGCTTGGGACCCACCTCGGGGAGGATCTTGTCGGCGGCGTCGACGAGGATGAAGCGCATGTCCTCGCGGGACACGTTCTTGTAGTACTTGGCCGCGTCCCGGGCCATGTCCTCGACCTCGCCGATGGTCTCCGCGCCCGCGAAGCCACCGCCGATGAAGACGAAGGTGAGCGCCTTGCGGCGGATCTCCTCGTCGTTGGTGGAGTCGGCCTTGTCGAGCTGCTCGAGGACGTGGTTGCGCAGGCCGATGGACTCCTCGATGCCCTTCATGCCGATGCCCTGCTCGGCGAGGCCGGGGATCGGGAAGGTGCGGGAGACCGCGCCGAGCGCGATGACGAGGTAGTCGAAGGGCAGCTCGTACGCCTCGCCCACCAGCGGGGCGATCGTGGCGACCTTGCGGTCCTGGTCGATGGTGGTGACCCGACCGGTGAGGACCTCCGCCTTCGGCAGCACGCGCCGCAGCGGGACGACGACGTGGCGAGGGGAGATGTTGCCGGCGGCGGCTTCGGGGAGGAAGGGCTGGTAGGTCATGTACGACCGGGGGTCGACGACCGTGACGGTCGCCTCGCCGTAGCGCATCTTCTTGAGAATGCGCCGAGCTGCGTACAGGCCTACGTACCCACCGCCTACTACGAGGATCCTGGGACGCTCCGTGGTGCTCATGCCATCGAGTATCCACCCGCCCAGGAGGGGGTGCTCGTGCGCCCCTTCACAAGGTCCGACAGGGCCTGTGCTACACTCCGCGACCCGCGTGACGCAGGTCATGGCCGACGAAGGGAACCGCAGCACCCTTTGGGCTGTTGTCAAGGCCGTGTGAGCTGCCGCTCTCGGCGGCGAGCGAGGGGTGGGCCGCCCGGAACAGCCCCCTCGGAACGCGATCCGAAGGCGGTGCGCGACCTCCATCTGAACGTGTTCAAGGGCCCCTTCGCCCCCCGAAAGGGGCAACGGACACCCTTCCGTGCACCGGCCGGGCCGAAATCCTTGTGAAGAACTTCACGAAGTTTTCCGACGCGGCGTCACCGAGGGGCCCCGAAGGGCCCCCGGGAGACGCTCAAACGTTATCCGACCTGCTCAGCAGTTCGCTACCCATCAGTAACAAAAAGAGGCCGGGAAAGGAGATTCCCTCGGGGCGAGAGGCCTCATCGCCGGGCCGGCGGACCGGTCAGCCCCGGTGCGCGGCCCCGCTCCCCGACTCCGTCTCTTCGGCCACCTTGAAGGCGATGCCGTCGAGGATGTCGTGCTCGCTCACCACGACCTCCTCGGCACCGATCCGCTCCATGATCGCCAGCAGCACGAGGGCGCCCGCGCCGATGACGTCGACCCGGCCGGGATGCATGGACGGGATCGCGGCACGCTCGGCGTGTGTGGAGCGCAGCAGCCACTCGGTGATCTCGCGGACGCGGTCGTGGGAGATCCGCGAGTGGTGGATACGCGCGGAGTCGTACTCCGGCAGCTTCTGCGCGATGGCCGAGACGGTGGTGACGGACCCGGCCAGGCCCACCAGGGTGTGCGCCTCGCGCAGCGGGACCGTCTGCTCGGCGAGGTCCAGGGCCACCTCGATGTCGGCCCGCATGGCGGCGATCTCCTCCTCGGTGGGCGGGTCGGAGACCTTGCCGCCGTGCACCAGGTGACGCTCGGTCATCCGCACGCAGCCCACGTCCACGGAGCGCGCGGCCCGCACATGGTCGTCCCCGACGACGAACTCGGTGGAGCCGCCGCCGATGTCCACCACCAGGTACGGCCGGGTGAGGTCGTCCCGCCCCTTGAGCTCCTCGGTCGCGCCGGTGAAGGAGAACTCGGCCTCCTGGTCACCGGTGATGACCTCCGGCTCGACCCCGAGGATGTCCACCACGCCGCGCACGAAGTCGTCCCGGTTCTCGGCGTCGCGGGAGGCGGAGGTGGCCACGAAGCGGAGCCGCTCCGCGCCGTGCTCCTTGATGATCTGCGCGTACTCACGGCAGGCGGCGAAGGTGCGCTCCAGCGCCTCCGGGGCGAGCCGGCCGGTACGGTCGACTCCCTGGCCGAGCCGAACGATCGTCATCCGCCGGTCCAGGTCGACGAGTTCACCCGTCTGCGGGTGCACGTCGGCGACGAGCAACCGGATGGAGTTGGTACCGCAGTCGATGGCGGCCACGCGGGTCACTTCTCGTCCTCCTCGATGCGCCTGGCGGCGAAGTGGCCCGTGCCGTCCTCCGTCGTCTCCACCTGCCACTGCCCGCCGGCCGGCGGCTGGGCCGGTGTCACGCACGGCCCCTTGCGCCACCACTCCGGCAGCAGGGCGATCGCCTCGTCGCCCAGCGGGTTCACGCCCGGGCCGGCGGCCAGCGAGTGGGCGACCAGGACGTGCAGGCACTTCACCCGGTCCGGCATACCGCCCGCGCTGGGGAAGCCCGTCAGCTCCTCGATCTCGTCCCGGCGCCGGATGTAGTCCTCGTGCGCGGCCCGGTAGGCGGCGGCCAGCTCGGGGTCCGTCTGCAGCCGCTCGGTCATCTCCTTCATCACGCCGTCCGCCTCCAGCGTGCCGATGGCCGAGGACGCCTTCGGGCACGTGAGGTAGTACAGCGTGGGGAAGGGCGTGCCGTCGGGCAGCCGCGGCGCGGTCTCCACGACGTCCGGCTGACCGCAGGGGCAGCGGTGCGCGATGGCCCTCAGGCCCCGCGGCGGACGGCCGAGCTGCTGCTTGAAGGCCTCGACGTCCGCGTCGGTGGGCTCGGAGCGCGGAGTGGGCGGCGGGGGCGTTTCCATGACTGCTTCAGGTTGGCTTTCTATCGATTACTGGTCGGAGGCGTCGGACTTGTCGACGCCGTCCCACACGTTCGCGTACCAGGGCCGGCGGGCGGCCCGGAGGTCGGCGCGGGACTGCTTGGCCGCGCCCGGGTCGATCACCACGTACCCGGTCTCCCCGGGCATCACATAGTGCAGCCGGCGGCGGATCTGCTGTTCGGCGTAGGAGTCGTCCTGCCAGCGCGCCTTGAGGTCGCGCAGCTGCTCCACCCGTTTGCGGGCCTGCTCCTGCTGCCGCTGGAGGTCGGAGATCTGCGCGCGCTGGGAGACGTACTGCCGCATCGGATAGGCGAGCGCGACGACGAGCGAGCACAGCACCAGCGCCAGCAGCGCCGCGCGGCCGGTGAGCCGGGAGCGGCGGGCCTGACGCTTGGTCTGGGAGCGGTAGACCCGGGCCGCCGTCTGCTCGCCGAGCAGCCGCAGCCTGGTCGCGGTGGAGAAACGGTCCCGGTCCCTGACGGCCATGTGGCTCTCCGCCTCCCCTTTCACACGTGCGTACGTCCCCGGACACGGTACGGGACCGGGTTCGGGGACGTACGTACGACTGGCCAAGACGTGGCCCGGGTCGCGTCAGCCCTTGAAGCGCGGGAACGCGGAGCGGCCGGCGTACACCGCGGCGTCGTCGAGGATCTCCTCGATGCGCAGCAGCTGGTTGTACTTGGCGACGCGCTCGGAGCGGGCCGGGGCGCCGGTCTTGATCTGGCCGCAGTTGGTGGCGACGGCCAGGTCGGCGATGGTGACGTCCTCGGTCTCGCCGGAGCGGTGGGACATCATGCACTTGTAGCCGCTGCGCTGGGCCAGCTCGACGGCGTCCAGGGTCTCGGTCAGCGAGCCGATCTGGTTGACCTTGACCAGCAGGGCGTTGGCGGTGCCCTCCTCGATGCCGCGGGCGAGGCGCTCGGGGTTGGTGACGAACAGGTCGTCGCCGACCAGCTGGACCTTGTCGCCGAGACGGTCGGTGATGACCTTCCAGCCGGCCCAGTCGTCCTCGAACAGCGGGTCCTCGATGGAGACAAGCGGGTAGGAGGCGACGAGCTCCTCGTAGTACTCCGTCATCTCGGCGGCGGAGCGCTCCTTGCCCTCGAAGAGGTACTTGCCGTCCTTGTAGAACTCGGAGGCGGCCACGTCGAGCGCGAGGGCGATCTGCTGGCCGGGGGCGTAGCCGGCCTCCTTGATGGCCTCGATGATGAGGTCGAGGGCCTCGCGGTTGGAGCCGAGGTTCGGGGCGAAGCCGCCCTCGTCGCCGAGGCCGGTGGACAGGCCCTTGTTCTTCAGGACCTTCTTCAGCGTGTGGTAGACCTCGGCGCCCCAGCGCAGGGCCTCGGAGAAGGACTCCGCGCCGATCGGGGCGATCATGAACTCCTGGATGTCCACGTTGGAGTCCGCGTGCGAGCCGCCGTTGAGGATGTTCATCATCGGCACCGGCAGCAGGTGCGCGTTCGGGCCGCCCAGGTAGCGGAAGAGCGGGAGGTCGGACGCCTCGGAGGCGGCGTGGGCGACGGCGAGGGAGACGCCGAGGATGGCGTTGGCGCCGAGGGAGCCCTTGTTGTCGGTGGCGTCCAGGTCGAACATGGCCTGGTCGATCAGGCGCTGCTCGGTGGCGTCGTAGCCGACCAGCTCCGGGCCGATCTGCTCGATGACGGCGAGGACGGCCTTCTCGACACCCTTGCCCTGGTAGCGGCCCGGGTCACCGTCGCGGAGCTCGATGGCCTCGAAGGCACCGGTCGAGGCGCCGGACGGGACGGCGGCACGACCCGTGCTGCCGTCGTCGAGGCCGACCTCGACCTCGACCGTGGGGTTGCCTCGGGAGTCCAGGATTTCCCGGGCTACGACGACGTCGATGGACGGCACGAGCATCTCCTTCTTGGATGTGACGCTGGTAGTGCGGGGCGGTGAGCCTTACGGCTGTGCCTTGCGGCTAGAGCCTAACCGTCCCCGGGGGATCAGCCACCGACCGACCGTCCCGTGGACGGAGAGGACACGCAGACGGTACCCATTGTTCACGATCGGAACAAAGGGGGGTAGGGGTGAAGAGCGGGGAAACGGTAGGGGTGACGAGCGGCGAAAACAAAGACCCCGCCCCGGCGCGTACGGGGGAACACGCGCCGGGGCGGGGAGACCGTGGGGACGGGGTGGCCCTCACGAGGCCTTCAGTCTGCGAGCCGGGGATGTGAGGGCGCTGTGGGTCCGTTCGGAGCCGGGTGTCACTTCAGGTGCAGCTGCTGGCCCGGGTAGATGAGGTCGGCGTGCTGGACGATGTCCTTGTTCAGCTGGAACAGCTTCTGCCAGCCGCCCGCGACGTGGTGCTTCTCGGCGATGGCGCTGAGGGTGTCGCCCGCGACGACCTTGTACTCGCCGTCACCCTTCTTGACCTTCGTGCCGGTCGGGGTGGTGACGGTCTTGCTCACCGAGGGGGCCTTGCGCTCGGTGGAGCGGGTGGCGGCCTGCTGGTCGGTGGAGCGAGTGGTCGCGCCGGTGCTCGTGCCGCTCGACGGGGTGCTCTTCGAGGAGGTGGTGGGGGCCGAGCCGTTGTAGGCGGCGCTGGACAGGCCCGTGCCGCAGACCGGCCAGGCGCCCTTGCCCTGGCCCGCGAGGACCTTCTCGGCGACGGCTATCTGCTGCGCCTTGGTGGCGAGGTCGGCGCGCGCGGCGTACGCGGTGCCGCCGTACGCGGCCCAGGTGGAGTTGGTGAACTGCAGACCGCCGTAGAAGCCGTTGCCGGTGTTGATGGACCAGTTGCCGCCCGACTCGCACTGGGCGACCGCGTCCCACTCGGAGGCGGTGGCGGCGGAGGCGTTGCCGGCCGCCATCAGCGGGGCGGCGACGGCGGCGCCGGTGACGCCGGCGAGCGTGATGGCGCGGACGGCCTTGGACGGACGACGGTGCTTGCCCTTGCCGGAAAACAGCATGGATCGATCCCCTCACCGACGCCTGCGAGGTGAGCTGTCGGGTTCGGGCCGGTTGAGTTGCCCGGCCGCACGCTCGCTTTCGCGAGGCGCGGCTTCACCCCAAGCCGGTCCAGCGTCAACCGCTGGGCCCGGCGCTTACCTTGGGTCCCCCGCTCCTGCCTACGGCGCATGACGCGACGACTGTTCCCGGGCAACCGCTGGCAGGATTCGGCGTTGCGACTGCCGGGGCTCGTGATGACGAGCGGTCCTGACCGTAGCCACGAGATCGCCGGAATTTCAAAGACGATCAGGGCTTCTGAGACTCATCCCACACTTTCACCAAACCGGACATCCGCCGCGAAACAGGGCGCCAACTCTCCCTATTCGGCGCCCTTTTCGCCCCCGACTTTCAGGGTCTGACCGGCGCTGATGTGGTTCGGGTCGGCGCCGATGGCCTTCTTGTTGGTTTCGTAGAGCGCGCGCCATCCGCCGTCGACGCCGAGGGAGTCGGCGATGGAGGCGAGGGAGTCGCCCTCATGGACGGTGTAGGTGTCCGGTCCTCGGCCGGCGTGACGGCCGGAAGACGTGCCGCTCTGACCGTTTGACACGCTTTCGTCCGCACTCGCGCCGCGGTGCCGTCCGCCACTGTTGAGCGCGCCGGTGTCGACCAGACTCCAAGAACCGGGGGCCTGCTGGTAATTGTCCGAGTTGTCGGCACCCGAGGCCGCTGTGGACGAGCTGTCGCTTCCCTGTGAGCTTCCGCCGCCCGACGAACCGAACTTGCCCGCCTTGTCGGACTTGGGGGTACTGGTCCCGGTGAAGTCGCCGGTCTCGTCCGGGGTCCCGGTGGCGTCCTTGCTCGGGTCCGGGGTCGACGCGGCGTCCGAGCCGGAACCGGAGTCCGAGGAGTCCGTGCCGGGAGTGGAGTTGGAGTCGGAGCCGGACGAGGAGGAATCCGGCAGACCGGACGAGTCGGATTCGTCGGTGGAACCGGACGTGCCGCTCGACCCGCCGCTGTCACCGGGGGTGCCGACACCGGTGTCGACATCGACCGAGGCGGAGTCGGAGGTCAGCCCGGCCGTCAGCGCGCACATGGTCCAGGGCTTGGTGCCCTGGTCGGCGAGGATCTTCTCGGCGACGGCGATCTGCTGCGAACGGCTCGCCTGGTCGGCGCTCTCCGCGTACTGCGTGCCGCCGTAGGTGTCCCAGTCGTCCTGCGAGATCTGCAGGCCGCCGTAGTAGCCGTTTCCGGTGTCCGCGCTCCAGGAACCGCCGCTCTCGCACTCGGCGACCTTGTCCCACGTGGTGCCGTCGGCCGCGTTGGCGCTCGCGGCGCCGAGCAGCGGGATGGCGATGGCGGAGCCGGTCACTCCGGCCGCGACGAGGAGGGCCGGAGCCTGGCGGGGGCGACGGTGACGACCGTTCCCGGAGAGCATGCGGAAGCCTTTCGTGCGACAGCAGGACCGGCGCGGCGAAGTCGTTCCCCTCGCCACACTGATGGGTGAACGTATCGGCAGACGATCACTAGTCACAAGTTAATGCCGCGCAGATCACGTGAAGATCACAGAGTTGAACCGCTGTCATGTTTACGGTTCTACGACCGCTCCACGGCCCCACCGGCGGCCGGTGCGAACTCCACCGGCAGGGTGCGCAGGCCCCGCATGATGAGCCCGCCGCGCCAGCGCAACTCCGCCGGATCGACGGCGAGCCGCAGGTCCGGCAGGCGGCTGAGCAGGGTGGCCAGCGCGGTCTGGCCCTCCAGCCGGGCGAGCGGTGCGCCGAGGCAGTAGTGGATGCCGTGGCCGTAGCCGAGGTGCTGGTTGTCGCGGCGGGCGAGGTCCAGGACGTCCGGGTCGGTGAACCGCTCCGGGTCCCGGTCGGCCGCCGCGAGCACGACGAGCACCGGGTCCCCGGGCGCGATGTCCTGTCCGCCGATGGTGAGCGGCCCGGTGGCGAACCGCCAGGTGGCCAGCTCCACCGGGCCGTCGTAGCGCAGGAGTTCCTCCACCCCCGTCTCCAGCAGGACCCTCTCCCCCGCGTCGAGGGAGTCCTGGAGCCGCCGGCGCTGGCCGGGGTGGGTGAGCAGGGCGTAGGTGCCGTTGCCGATGAGGTTGACGGTCGTCTCGAAGCCGGCGAACAGCAGGATGAACGCCATCGCGGCGGCCTCGTTCTCGGTGAGGTGCTCGCCGTGGTCCGAGGCGCGGATGAGACCCGAGATGAGGTCCTCTCCGGGCGCGGGCTCGGCGGGCAGCGCCTCGCGCTTCTTGTGGATGAGCTCGGCGAGGTAGCCGCGCATCTTCTTGACGGACCGTGCGACCCCGCCCCGCGGCCCTCCGCCGTGCCGGATCATCATGCCCGCCCAGTCCCGGAAGTCGTCCTGGTCCTCGCGCGGAACGCCGAGCAGGTCGCAGATGGCGTAGATGGGCAGCGGGAAGGCGAACTCGTGGATGAGGTCGGCCGAACCCCTCGCCGCGAAACCGTCGATGAGCCGGTCGGTCAGCTCCTGGACCCGGGGCGCGAACTCCGCGACGCGGCGCGGGGTGAACGCCTTGCTGACCAGCCGGCGCAGCCGGGTGTGGTCCGGCGGGTCGATGTTCAGCAGATGCGTCATGAGCTCGGCCTTGCGCTCGCCCGGGATGCCGGTCTTGCCCTTGGCGTGCTCGGGCTCGTCGTGATGCGCCGGGTTCTTGCTCAGCTGCTGGTCGGCGAGGGCCTGCTTGGCGTCGGCGTACCGGGTGACCAGCCAGGCCTCCACCCCGCTGGGCAGCCGCGTCCGGTGCACGGGCGCGTGCTCGCGCAGCCAGGCGTAGGCCGGGTAGGGGTCGGTGGCGAACTCCCAGGTGAAGAGGGCGGGAGCGGGGGCGGATGCCGTCGGGGGGTGGGGCTGGTCGGTCACTCCTCGACGGTATCCGGATCCGGGTGGGCCTCGGCGTCCCGGTGCTCGCCACCGGTCGCTGGTATGGGCCCGGGCGCGACTCCCTCCGCCTCCCGGATCGCATCCCGGTACGCCCGCGCCGCCGCGCGCAGCGCCGCCTCCGGGTCCACGCCCTCGGCGTCCGCGCGGGCCGCCAGCGCCAGCAGCTGGTAGCCGACGCCCTGGCCCTGCGGGAGCGGCACGTCGAGACCCGCCGTGCGCGCGCGGGAGGCGAGCTTGGCGGCGAGGGCCAGGCCCGGCTGGCCGACCGGGACGCCCTCGGTGACCGAGGTGCGCCGTTTCTCCTCCGCCTTGGTGCGCAGCCAGTGCTCCTTGACGTCCTCCGGCGTCTCGGCCTTCTCGTCGCCGAAGACGTGCGGGTGCCGGTGGACGAGCTTGGCGACGATGCCGCCGGCCACGTCGTCGACGGAGAACGGCGCCTCCGGGTGCTCCTCGGCGATCCGGGAGTGGAAGACGACCTGGAGCAGCACGTCGCCCAGCTCCTCGCGCAGCTCCTCACGGTCGCCGGCCTCGATCGCCTCGACCAGTTCGTACGCCTCCTCGATGGCGTACTTGGCCAGACCTTCGTGGGTCCGCTGGGAGGACCAGGGGCATTCGACGCGGATGCGGTCCATGACCTGCACGAGGTCCAGCAGGCGGGCGCCGGGCAGGTCGTAGGAGGCCGGCAACAGCTCCAGCTCCGGCATGGTGACGCGGCCGGAGCCGGCCAGCCGGGCCAGGCCGTCGGTGAGCGCGGGCTCGCCCTCGCCGGTGGCCACGACCACCACCGTGCGCCCGCCGGCGCAGGCGTCGACGAGCTCCTGCGCGGTGGGGGACGCCTCCTGCACCACTGTCCCGGCCTCGCGCAGATACGGCAGTTGCGGATGCGCTCCGTCCGCGCACAGCACGGCGTCGGCCGCGCGCAGGGCCTGCCAGGCGGGCCAGGACAGCAGGCCGGGGGCGACGCGGTGGCTGGTGGTGAGCAGGACGACACGGCCGGGGTCGGCAGCGGGGGCGAGGTCGGAGCTGGATGCGTTCACGATCCGAACGTAGCCCACGGCGGGAGGGAGCGGATTCGGATATCCACAGGGTGGGGAGGATCGTGTGATCGTATGACCGAGGCCCCTCGGTTCCCCGAGCGGGCCCGCTCCCCCGCCGTACCGTTCCGGCGCCTCCCACGCCGTGCTGCCGTACCGTTCCGGCGCCCGCCCCGGTCGCGCCGCGCTACGCCGTCGCCGGCTGTCCGCCCGACGCGGTCGTGACCTCCCGTACCCAGGGCGTCTTGGCGTCCACGCGGCTGCTCTTCTGCACGTCCCAGGCGCCGTAGCGCGGGTTGAGGTCGATGTGGAGCTCCTGGGACGCCTTGGACAGGGCCTTCCAGAAGTCGGGCTGGGTGGTGTCGGTGCCGAGCTGCTTGGCCAGCTTCTGCGCCTCCAGCTGGAGCCGGAGGTTGTCGTCGAGGCGGGCGGGCGCGATGCCGTACTTCTGCAGCCAGGCGGTCTGGAGTCCCTTGGCGCCGCCGGCCTGCTGTTCCAGGCCGCTGCGCAACTGCTCGACCTCCTTGCGGCTGACCGTGATGCCCGCGTCCTGCGCGGCGCGGTGCAGGACCCGGTCGAGGACCATGTTGTGCAGGGTGTCCCGGGTGAGGGTGCTGGTGGAGGCGAGGACCTGCTGGTACTGGGTCTGGTCCGGCACCGCTGCTCGCTGTGCCCTGCGGACCTCGTCGACCCGGCTCTCCAGCTGGGCGACGGTGATCCGCTGCCCTCCGACGACGGCCGCGGCGCCCGGGTGCGCAGCGCTTCCACAGGCGGTCAGCAGTGGTGCCGCGGCGGCGATCGCGGCGGTGAGGACGAGCGCGGTGCGACGGCGGCGGTGCAAGGGAACCTCCCGAGGAGATTGTGCGGCGGTGCACAAAGTCTTGCGGTGATCGATGGTAGGCAGTGGGCAGGCCGCGGCCAACCCATTCGACCAACGATTCGCAGGCGCTTCGGGCACCGCCGCGCCCGCCGCACGGGCTCAGCCGGTGATGGCCACCGGCGCGTCCCACCCGTCCCGGTCCACGGTGAGCGTGACCCCGCCGTGCGCCTCCTTGCTGTTGACCATGTACTGATGGCCGCGGCTGTGGGGAGTGAACTGGCTCGATCCCCACGGCCAGTCCCCGGTCGTGGTGTTCTGCTTGTCCCACAGGGCGTACCAGAGGTTGCCCGGCAGATCCGTCTTGTCCTTGGCCGTCGCGATCGCCTTGGCACTGGAGCTGGTGAAGCCGTAGTAGCCACTGCGGTACGTCTTCGCGCGCAGCCCCTTGTCGAACGCGCGCACATACGTCAGCACGGCGTCGTTGCACGCCGTGTTCGTGATGTCGTAAGCCTCCATGTCGAGGTAGACCGGGCTGCCCGCCTTCATGCCGAGCGCGGAGGCCTTGGCCACGGCGTCGGCGGCGTCGTTGGTGCCGAGCGAGGCGGCCGTGGACGCGGTGATCTTCTCCGGGTTGGAACCGGACTGGCAGGGCGGCTGGGCGCCGACGTAGATCGGGATGAGCTTCCAGCCCATCCCGGAGACGTACGTGACCCAGTCCGCGGTGAGGTTCGCCTGGGCACAGCCGCGGTTCCTGCCGCCCACGTAGACGGCGGCGGCACCGTAGAACCCGGTGTGCCAGGCCTTCATCGCCGACTTGGAGGGCGCGGCGCAGGTGTCGAACGCGCGCCCGGTGAAGGTCTTCTGCGCGGGCCAGGCGGTGGCGGCCATGGAGGTCTGCGCCGCGATTCCGGCGCCGGCGACGACGGCGGCCCCGGCCACCGCCCACGTGAGATATCTGCGCTTCTTCGACTGCCGATGGCCGGCCATGAGTCCCACCCCTGGTGCGTGTGCGTTGTCGATACCGTGCCACGGGAGTTCACGGAAACCTCCCGGGCAACGGCATATTTAACCGCGTACCTGCCCCAGCCACTGCAGGGTGCGCCGGATCTCCATGGCCATCGGGTAGCCGGGACCGTGCAGCCGCTCCACGTCCATCAGCAGTCGCGCGAGGGTGTCGTGGGCGGACGGCCGGTCGCCGAGGGCGAGCAGCAGATGGCCGATGCGCCGGCGGACCTCGTGGGCGAGCTGCGGGTCGCCGGAGACGTACTGGTTCTCGTAGTACGGCAGCAGCGCGCGGTACTCGGCGAGCGCCGCCGCCGGCTGGCCCAGCTGCTCCAGGCACTGCGCGGCCTCGTAGCGGTAGCGCAGGGACTGCGGGTCGGCCTGGCCTGCCTCCGCGGCGCGTTCGTCGGCGAGCCGGCGCAGTTCGGGCAGCGCGCGCCGGTACTGGCCGTCGTCCATGAGCGTGGCCGCGTACTGCTTGCGCAGGGTGCGCACGACCGGGGAGTGCTCGCCGTGCTGCTCGGCGGCGGCGGGCAGGATCGCGCCCAGGATGTCCACGGCCTGGGTGATGCGCCCCTCCCCCAGCAGGCGTTTGACCTCGTCCACGGCGGCGGCGACATCGGGCTTCTCGGTCACCGGCGGCGCCGGCGCGACGGGGGCCGGCTGGGGCGCGGGGGTCCGCGCGCGGTCCGGCCAGGGGGCGTGCGGACGCAGGAAGGGACGCGTGGGGTCCAAGGGGGCCCCGGTGGGCGTCCCGCGCGCGGGCAGGAGCACCGCCAGGTCCTCGTACACCTCCTGCGCGGACGCCGGGCGGTGCTGCGGGTCCTTGGCGAGCAGGCGCAGGACCAGGGTCTCCAGTGCCTCGGGGACCTCGGGGCGGATGCGGCGCACGGGCAGCGGGGGCTCGTACAGGTGCCGGTGCAGCACGCCGAGCGCCGTGGAGCCCGCGAACGGCACGTCACCGCTGAGCAGTTCGTGCATCAGCACACCGAGCGCGTAGAGGTCGGTGTACGGGCCGACCGCGCCGCCCATCGCCTGCTCCGGCGCCATGTAGGCGGGCGAGCCGATCGGGGAGCCGGTGTGGGTGAGGCGGGTGGTGTCGGTGTCCATGACCGAGGCCACGCCCAGGTCCAGGACGGTGACCGTGCCGTCCTGCTTCACCATCACATTGCGCGGCTTGAGGTCGCGGTGGACGATCGGCACGGCGTGCACGGCGCTGAGCACGGCGCACAGTTGCGCGGCCACCGCGACCGCCCACGGCCACGGGTACGGGTCGTGCTCGGCGAGATGGTCGGACAGGTCGGCGCCGTCGACGTACTGCATGACGAGGAACAGCTCCTCGCCCTCGCTGCCCGCGTCGTGCACGGTCACCAGCCCGGGGTGGTCGACCTGCGCGGTCACCCGGCACTCGCGCATGAACCGGCGGCGCAGCTCGTCCGCCTCCTGGCCGGCCACCTTGTCGGGGCGCAGCAGCTTCACCGCCACGCGCCGGTCCAGCCGCCGGTCGTACGCCGTCCACACCTGGCCCATGCCGCCCTGTCCGATGAGCGTGGACAGTTCGTACCGGTCGGCGACGACACGTCCTGGCGCCACGGTCACCTTCCGCCCTCACCGCTGCCGGGCCGGCCGTCCTGCTTGCGCAGGTAGTCGCTCAGCTCGTCCAGTTCGGCGCGGACCTGGTTGATGCGCGCGGGGGCGGGGCGCTGCGGCGGCGCGGGGACGGGCGGCTGGGGTGCGGACGGGTGGGGTGCGGACGGGTGGGGCATCGGCGCCGGGGCGTACGGGGGTTGGGGCATGCTCGGCCCGGTCGTCGCGGCGAACGGCGGCGCGGGCTGCGGGTATCCGTACCCCGGCGCCAACGGCATCCGCGCGACGTAGGCCTGACGGAGCCGATGGAAGTGGCGTATGTCCGCGTACAGGAAGTAGCCGACGCAGGCCACGGCGTTCAGCAGCAGGATGATCATGCCCGCGTTGCCGTTCGGCGTGCTGAAGTCGTCGGTGTGGTCGGTGCTGAGCAGGGCGAAGCTGATGCCGAGGACCACCAGCGTCCCCGCGAAGAACCCCCACTCGGCGCGCCTGCGGGTCACGATCGCCGCACGGAGCGGCGCCACCCACGCCAGGAATCCGATGCTGAGGAGCGCCACGGCCACGAAGATCACGCGCAGCACGACCAGCACCCCGGTCGAGGGTGGCTGCGGCGGAGGCGGCGCGTAGCCGGGGCCTTGCATGGCTGCTCCTGGAGGCCTGATGGGTTCGGACGTGTGTGCCGAGTCCGAGCGTATAGGCCGCCGAGGACAACCGGTCCCGGGTTGTACCGAACCGTTGTCGCGCGGACGTCGCCGCGGCCTTCCTCAGTCCGGTGCCACCGTCCCGTCCGTCAGCCCGTCGTACATTCCGCGCACGAGCTGTTCCCCGAGCCGGCTCGTGTGGCGCAGCGCCCGCTCGAACTCGTCGAGTGCGCGGAAGCGCGCGCCGTAGCGCCGTTGCTCGTCCAGCGGGAGCCGGGGCAGCTGCAGGCGGCGCACGTCCAGCCGGGTAGCGGTGGAGGCGTAACTGCTGGCCTGCCGGTTGTTCGCGGTGCCGCGCAGGAAGCCGGCGAGGAACCACGGGTCGAGCGCCGCGCGATCGGGGCGCAGGAGCACGAGGTTGCGCCCCAGGGCGGCGCCCCCCGTCGCCTCGTCGATCACGCGCGCCACCGAACCCCCGCCCAGCACCGGTACGACGACGTCGCCCGGCTCGGCCAGCACCGCCTCCTCCTCGCTCTCGGGCAGCGTCCCGGAGGGCGCCGTGCCGGCGAGGACGTCGTGGTCGGTGAGCACCGGCACGCGCACGTGGCCGCCGTTCCCGCCGGTGCGCATCACCAGCGCGCCCCCGCGCGCGAGTTCACCGATGGTGGTGAGCGGCCAGCGCGTGCCCGGCGCGGGAGCGGCGGGCGGGGGCGTGAGGTCGGCGGTCAGGCGCAGGGTCTCGCCGAGGTGCTCCCGCACCGCCGTGAGCTGTTCGGCGCCGTCGGCCACGGCGGCCGGCGGCAGATGGCGGGCGGGGGCGAGGTCGACGTCGTCGTCGAGGAGTCCGATGACCGGCACGGAACGGGCGAACCCGGGCCGCTCCTCCAGCCGCCCCGCGCGCTCGAAGGAACGCCAGGCGTCCAGCACGGCCTCCCGCACGGCCGCCCAGTGGGGACCACCGCGCCCCTCCCCGGCGAACCTCCCGGTGTCCACGAGCAGCACCTCGGGCGCGGCCGGCGTCCGGTCCGGCCGGCGCAGCACCCACACGTGCAGCGGGATGTTGTACGGCGGCGCGGCTCCGACCGGCAGCGCCACCACGGCCCTGAGCGCACCCCGGCGCAGCAGGTCGGCACGGATCCGGCGCCCGGAACGGCGGGAGGCGGCGGCCGGCGGCATGAGCAGCACGGCGGATCCGCCGTCGGCCAGCCGGGCCAGCGCGTGCTGCACCCAGGCCAGTTCGGACTCGGTGCGGGCCGGGAAGCCGTACTCCCAGCGGGCGTCGTAGGCCAGTTCGTCGTGGCCCCAGTTGCGCTCGTTGAACGGCGGGTGGCACAGCACCGCGTCGGCGCGCAGCTCCGGATGGGCGTCGGCACGCAGAGTGTCGCCGGCGGCGGCCCGCACGGCGGCCCGGGAGTGCAGCGCGAGCCGGAGCGCGGTGAGCGCGGCCAGCTCGGGTGCGCTGTCCTGTGCGTACAGCTCCTGGCCGGGGCGGGTGTCGACGGCCCGCAGCAGGGCGCCGGTGCCGCAGGCGGGGTCCAGGACGGTACGGACGGGTCCGACGAGGTCGGCCATGAGACCGGCGAGGCCGGTCGGGGTGAGCGTGTACTGGCGGGGGTTGGCGTCCAGGTGCCGGCCCAGCAGGAACTCGAAGGCCTGCCGCGCCCCGATCTCGGCGGCCAGCTCGCCCGCGCCGCGCAGGAGCGGTACGGAGGGGAGGAGTTGGGGCCCGGTGGGGATGCGGAGGGCGGGGGCGGGGGTGGCGGGGTCGGCTGTGCGGGAGGTGGAGGCGCGGGGGGTGGAGGCGCGGGGGGTGGAGGCGCGCCGAGGGGGCGTGCCGTGAACGTCGGTGGGGGTGTGAACGGCTGACCGTGCGTTCACAGGCTGCCCAGCCGGGGACGAGTTCACGGCGGGGGTCGCGGGCGCGTCGTTCACACCGGCGGACCCGGGCGGCGCGTTCACACCGGCGGACCCGGGCGGCGCGTTCACACCAGGCGCTGCGGAGGGCGCGTTCACACCGCCGGCCACGGCGCCCGTGTTCACACCGCCTCCCGTCGCGCCCGCGTTCACACCGGGCGCCCCGGAGGACGCCTTCACACCGGCTGCCGGTACGCCGCCGAACCGTGGTGTCAGCACCTGCTCCAGCGCGCCCGGCATCAGGGCCGCCAGGCGGGCGTCGGAGCCGGCGGTCGCGTCGAGCCAGACGGTGGGGCGCTCGTGGATCAGCAGCAGGGCGCAGCCCGCGTGCACCAGGGCGGTCAGCGGGCCCTCGGGGTGTCCGACGAGCTGCTGCCAGACCCGTTCCCGCAGCGGGACCTCGGCGAGTTTGCCCTGCTTGCGCAGCCACGCCTCGACCTCGCCGAGCGCGAAGGACGGGCTCGTCTCGGTGCCCCCGACCGGCTTGGGGAAGTCGGCGTGCCGACGCCGCCAGTTGCTGACGGCGGCCCGGCCCACTCCGGCGAGCCGGGCGATTCCGGCCGCGGTCACCTCAGTCGCGTTGTCCTGCACCGGCCCCGCTCCCCTCGTCCTGTGTGCGCCGAGCATAGCCGCGTACACAAGATCCATGCATTCACGTGCGTGTACACAACCGATTGCTTGGATCGTGTTGACTCGGTTCACAGCCTCTGCTCTTATTGACCCAGCGAACGAGCGGCCACCGGAGGGGGCGGCCGCCGCTTTGGGAGGGGATTCGCCATGGGCACGAAGGCCAAGGTCGCGCTGGGCGCCGTCGTGGGGATCGTCGTCATCGGTGCCGTGTCCGCGAACGCCGGCAGCGGCGGCAAGGACGGCGGCTCCGGCAGCAGCGACAAGGGGTCTTCCGCCGCCGAGCACACGCCCGGCGGCACCAAGGGCAAGAAGGACGCGGGGGGCGGCCAGGCGGCGGGCGGGAAGAAGGCCGCCATCTCCGGCGACGGCGAGTACCAGGTCGGCTCCGACGTGAAGCCGGGCACGTACCGCACCAGGGACAACGCCGACGACATGTGCTACTGGGAGCGCGCCAAGGACGCCGAGCAGGGGACGGACTCGATCATCGCCAATGACAACGTGACCGGCACGGCCGTCGTCACCATCAGCCCGAGCGACGCCTACTTCAAGACGACGGGCTGCGGCGCCTGGAAGAAGGCGGCCTGACCCGGCCCCTCCCACCACCGCTCACCCCGTACCACGCACCACCGCGCACCACGCACCGCTCACCCCGTACCACGCACCACCGCGCACCACGCACCGCTCACCGAACCTGTCCGACCGGCTCCGGCTCGGGGCTCGACTCCCCGCGGCCGGCGCCGGTTCCGGACGCCGTACGGCATGCCGTACGCCGCCCCCCCCCACACTCCCCTGACACTCAACCTTTTGAAGGATCGTCATGCGCCTCTCCCCCCGTGTCGCCACACTGCTCGCCGTCGCGGCGCTTCCCCTGGCCCTCACCGCCTGCTCGTCCGGTTCCTCCCCGGACGCCGGGGGTGCGAGCGCCAAGCCGGCCAAGGCGAAGGACCTCAACGCCGGGCTTGCCACCGGTACGCAGTTGAAGAAGGCGCTGGCGCCCGCGTCGGCCTTCCCGTCCGGGCTCACCATCGAGACCGACGGTTCCGCCGACAGCGGCGACCAGTTCCTCTCCCCGTCGAGCAGGAAGACCGCGAAGCCGGACTGCAAGAGGCTGGAGGCCACGTCCTGGATCCAGATTTCCGGCTACAAGGGAGGCGTGTCGTTCGCGCAGAACGACTACGCCAACAAGGACAAGACCGAGGAAGTGGCCCAGGAGATCGACACCTTCCAGGGCGCCACGGCCGCCTCGGTGCTGAAGGAGCTGCAGAGCGTCGCCACCGCGTGCGCCACGTTCACGGACACCGACGCGCACGCCAAGGTGGAGCTCACCGGCAAGCCCACGGCCGGGCTCGGCGACGAGGCCTACACGATGACGCTGACGAGCGGCGCCTGGCAGAACGGCACCACGCTGATCGCGGCCCGTTCCGGCAACACCGTGGTCACCGTGCTGTCCACGGCGGGCAGCGACAACGGCGCCTCGTCCGCGAAGAGGGTGACGACGACGGTCCTCGCGGCGCTGAAGAAGGAGGCGAAGCCGGGCGATCAGGCCTGATCACCGGCGTCCCCGTCCCACGACCGTTCCGCACCCGCGAAGGATGCCCATGCGCCAGAGGTCCCGCCTCGCCGGCCGGGCGGCCGCCGAAGAAGCCGCCGTACGGAGCCGCGGCGTACCCGCCACTTCGTTGCGCGCCGCACTCGGCCTCGGCCTGCTGATCGGGTTCTATCTGCTGGCACTGCTCATACTCGTCGCCCTGGCGGCCCTGGACGTCGCCCTGGCCCGGGGCCCGGGCTTCACGGTCATGGCTCTGGAGGGCTACCTGGGCTCACTGGCGGTCGCCTGGTGCGTGGTGCGGGTCGTCCTGCTCAGCCGTGGCCGCGGGGAGGAGCGGGACGGGCCTTCCGGTCTGTCACTGACGCCGCAGGAGCAGCCGGAGCTGTGGCGGCGGGTGCGTGACCTGGCCGAGCGGGTGGGCACTCGGCCGCCCGCGGAGATACGGGTGATCCCGGGGGCGGGGGCCATGGTGTGCGAGGACGCCCGGTGGCTCGGGCTGGTCGCGGGCGAACGCCGGCTCTTCCTCGGCGTGGCGCTGCTGATAGGCCTGCCCGAGGACGAGCTGGACGCCGTACTCGCGCACGAGCTGGGGCATTACGTGCACGACGACACCCGGCTGGGGGGCCTGCTCTGGGCACTGCGCAGCAGGTTGCAGGACACCGTGCTCACGTTGCAGAACCGGGCCGCCGCCGAGGAGGCCGAGCAGAAGGCGGCGTCCGCCGCGCGGGCCGCCCGGCGCCGGGCGGCCGGCAAGCCGCCACCGGTGAAGCGGGAGCCCACGCGGGGCCCGGACCACTACCTGGCGATCGTCTTCTCCGCGTACGCCAGGATGTGCCTCCGGCTGACCGAAGCCGTCAGCCGACGGCAGGAGTACGCGGCCGATCTGGTGGCCGCCCGGATCGCGGGACCGCGCACCACGGCCGCCGCACTGCGCCGCGTTCCCGCGCTCGAAGCCGCCGACGACCTCTATCGGCGCGGTTACGCCCTGATGGGCTCCCAGGCCGGGTTGCTGCCGCCGGAAGGACAGTTGTACGGCGGGCTCGCGCATCTGCTCGCGGACGGCGCACGCCAGGCGCAGCTGGAGGCGTTCGCCCGGGAGCTCCCGGAGGAGACCTCCCAGGAGAGGTCTCCCTACGACACCCACCCGCCCACAGCCGACCGCATCGCGGCGCTGGAAGCACTCCCGGACGACGGACGCGCCACCTCGCTCGTACGGCGCCCCGCGTCCGCACTGCTGCGGGCGCCGCACACCCTGCTCGCCGAGCTGGAGCGGGCCGTACTGAGCCCGGAGGCGCTGTCCATGCGGCGGGTGCCCTGGGCCGAACTGCCGTCGCGGACCCGGCGCGAGAGGTGGGCGCGGGAGGTGGGGCCGCTGCTGGGGGCCATGGCCCAGGCGGCCGGGGCGAGGGGGTTCGCCGCACGCGGATTCACAGACCTCGACCGGCTCCTGGACATGCTCGACCACGGCCTGCTGCACGACATCGCCGACCGGCTGCCCAAGTCGGAGCAGGCCGGCCGGAGCAGTGGCCGTGCGGCTCGTGAGTTCGCCAGGACGGCGTTCCGCGCGGCCCTGCGTCACCTGACCCTGCTCGCCGTGCTGGACGCCGGGCTGTGCCGGTGGGAGCTGTGCTGGGCGGGGCCCCCGGTGCGCCGGGTGGCACCCGATGGGCTCGCCGAGGCACTGGAGGAGGCGCTTGACCACGCGGTCGCCGATCCGGCCGGCACGGCGCCACTGCGCGCCCTGCTGCTCGGCGGCAGTCGGTGGCCGGTCGGCGGCACGGCGCCTCCAGCCACCGCCCCGCCCTGGCTCCCACCGCACCCCCTGCCCTGACAGCCTTCCCCTCCCCCGACTCCGAAAGACCCGGAATGAACGTCCTGATCGACATAGCCGGTGCCGGTGCCCTCGTCTACGCGGCCGTCACCATCCCCCGCAACGCCCGCAAGGCACGCGCCGCTCGGGCCGAGGCAAAGGCCAAGGCGCCGGTCAACATCGACGCCGCCAAGTACGGGCTGGTGCCCGCCGCGCAGCTCGACACCCGTTTCGCGGGTCCCGATCCCGAGGCCGACGCGGTCGCGGAGGCCGCTCGCGCCGGTGACTGGCGGCAGGCCGCCGCCTACCTGGCCGGAGCGGGCCGCGACTGGGACCTGCGGTGGTACCGGCTCGGCATCCTCGTGCACGCCGCCGTCGAGGACGACACCTGGGTCAAGGCCTGGAGAAGCGAGTACCCCCACGACCCGTCCGCCGCGCTCGTGCACGCCGACGCGCTCGTCTCGCTCGCGGGCAAGGTCCGCGGCGCGAACGGTGCGCAGCACACGACGGCGGAGCAGTTCGAGGGCTTCCACCGGCTGCTGGCCCAGGCGCTGCCCGCCTGCCAGGAGGCGGCCTGGATGGCTCCCGAGGACCCCTGCCCATGGATCGCGCAGATCACCATCGCCATGGGTCTCGGCTGGTCGCACGACGACTTCCGGGCGCTGTGGGCCGAGATCGCCGCACGCGACCCGCACCACTTCGGTGCCCATGTCAGCGCCCTGCAGTACTGGTGCGCCAAGTGGCGCGGCTCGCACGAGCTGATGTACGCGTTCGCCGAGCAGGCCGCGGCCTCCGCTCCGCGGGGCAGTCTGCTGCCCGTACTGCGCCTGTACGCGCTGTTCGAGCACGCGGTGCGGGAACGCGGTGAGCCCGTGTACGACCAGCCGTGGATCCCGTCGGCCTTGGACGCCACCCTGGACGCCGTGGACCAGGTACCGGCCGGGCACCACCGGCTGCCGCTGGTCCGGCATCTGCTGGCGAAAATGCTGTTCCACAGGAAGCGGTACGCGGAGGCCGTCGAGCAGTTCCGGGCGATCGGCGGATACATCGGCAGCGTGCCGTGGACGTACTCCGCCAACCCGGTCAAGTCCTTCGTCTACGCCCGCACGAACACCTTCGTCCTCTGGGAGAAAGCGGGCCGCCCCGCGCCTTCGCCGCGCTCCCACTCCGCCGGGCTCTGACGGCCGGCGGCGGCTGCAACGGGTGCCGCGTCTCGATGCCCCGGGAACGGCACGATCCTCGGATACGACCCGCGCACCGACCGGGTGGCGTTCACCAGGTCGAGGAGCGCGTGCCAGTCCTCGGCCGGGGTGCCGGGCACGCGCAGGTCGGGCAGCGCGCCCATCACCCCGGGGCCGAACCAGCCGGAGACGTCGTCCCACCGCAGATCCCGCATCCCCGCATGTTCCCGCCGTCCCGGCACCGGCACATCCGGGTCTCGTACGGCCCTGTCGACGGACGCGGTTGCGGCGGGCGTGGCCTCAGTGGGCGCGGAAACGCTCCGGTGCCCTGGTCGGGTTGCCGCCCGTGGGCAGTTCCTGGCCGGGGCAGCCGCTGAGGACCTTCTTCATAGCGGCCTTCTCGGCCGCGGTGACCCACAGGCCGTACTTCTTCTTCACCGCGACCTGGTCGGCCACATAGGCGCACCGGTACTTCGTGTTGGGCGGGAGCCAGGTGGCGGCGTCGCCGTCCCCCTTGCCGCGGTTGGTGCTCGCGTCGACGGCGATGAGGTTGAGGGGGTCGTTGGCCAGGGCTATGCGCTTACTGGCGTCCCAGTACTTGGCGCCCTTCTGCCAGGCGTCGGAGAGGGGGACGACGTGGTCGATGTCGACCTGGCTGCTGCCGCGCCGGTAGGTGATGTCCTTGCCGGAGTAGGGGTCGGGTTCGAGCAGTCCGTAGGAGACCTTGCAGGAGCCCCCGGTGAGCTTCACGTCCTTCAGGTCGCGTTTGAGTATGTCGTCGCGGGTGTCGCAGGAGTTGGAGTCGGTGTCCGCCCAGGCGGTGCCGAACCGTTCCCGCGAGTAGCCGGTCTTCGGCGCCCGCCCCTTGACGGTCAGTGAGTCGACGGCGGCCGACGCGGCGCCGTTGCCACCGCTCTGCTCGGGCCCGGAGGCCCCCTTGCTCTTGTCCATGGTGCAGCCGGTCGCGGCGACCAGCACGACCACGGCGGTGACCGCTCCACCCCTCAGACGCCCCACGGTGCGTCCCCCCTCACTCGCGCTGCTCCGCCCTCAGCCACCGGCGGAATCGTTCCGTCCCTTACGGTAACCGCCCCGCCGCCGACTGCAGATGGGACCCAAAGGGGTACTTCCGGGCAATCCGGCGCCAAGTTGGGGCAGAGGGCGCCCATCGGGGGAGTACGGGGAGTGCGTGTGTGCGCCCGCTCACCTCGCGCCGCGGCGGCGCTCGCCGGAACGCGCACCGGCATCGGCAGCAGCCGGGGGCGACGCGCCGGTTGTCGCCCCCGGCTCACCGAGCCTCATGCCCCCCTCGCGGCTTCTACGACCCCAGGATCGAGGCGAGGAACTCCCCGACCCAGCCCAGCAGTTCGCGGCCGACCAGCGGCTTGCCGCCGACCTTCGCGGTCTTCGGGCGCGGGACCAGCACCTGGTGCACGGTCGGCTTGATGACCGTGCCCGGGTAGAGGCGCTTGACCCGCAGCTCCTGCGACTCGCGCAACTCCACCGGTGCGAAGCGGATGTTGTTGCCCTGGAGCACGATCTCGCCGACGCCGCACGCGCGGGCGAGCATCCGGAGGCCGGCCACGAGCAGCAGGTTCTCCACCGGTTCGGGCAACTTGCCGTAGCGGTCGGTGAGTTCCTCCCGGACGGCCTTGATGTCCTCCTCCGAGTTCGCGGAGGCGATGGCGCGGTAGGCCTGGAGGCGCAGGCGCTCGCCGGGTGCGTAGTCGTGCGGGACGTGCGCGTCGACGGGCAGCTCGATCTTGACCTCGAGCGGCGGCTCCTCCTCGATCTCGCCGGTCTCCAGCTGCCGCCGGTAGTCGGCGACGGCCTCGCCGACCATGCGGACGTAAAGGTCGAAGCCGACGCCCGCGATGTGGCCGGACTGCTCGCCGCCGAGGAGGTTTCCGGCGCCGCGGATCTCCAGGTCCTTCATCGCCACGTACATGCCCGCGCCCATCTCGGTGTGCTGGGCGATGGTCGCCAGGCGCTCGTGGGCCGTCTCCGTCAGGGGCTTCTCCGGCGGGTACAGGAAGTAGGCGTAGCCGCGCTCCCTGCCCCGCCCGACGCGGCCGCGCAGCTGGTGCAGCTGGGACAGGCCGAAGGTGTCGCCGCGCTCCACGATCAGGGTGTTGGCGTTCGAGATGTCGATGCCGGACTCGACGATCGTGGTCGAGACGAGGACGTCGGACTTCTTCTCCCAGAAGTCGACGACGACCTGCTCCAGAGTCGACTCCGACATCTGGCCGTGGGCCGTCGCGACGCGTGCCTCGGGGACGATCTCGCGCAGCCGGGCCGCCGCGCGGTCGATGGACTCGACGCGGTTGTGGATGTAGAAGGCCTGGCCCTCGCGCAGCAGTTCACGGCGGATGGCCGCGCCGATCTGCCGCTCCTCGTACGGCCCGACGAAGGTGAGCACCGGGTGGCGCTCCTCCGGGGGCGTGGTGATCGTGGACATCTCACGGATGCCGGTCACGGCCATTTCGAGGGTTCTGGGGATCGGGGTCGCGGACATCGTCAGCACGTCGACGTTCGCGCGGAGCTTCTTCAGCTGCTCCTTGTGCTCGACGCCGAAGCGCTGCTCCTCGTCGACGATGACCAGGCCCAGGTCCTTGAACTTCGTCTCGGAGGAGAACAGGCGGTGGGTGCCGATGACGACGTCCACCGCGCCGTCCTTCAGGCCCTCCAGGACGGCCTTGGCCTCGGTGTCGGTCTGGAAGCGGGAGAGCGCCTTCACGCTGACCGGGAACTGCGCGTACCGCTCGGAGAACGTCCCGAAGTGCTGCTGCACCAGCAGGGTCGTCGGGACGAGGACGGCGACCTGCTTGCCGTCCTGTACGGCCTTGAAGGCGGCCCGCACCGCGATCTCGGTCTTGCCGTAGCCGACGTCGCCGCAGATCAGGCGGTCCATCGGAATCGACTTCTCCATGTCCTCCTTGACCTCGGCGATGGTGGTGAGCTGGTCCGGGGTCTCGGCGTAGGGGAAGGCGTCCTCCAGCTCCCGCTGCCAGGGCGTGTCGGTGCCGAAGGAGTGGCCGGGGGCGGCCATGCGCGCGCTGTAGAGCTTGATCAGGTCGGCGGCGATCTCCTTGACCGCCTTCTTCGCGCGTGCCTTGGTCTTCGTCCAGTCGGCGCCGCCGAGCCGGTGCAGGGTGGGCGCCTCGCCGCCGACGTACTTGGTGATCTGCTCCAGCTGGTCGGTGGGGATGTACAGCCGGTCGCCGGGCTGGCCGCGCTTGGCGGGGGCGTACTCCACGACCAGGTACTCGCGGGTGGCGCCCTGGACGGTGCGCTGCACCATCTCGATGTAGCGGCCGACGCCGTGCTGCTCGTGGACGATGTAGTCGCCCGCCTCCAGGGTGAGCGGGTCGATGGTCTTGCGGCGGCGGGCCGGCATCCGGGCGCCCTCGCGGCCGGTGGCGCGCTGGCCGGACAGGTCGGTCTCGGTGAGCACGGCGAGCTCGAGGGCCGGGTCCACGAAGCCGTACTCGATCGAGCCGCAGGAGACGTGCACGACGGAGGGGCTGAGTTCACCGAGGTCGGCGTCCAGGCGCGCCGCGATGCCCTCGTTGCCGAGCACCTCCACCGTGCGGGCGGCCGGGCCGTGGCCCTCGGTGACGAACACCGCGCGCCAGCCGTCGGCGAGCCAGCCCTTGGTGTCGGCGAGGGCCCGCGCGGTGTCGCCGCGATAGGTCTCGGGCGCGTGCATGCCGAGCTTGAGGGTGTCCGCGTCGAGCTCCTCGTCGGCCGCGAACGGCGAGACGGACCACCACATCATGTCCAGCTCGCGCGCCCGGTCGCGGACGTCGGCGATGGACCACAGGGAGGCGGCGCCGACGTCGATCGGGGCCTCGCCGCCGCCCGCGGTGGCCGCCCAGGAGGCCTGCAGGAACTCCTGGGAGGTGGCGACGAGGTCGGCGGCGCGCGTGCGGACCCGCTCCGGGTCGCAGACGACCGCCATCGCGCCCTTGGGAAGGACGTCGAGCAGCAGCTCCATGTCGTCCACCAGGACGGGGGCGAGGGACTCCATGCCCTCGACCGCGATGCCCTCGGCGATCTTGTTCAGCAGTTCACCCAGCTCCGGGTGCTCCTCGGCGAGGGCACGCGCGCGTGCGCGGACGTCGTCGGTGAGCAGCAGCTCGCGGCACGGCGGTGCCCACAGGCCGTGCTCGGCGACTTCGAGGGAGCGCTGGTCGGCGACCTTGAAGTAGCGGATCTCCTCGACGTCGTCGCCCCAGAACTCCACGCGCAGGGGGTGTTCCTCGGTGGGCGGGAAGACGTCCAGGATGCCGCCGCGCACCGCGAACTCGCCGCGCTTCTCGACGAGCTCCACGCGCGCGTAGGCGGCGGCGGCGAGGGCTTCCACGACGTCGTTCAGGTCGGCGCTCTGGCCGGTCCTCAAAGACACCGGCTCCAGGTCGCCGAGGCCCTTGACCTGCGGCTGGAGCACGGAGCGCACGGGCGCGACGACGACGGAGACCGGGCCGGTCTCGGGGTCGTCGGGGCGGGGGTGGGCGAGGCGGCGCAGGACGGCGAGACGGCGGCCGACGGTGTCGCTGCGGGGGCTGAGCCGCTCGTGCGGGAGGGTCTCCCAGGAGGGGTACTCCACGACGCCCTCGGCGGGCAGCAGGGAGCGCAGGGCCGCCGCCAGGTCCTCGGCCTCGCGGCCCGTCGCCGTGACGGCGAGCACCGGGCGGCCCGCCTCGCGGGCGAGTGCGGCGACGGTGAAGGGGCGGGCCGCCGGGGGGCCGACGAGGTCGATGTGCATGCGGTTGCCGTCCGCGGCCGCCGTGATCGCTTCCGCGAGGGCGGGGTCCTTGACGACGGCGTCGAGCAGACCGTGCAGGCTCATGGAGGGGCTTTCCGTCCGGGGGTGGGCAACGCGAATAACCCGACGCGGGGAGCAGCCGGGGTTGTCCAGCCTACGACTCCGCCGGCGTTGCCGTCGGAGCCTGTGGACAACTGCGCCCGCCACCCGACTCGGCCGGCCCGAGAGGTGCACCACGAAACGACCCGGTGCCGGGGAGTCCCCCAGGACTCCCCGGCACCGGGCCTTCCCCCGCAACCCCCGTATGCGGTGGTCTGCGGCCGTACACCCCCTGCGCGGTGGTCTGCGGCCGTGCACCCCTCGCGGTGGCCGTCGCTCCCGTCTGTGCGGCTAGTCCGTCGCGATGGCGTTCAGGACGTTCATCCGGCCCGCCCGGAACGCCGGGATCAGGGCGGCGAACAGGCCCACGAAGGCCGAGGCGACGAAGACCGTGATGATCGTCGGCCAGGGGATGTCCAGGACGTTCAGGCCCTCCAGCGCGAGGAGCTTCTGGGCGGTCGCGCCCCAGCCCATGCCGAGGCCGAGGCCGAGCAGGGCACCGAAGACGGCGATCACCACGGACTCCAGGCGGATCATGCGGCGCAGCTGGCGGCGGGAGAGGCCGATGGCCCGCATGAGGCCGATCTCCCGGGTCCGCTCGACCACCGACAGGGCCAGGGTGTTCACGACACCCAGGACCGCGACGATGATCGCGAGGGCGAGCAGGCCGTAGATCATGTCGAGCAGCTGGCCGATCTGGTCCTTCAGCGCCTTCTTGTAGTCGGTCTGGTCGCGCACGGTCAGAGCCGGGTCGTCGCGCAGCGTCTGCTTCAGCGCCTTGTAGGCGGCCGCCTCCTGCCCGTCCTTGGCGGTGGCGAAGACCAGCTGGTCCAGCGGCATCCGGTCGGCCGGCACGTACGTCGCCGCGGTGGCGACGGAGGCGTACATCGCGCCCTTGTCGACCACGACGTCGTCACTGGTGATCGCGCGCACGGTCAGCCTGGCCGTCCTGCCGTCCTTGAAGCCGACCGCGACGGTGGAGCCCAGCTTGATGCGGTGCTTCTTGGCGAAGCCCTCGAAGACGGACATCGAGTCGGGCCTGTAGGCGTCGGCGAGGTTGCCGGCGACCGTCTTGGTGCGCAGGTCCTGTGCGTAGGTCGGGTCGGCCGCGTTGATCGTCTCGTTCCTGGAGACACGGCCGTCCGGTGTGGTCAGGGACGCGTCGAGGACCTTGTACTCGGTGACCCGCTCCAGGCCGGGCGTGTCCTTGATCTTCTGCACCATCTGGGGGTTGACGAAGGAGTACTCCTGGTCGCCCTGGATGATGAAGTCGGTGCCGACGGTCTTGTCGAGCTGGTCGGTGGCCGAGGCGACCATGGAGGAGCCGACCACCGACAGACAGGCCACCAGGGCCAGGCCGATCATCAGGGCCGCGCCGGTGGCACCGGTGCGGCGCGGGTTGCGCAGCGCGTTGCGCTCGGCCATCCGGCCCACGGGGCCGAAGACCCGCAGGATGATCGCGCCGAGGACCCGGACCAGGCCGCCGGCCAGCAGCGGGCCGATGACGACGAAGCCGACCAGCGTGGCCACCACGCCCAGCCCGAGCCAGCCCGAGCCGGCCTTGGCCTTGTCGGCGGTGGCGGCGACGTACAGGCTCCAGCCGCCGGCGGCGGTCAGGAGCAGGCCGACGACGGCGCGGACGGCACCCGCCCTGGCGTCGGCCGGGGCGCCCGCGTCGCGCAGCGCGGCCATCGGGGAGACCTTGCCGGCGCGGCGGGCGGGCAGGTAGGCGGCCAGGACGGTGACCACGACGCCGAGGAGCAGACCGACGGCGGGGGTCGTCCAGGCGACGGTCAGGTCGTCGGTGGACAGGTGCATGCCCATCTGGCCCATGAGCTTCATCAGGCCGACCGCGATGCCGACGCCCGCACCGACGCCGAGCAGGGAGCCGATCACGCCGAGCAGCAGCGCCTCGATGAGCACGGACCGGTTGACCTGCTTGCGGGAGGAGCCGATGGCGCGCATCAGGCCGATCTCGCGGGTGCGCTGGGCGACCAGCATGGAGAAGGTGTTGATGATCAGGAAGATGCCGACGAGGAAGGCGATCCCGGCGAAGCCGAGCATCGCGTACTTCATGACGTTCAGGAAGCTCTCGACGCTCTTCTGGTTGGCGTCGGCGACCTCCTTGGCGGTCTGCACCTTGTAGCCGTGGCCGAGGACGGCGGTCACGTCCTTCTTCAGCTGGTCGTTCGTCACGCCCTGGGCGGCGGTGACGTTGACGTTGGTGTACACGCCCGTCCTGCCGACCAGGGTCTGCTGGGCGGTCTTCGTGTCCAGGTAGAAGATCGCCGCGCCGGGGTTGGTGACCTTGAAGGCGGCGATGCCGGACACGCGCGCGTGGTGCGTGCCGACGACCGAGATCATGCCGATGTCGTCGCCGATCTTCAGGTGGTGCTTGCCGGCGGTGTCCTCGTCGACCATGACCTGGTCCGGGCCCTTGGGCGCCGCACCGGAGGTGATCTTCATGGTGCGGGCGTCGTTGCCGTTCCAGCTGCCCACGATGGTGGGGGCGCCGCTGCTCGGCGACAGTTTGTCCTTCTTGGCGTCGACGACGGTCACCGAGGTGGAGAACACGGTGCCCTCGGCCGACTTCACGCCCTGCGCGCCGCGGACCTCACGGACCACCGAGGCCGGCAGGACCGGCGGCTTGCCGGTGCGCGAGGTCGTCTGACCCGTGTCGGAGGAGCCCTTCGCGCTGACCGTCACGTCCGAGGCCGTGGCCTGGAAGAGCTTGTCGAAGGTGGTGTTCATCGTGTCGGTGAACACCAGCGTCCCGCACACGAAGGCGACCGACAGCAGGACCGCGATCGCCGAGAGCGCCATCCGGCCCTTGTGCGCGAAGAAGTTGCGCATCGAGGTCTTCAGGACGGTCATGACGTACGCCCCCGGGCGTCGAAGTCCTTCATGCGGTCCAGGACCTGATCGGCCGTCGGCTGGTACATCTCGTCGACGATCCGGCCGTCGGCGAGGTAGAGCACGCGGTCGGCGTAGGAGGCGGCCACGGGGTCGTGGGTGACCATCACGATGGTCTGGCCCAGCTCGTCCACGGACCGCCGCAGGAAGCCGAGGACTTCGGCGCCCGCGCGCGAGTCGAGGTTTCCGGTCGGCTCGTCCCCGAAGATGATCTCCGGGCGGGCGGCGAGGGCGCGGGCCACGGCGACGCGCTGCTGCTGGCCGCCGGAGAGCTGGGTCGGCCGGTGCTTGAGCCGTCCGGCCAGGCCGACGGTCTCCACGACCCGGTCCAGCCACCCCCGGTCCGGTTTGCGGCCGGCGATGTCCATGGGCAGTGTGATGTTCTCGATCGCGTTGAGCGTCGGGAGCAGGTTGAACGCCTGGAAGATGAAGCCGATCCGGTCCCGGCGCAGCTGGGTGAGCTTCTTGTCCTTCAGGCCGGTGATCTCGGTGTCGTCCAGGTAGATCTGTCCGCTCGTCACGGTGTCGAGTCCCGCGAGGCAGTGCATCAGCGTGGACTTTCCGGAACCCGAGGGGCCCATGATGGCGGTGAACTGGCCCCGCGCGATGTCCACGTCGACGTGATCGAGGGCGACGACACGGGTCTCGCCGGACCCGTACGCCTTCACGACCTGCCGCGCCCGCGCGGCAACGGCCGTAGGCCCTCCAGTGCCCCCGTGCCTGGGAATGGTCACAGCCGATGTCACGGTATGTCTCCTATGTCGGTTGGCAGGTCGGTGAGTGCCGCCCCGGTGGTCCGGGCCGTCGTGCCTGGGTACGTCGTCGAGTCTCGCGGCCGGCGGGGCCTTCGCGCGCTGGTGCGAAGCCCCGTCTTCCCCGGGGGTAAACCCCACCCCGCCGGTGCGGTCAGCCGCCCCCCAGCGGCGTAAAGCCAGGTTAAGGAGCGGGCCCCGCCGCTCTCGTCCTCCGCCGGGACGAACCCTCCCCGAGCCGTAGTACGGAGGTACCCCTAGGGGTGCTCCACCCAGGGGCGGAGCCGGTCTCGGGGTCGTCTCCACCCTTCGGTGCGGAAATCCTCCACCCTGCCGTCGCGTCAGGGTCAAGCGCAGGGCCGCGCGAACGCCGTCCGAGACCCTCGAGAGGCGGGTGGGAGCGTGGGAAGCTGTCGTACCGCGGAAAGGTGCATCGGCCACGGGTCGGGCCGGCAGGCAGTGACGGGGAGGGGTTCGCAGTGGGCAGTACGACACCCGCGATACGCAGCGGCGCCGAGCGGCGTCAGGACACCCGGCGGCGCGGGGCGGTCGTCGCCGCGCTGATGCTGGCGATGGCACTGGCGGCGCTGGACGCCACGATCGTCTCCACGGCCGTACCGCAGATCGTCGGCGACCTCGGCGGGTTCTCCGTCTTCTCGTGGCTCTTCTCCGGCTATCTGCTCGCCGTGACCGTCACACTCCCCGTCTACGGCAAGCTGTCCGACACCTTCGGCCGCAAGCCGGTGCTGGTGACGGGCGCGGCCGTGTTCCTGCTGGGCTCGCTGCTGTGCGCGGGTGCCTGGAACATGGCGGCGCTGATCGCGTTCCGGATCGTGCAGGGTCTGGGCGGCGGGGCGTTGCAGGGGACCGTGC
Organism: Streptomyces sp. NPDC052109; assembly: GCF_040680195.1. Lineage (NCBI taxonomy): Bacteria > Bacillati > Actinomycetota > Actinomycetes > Kitasatosporales > Streptomycetaceae > Streptomyces > Streptomyces sp. NPDC052109. The sequence continues at coordinate 128,782 of NZ_JBFAWF010000013.1, read as the reverse complement.
AGACGCTGGCCGCCGATCTGTATCCGCTGGCCGAGCGCCCGAAGATCCAGTCCAAGCTGTCCACGGTGTGGGCGGTCTCGGCGGTGGCCGGTCCGGGGCTCGGCGGGGTGCTCGCCGCGTACGCCGACTGGCGCTGGATCTTCCTGATCAACCTGCCCATCGGCGCCGCGGCGCTGTGGCTGATCGTCCGTCATCTGCACGAGCCCGCACGGGAGACGCCGGAGAACGCCGCTCACGCGCGCGTGGACTGGGCCGGCGCGCTGGCGGTGTTCGCCTGCGGCGGGGTGCTGCTGACCGCGCTCGTGCAGGGCGGGGTCGCCTGGGCGTGGCTGTCGGCGCCGTCGCTGGTGCTCTTCGGCACGGGCCTGGCCCTGGCCGGTGTGGTGGTCGTGGTGGAGCGGCGGGCGGCGCAGCCGATCATCCCGGGGTGGGTGTGGCGGCGCCGGCCGATCGCGGCCGTCAATCTGGCGCTCGGCGCGCTGGGGCTGCTGATGGTGGCGCCGAGCGTGTTCCTGCCGACGTACGCGCAGTCCGTGCTCGGACTCGCGCCCGTGGCCGCCGGTTTCGTGCTGTCGGTGTGGACGCTCACCTGGCCGATGGCCGCGGCGCTCAGCCAGCACGTCTACCGGCGCATCGGCTTCCGGGACACCGCGCTGCTCGGCATCGGCCTGGCCGCGCTGATCCTGTGCGTGTTCCCGTTCCTGCCCTACCCCGGCTCGTGGTGGCAGCCGACGCTGCTGATGATGCTGCTGGGCGGGGCGCTCGGACTGTTCCAGCTGCCGCTGATCGTCGGGGTGCAGTCCACGGTCGGCTGGTCGGAGCGGGGCACTACGACCGCGTCGGTGCTGTTCTGCCGGCAGACCGGACAGACCCTGGGCGCCTCGCTGTTCGGCGCCGTCGCCAACGGGGTGCTGGCCGCCCGGCTGGGCGGGGCGGGCGATCTGGACTCCGTCACGCGCGCGTTGGACGCCGGTACGGCCCCGGAGGCGACCCGGCGGGCGATCGCGGACGCGGTGCACGCGGTGTACCTCGGGGCGGCGGCCGCGGCGGTGCTGGCCTTCGTGGTGCTGCTGGTGGTGGCACCGCGGAGGTTTCCGGTGCGCGAGGAGTGAGCGCGCCGGCCGGCGCCCGCCGGGGAGGCTCGCCGCGACCGCCCGTCGAGCACCAGAGGTTGCGCAACGCGGCCGCGTGATCCCCTTGAGGTGCCGGTCGAGGGAAGCGGCCACGCACGCGCGCGTGATCGCAGGTGCGGGGTGACGCGGCCGGCGGGGGTGCGGTCCGGTGGGGCGGGGCAGCGTGCCGGGGCCGTCGCCGCGTGGGCGGCCGCCGGGGCCTGGACGCCGGCGGAGGCAGACGAAGGGGGCGGAGGCTGCAGGTACAGGGCCACCGCGAGGACGAGGGCCCCACGGTGGCCGGGCAGGGCGGGACAAGCCGCGAGAGAGATCGATGCGCCGACGGTGGGCCCGGGGACACCGGGGCGGACATCGCCCGGGGGAGGTACGCGCGCGTTCCCCGATGGACGCACGAGGGCCGTACCAACGGTCGAACCGACGGGACCGCCGGGTCCGGCAGGTCCGGCACGGGGCGTCCAAGGGCAGGTTAACGCGGGTAACACCCCAGCTCTGGGCGCCTTTTCGGGTAGTAAGCGCATACCGACCGGCCAGTTCGGTGAAAACGCCGCGCGGCCCCGGTACCCGCGAGTAGCGTGCGTGGCTCCGCACCCCCACCTCCCTGCGGTCCGCCGCCACGGACCCGAGCCACGCAAGGAGCTCCGGGATGTCCTATGACCCGCAGCACCCGTCGTACGACCCACCCCACCCGTTCAACGCCCCGCCCCGACCGCCGTACGACCCAGCGCATCCCTTCTACGACCCGCCTCAGCCGTCGTCCGCCTACGATCCGCCGCCCCTCACCTACCCCTGGCAGCCCGCCGCCCCGCCGCCGCCCCGCCCGGAACGCAGGCCGCTGCGGGACCCGGTGGGCCACCACAGCGACCTGCGGGTGCTGCGCAGCGCCTACCGCTGGCAGCGGCGCACCGCCACCCTCACCGCGCTGGGCTACTTCACGCTGTTCCTGGTCCTGTCCGCGAGCGCGCCCGGCGTCATGACGCGCACGGCCGCCGACGGCATCCCCGCCGGCCTGCTGCTCGCGCTGGTCCAACTCCCGGTCACCTGGCTGGCGATCGCCCTGTACGAGCACACCGCGCGCCGGCACGTCGATCCGCTCGCGGACCGCATCCGCAAGGAGGCCGAACTGGACGCCCGCCGGGGGGCGATCCGATGACCGGCGCCGCCGGCACCCCGGTCGTGGGGGGCTTCACCGGTTTCAGCGGCTCGGCCCAGTCCATGTCCCTGGTCGCCTTCTCCACCGTCGCCACGGTGATCCTGCTGCTGTGCGTGATGACGGGCCCCGACCACGACGACCTCGACGAGTTCTACACCGGCTACGCCTCCCTGTCCCCGCTGCGCAACGGACTCGCCATCGCCGGCGACTACATCTCCGCGGCCACCGTCCTCGGCACCGGCGGAGTGATCGCCCTGTGCGGCTACGACGGTGTCGTCCTCGCGCTCAGTACGACGCTGTCGCTGATGCTGCTGATGTTCCTGCTGGCCGAGCCGCTGCGCAACGCGGGCCGGTTCACCATGGGCGACGCGCTCGCCCGCCGGCTGCCCGGCCGCTGTGTGCGCATCACGGCCTGCGCGGTGACGATCGCCGCGCTGCTGCCGCTGATGCTGGTCCAACTCGCCGGAACCGGTCAGCTGATGGCGTTCATCCTGGGCTTCTCCAACACGTCCGTGAAGACGGCCTGCGTCGTGGGACTCGGCGCCCTGATGATCGCCTACGCGGCGATCGGCGGCATGAAGGGCACCGCGCTCATCCAGATCCTGAAGATCGTGATGCTGGTCGGTTCGGGCGCCGTGGTCGCCGTACTGATCCTGCGGCGTTTCGACTGGGACCCCGGCGCCCTGTTCGCCGCGGCCTCACGGCAGAGCGGGGCGGGGCCCGCCTTCCTGCGCTCCGGGCTGCAGTTCGGCACCGGGCCGCGGTCCCGGCTCGACATGGTCGCCTCGGAGTTGACGGTGGTGCTCGGCGGTGGCGTCCTGCCGCACATCACCATGCGCATGTACACCGCCTCCAGCGCCCGCCAGGTGCGCCGCTCGATGTCCTGGGCGGTGTCGATCGTCACGCTGTTCGTGCTGGTCATCACGGTGATCGGGTTCGGCGCCACGGCACTGGTCGGCCGCGCGGTGATCGCCGGGGCCGATCCGCAGGGCAACACCGCGTATCTGCTGGGCTCGCGGGCGGTGTTCGGCGCCCACGTGTCCACGGCGGAGACCTTCCTGTTCACCATGGTCACCACCGCGATCTTCCTGACCCTGCTCGCCTCGGTCGCCGGGATGATCCTCGCCTGCGCCAACTCCCTCGCCCACGACGTGTTCGCCGCCCGCGTGCAGGAGATGCCGGCCCGGCGCGAGATGGCCCTGGCCCGCGCCTCGGCGCTCGCCATAGGGGTGCCGACGATCCTGCTGGCCACGCTGGTGCAGCACCACAGCCTGCAGCCCCTGGTGACGCTCTCCTTCTGCCTGGGCGCCTCGGCCATCGCGCCCGCCCTGGTGTACGGCCTCTTCTGGCGCCGCTACACCCGCAGCGGGCTGCTGGCCACGCTGATCGGGGGCTCGCTGACCGTGCTGCTGCTCATGCCGGGCACCAATCTGGTCTCCGGCTCACCCGTCTCGGCCTTCCCGCACGCCGACTTCAACTGGTTCCCGTTCACCACGACCGGTCTCGTCTCCATCCCGGCCGGCTTCCTCTTCGGCTGGCTCGGCACGGTGGCCTCCGGCCGCGCCAAGGCGGAGCAGCAGCGCCACCAGTACGAGGCGGTGGAGGGGTGGATCCTGGCCGGGGCGGTGCGGAAGGGAGGGTGAGCGCTACTCCCGTTCCAGTGCCGCTCTGCCCCTGAGGGACATGAGGCTGCTGCGGACGTGGTCCATGTGCGCGGTCACGACGTCCCAGGTCTCGCCGTGCTCGCGCAGCACCTGTTCCGTCTCGCGGGCGATGCGTTCCTCGCGCACGCGCGCGTCGGCGATGATCTCGGCGGCACGCGCGCGTGCCTCCTCCTGGCTGCGGCGCGCGGACACCTCGGCCTCCCCGAGGGCCTGCTTGGCCTCGGACAGCGCGGCCTCGGCCCGGCTGATCCGCTCCGCGTACCCGGCGTCCAGCGCGGCGATCCGCTCGGCCTCCTCGCGCTCGGCCTCGGCCCACCGCTCGGCGTGCTCCCGGGACTGCTCGGCGAGCATGCCGGTGGTGCGCTGCCGCACCTCGCGCAACGCGGCGAGCGCCTCCGAGCGCCGGTCCTTCACTTCGCGCCGGGCACCGACGCGGACGGCGTCGGCCTCGGCACGCGCGGCGAGGAGCCACTGGTGGGCGCGTTCGTCGGCTTCCGCGCGGAGCGCGTCCGCCGCTTCCTGCGCCTCCCGGCGTGCGCTCTCGGCCTGCTCCTCCGCCTGGGCGACGCACTGGTGCGCTTCGCGCCGCGTGCGCTCGCGGAGGTCCGCCGCCTCGTCCAGCACGACCTGGAACAAGCGCCGTGCGCCCTCGCCGAGCGACTCGTACGCGTGCGGTGCGAGCCGGCCGACGACCTCGCGCATCCGCGCGGCCTCCGCCTCCATGTCCTTCGCGAGCACGGTCAGCCGCGCGGCCCGTTCCCACGCGGCGTCACGGTCGCAGGACAGCGTCTCCACGAAGGCGTCGACCTGATCGGGGCGGTAGCCGCGCCCCCGGCCGGTCACGAAGCCGTGCGGAGACATCGATGCGCTGCTCACCTGGGAACCCCTCTCCACCGGACGTACGCGACAGGATGATGTCGCGCACATCTTGATGGATCGGACGTAAGCCCTCATAACGCGACACTCCGCAGCCCCGTCACACCCGGGATCGCGCACGTCGCCCGCGGCGCGGCACACCAGACCGCCTACAGCACCTCCTCCTCAAGGGTGACGATCACGCTGCGAACGGGCGCCGGTTCCGCCAGGCGCGCCGCGTCCGCCGCCGCGCGCCCCTCGGGCGAGGCGACCGCGTCGTCCAGCTCCTGCGGTGAGTCCCACTCCGGCGTCGCGACCAGGTAGTACGGCGCGCCTCCGCACACCGCCGCCGTCCGCCGGCCGAGGGTGGAGCGGCGCAGGCGGGGCAGCCGGCGGCCGAGCGGGACGTGCGCCTCGCGGTAGTGCGGCTCGAACGCCTCGGGGTCGGCGGGAGTCTCGTACAGGGCGGGGAAACGGGCCGTCATCGTGCCGCCCTGCCATGGCGCGTGAGGACGGCGGCGCCCACCCGTTCGGCCGACAGGCACCCCAGCTCGGCCGGCGGGCTCCCGGCCGGGAACAGACGCCGGCCCTGCCCCAGCACCACCGGGAAGGTCATGAGCCGGTACTCGTCGACCAGGTCCGCCTCCCGCAGCGCGTCCACGACGGCGAGGCTGCCGGTGACGACCACCTCCCGCCGCTCGGCCCGCACGGCGTCCGCCGGATCACCTTTCAGCAGGCGGGAGTTGGACCACGCGGACACGTCCGGGGTGCCACGGGAGACGACCAGCTTGGGTACGGCGTTCATCCTCGCGGAGAACGCGTCGTCCCGCCCCGGCCACAGCCGCGCGAACAGCTCCCAGGTGGTACGGCCCAGCAGCAGGACCCCTTCGTCCAGCACGCGGCCGAGGCGGAACTTGTCCCCGGCGACCGCCTCCGGGCCGTGCCGGAAGGCCCAGCCGCCGTACGGCGTGCCCGCGGACCCGTCCGGGTCGGACACGATCCCGTCCAGGGTGATGAACTCGATGACGACGACACTCACGACGACGGTCCCTTCGCTCGGTTGCTCGCCGGTACCTACCGGCGGCAGCGGCCGGACTCATCGGTCCCGGCGGACCATCGCGTCGGGGTCGCCGTCGGGGGCCGTGTGCTCTCCGGGGGCGGCGGGCGTGGGCGGCGCGAACGCGGCCAGGACGCGCGGGTCGGCGAAGACCACGTTCCGGGCGACCCGGCCGCCGGTGACCGTCAGGACCTGCACGGTGTGCAGCGCGTGGCCGCCCCCGTGTTCCGGCGCGTACGCCGCGAGCGCCGGCTGTCCGTTGGCCGCCACGCGCTCCACCCGCCAGCCCGTGCCGCGCATCGCGAACACCCGCTCCAGGAACAGGCCGTACTCCCGCCTGCCCCGGTACCACAGGGGCACCGGCGGCATCTCCAGGACCGCGTCCTCGGTGAGCAGCCGCACCAGCTCCGGTACGTCGGCCGCCTCGAAGGCGCGCAGGTAACGCCCCACCACCGCCCGCACCTCGGGATCGTCCGGCTCACCGACCTCGTCGATCGCCCCGATCGCGCCCCCGCGCGCGAGAACGGCGCGCGCCCGCTGCAACGCGCTGTTGACCGCGGCCACCGACGTGCCCATCTGCTCGGCCACCTCGGCGGCGGAGAACTCCAGCACCTCGCGCAGCACCAGCACGGCCCGCTGCCGCGCCGGCAGCAGCTGCAGCGCCGCCACCAGCGCCAGCCGCAGGTCGGCGCGTGCCTCCACGTCGAACCGCGCCTCGGGGAACGGCTCCAGCCACGGCACGTCCAGGGCGGGCGTCAGCGGCGCCCCGGGATCGTCCGAGGGTGCCCCCAGTCCGGACGGCAGGGGGCGGCGTGAGCGGCTCTCCAGAGCGTTCAGGCAGGCGTTGGTCGCGATGCGGTACAGCCAGGTCCGCACCGACGCGCGCGTGGCGTCGTAGCGGTCCCGCGCCTTCCAGGCCCGCAGCATCGTCTCCTGCGTCAGGTCCTCGGCCTCGTGGAACGAGCCCAGCATGCGATAGCAGTACGCCACCAGCTCGCCCCGGTACGGCTCGAAGTCCACCGGTCCATCATGCCCGTCACGCGCGCGTGACGGGCATGATCCACCCGACTCCGGCCGGCCCGCCTACAGCAGCCCGTCCCACATCTGCTCCAGCAGCACCGACCACCAGCTCTCCGGCGAACCGAGCGCCGCCGGGTCCAGGGCGGCCAGCTGCGCCTGGAAGTCGACGGTCCAGCGGCCCGCCTGCTCCTGGTTCAGCCCGTACCGCAGGCGCCACATCCGGCCCAGCAGGGCCAGGCAGCGCACGAACTCCGGCAGCCCGGTGTTCACGAACTGCGGCGGCACCGGAGCCCCGCCCGGCCCCGCCTCCACCGGCACGGCCACGATGTTCGCCGTGCCGTACTGCACACAGACCGCCTTGCCGAAGTCTGTGCCCATGACGAGGTACGAGCCCGCGTCCGCCGCAGGCTGCACCCCGCGCTCGGCCGCCAGCTCCGCCAGCGTCGGAACGGGGCGCCCCGGCTGGGCCTGCGCCCAGAAGAACGGGCCCATGTCCAGCGGCAGACCGGCCACGACCAGCGTGTGCGCCACGATCGGCGGCACACCCTGCCGGGACACCGCCTGCTGCTCGAACCGGAAGATCCCCGGCCCGAACGCCGCCGCCAGCTCCTGCGCGACGCCCTCCGGCGGGACGGGCGGCGCGGCCTGCACCGGCGGCAGCGGCGCCCGCACCGGCGCGGGCCGCGCGGGCCCGTCCGCCACCTGGTGCAACTCGCCCTGGTGCGCCAGCAACTGCTGCATGCCCTGCTGCCGGCTCGCGTGATCCGTGCCGTACGGCGCGATGCTCGTGATGCGCGCCTGCGGCCACTGCTCCCGGATCATCCGCGCGCAGTAGGCACCCGGCAGCTCGCACGACTCCAGCTCGGTGTGCAGCTCCAGCACCTGGTCCGGCGGCACGTTCATCGCCCGCAGCTCATGGAAGATCTGCCACTCCGGATGCGGCGTACCCGGCGCCGAACGCCGGATCAGCTGCTGCTCCGAACCGTCCTGCGCGCGATAGCGCAGCACGGCCTGGTAGCCGGGACCCACCGTCGGCTGCCCCTGCTGCGGATACCCGTACGCCGGCGGCCCCGCAACGGGCGCGCCCGGCGGCGGCATCGCACCCGGCGGCGGCATCGCACCCGGCGGCATCGGCTGCGGAGCGCCCGGCGGCATGCCCGGAGCGCCCGGCACACCGAGCGCGCCGGGGGCGGGCGGCGGGGGCGCGCCAGGACCGGTCACGGGGGGCGCGGCCAGCACGGTCTCGGCGTGGTGCACGGCCCCGTGCCCGCTGCCCGGCACGCCCGGGGCACCGGGCACGGCGGGACCGGCAGCGCCGCCCGGCGGCTGCGGGACGCCGGGCGCGGGCGGCATGCCCGGGGCGCCCGGAACACCCTGCGCGCCCGGCATACCGGGAACACCCGGTACGCCCGGCGGCTGCGGCGTGCCCGCGCCCAACTGGCCGGGGTCGGCGAACACCGTGGCCGCGTGGTGCACGTTGCCCGCAGGCGCGGCAGGCGGATGGGGGGCGCCCGGAGCGTTCGGCGCGGCAGGCGGGTAGGGAGCGCCCGGCGCCCGCGCCCCTTCCGCGCCCCCGGGGCCGGCCGGCGCGCCCGCGCCACCCTGGCCCTCAGGTCCCTCGGGCCCGAGCGACGACACCAGTTGCGTCGGCACGTACCCACCACCAGGCGCACCCGGCGCGGGCGGCGGCGTCGGACCGCCCGGGCGGGCACCCGGCGTACCAGGGGCACCCGGCGGCGGAGGCGGCGCACCCACACCGCCGCGCGCCTTCTTCGGCGGCGGCGCGGCCTTGCTCGTCGCGGCATCGGCGATGTCCCCGGCGTTCGGCGCGAGCCGCCGCGCGGACACACCCGCGTCAGCCGAAGGCTGCGGCGCCCCGGGGGCACCCGGCGCACCGCCCGGCGCCGGCGGGTAGCCGTAGCCCGGAGCAGCCTGCGGAGCGCCGGGGCCCTGCGGATAGCCGTACGGGGGGGCGCCCGGGGGCGGCAGCGGGGTGCCGGGCGCCTGCGGGTGGGCGGGCGCGCCCGGCGGAGGCGTACCGGGAGCCGCCGGCGGCTGCGGGTGGCCGTACGGCGGCGTACCGGGAGCCGCCGGGGGCGTACTGCCCTGCGGAGCACCCGGCGCGGCAGGAGCGGCGGGTGCTCCGGGCATGCCCGGCGCGTACGCAGCTTCAGGCGCCCCCGGCGCACCACCGGGAACGGACGGGCCACCCGGCACGCCCTGCGGGAATCCCTGCGCGCCCTGCGCGTTCGAAGGATCCAGCGCCGGCGCGACCGCCGTCGGCGGCAGCTGGCTGCCCCCCGACATCAACGCCGTCTTCGCGTCCGGCGCACTCGCCGGCGGCCGCAGAGCCTCGTCGTCGGCATCGCTCAGCGGCGGCGCGAACACCGTCGCGGGCAACGGCACGGAACGGTCGTCCTCACCGGAGCCCGCGTTCGTGTCGGTACCGGCCCAGGGCGTGGCCCCGACCGGTACCTCCGCCGACGGCGCACCCACCGGAGCAGCCGCCGCGGGCACCCCGGCCTGCGTCTCCGCCGGCCCCGCCCCACCGGACGAAGCCCCCCCACCGACACCGGCAGCGGCACCGGACGCACCCGCGGCCACCCCGGCCCCGCCGGAGACACCGCCCCCGGCACCCGAACCGCCCCCGTTCTCCGGGCGGCGGTCCCCGATACCCAACTTGTCCGCAGCCTCCTGCAGCCACTCCGGAGGAGTCAGCAGGAACGACGTCTGATTCAGATCCACCCGGGCAGCCGCCGGCGCCGGCACCGCATCCCGCGGCTCATCGGCACGGCCGTACTCCTCCTCGTACCGGCGGATCACCTCACCCACCGGCAGCCCCGGCCACAGCGTCGCCTCCCCGCTGTCCCGGGCGATCACCAGCCGCTGCGCCCCCGCGTCCGAACGCGGACCCTCCGCCCGGTCCTCGCCCCACACCACGAAACCCAGCTCGAACTCCCGCACCCGCACCTCACGATGCTGGTACGCGGGCACGTCACCGTTGATCCACTCCTCGGCGCGCTCCTGCGCCTGCGCGTAGGTCACCATCGGCTGAAGCTCACTCCCCCACCGGGCCGGACGACGCCGAGCCGGCGGACACCGGAACGACACGGGCGAAACCACCGTCGACCATCAGATTCGCCACCGTCTCCAACTCCGGCGGACTCCCCGCGAGCCGCGACAGGAACACGTCGAAATCGTCACCGCACGGCAGCAGCAGACGCTCCACCCGCTCCGCCGGCGACCACGACGGATCCACATCCCGCACATCGTCGTACGCGCAGAACCACACCGAACCCAGCCGCTCGCCCTTCACCTTCACCGCGAGCAAACCGCCCTGCACGAACGCCACCCCGAGGTAATCCTTCGTCAGATGGTCGCGCAGACACTTGTTCACGTACACGAGGTCGTTCACGGCCGCCTCGTCCCGCACCGTGAAGAACGGCTGGTCCAGCAGCAGACCCAACTCGGCGTACAGCGCCGTGCCCACCGGCGCGCAACCACCCGCCGCCTTCAAGAACGAGCGATACGCGCCGGGAAGCCGGTACCCCAGATCCTCCTCGACGCCCTGCACCTGGGCCTCCGACACCGCCACACCCGACTTCGGCAGCCCGACATGCGCCGGCCGCGTCTCCTGCAACGGCCGCGTCCCCCGCTTTCCGTGGTCCACCGGCGCCGTCGCCACCCCACCGTGATGCCGCAGCAACGCCTTCACCTCGACCGGAATCAACTCCAGCCGCCGCGAACCCGCCACGTGGTGCCACGTCCAGCCATGCGGCGTCGCCACATCCGGCACCGTGTCCCACAACGCGTGCCCCGCCGCCGCCAACGCCGTGTTCGCCGACACGTAGTCCGTCAACCGCAACTCGTCGACGCCGAAACCCTCCGGCGGCTCCGCGATCTCCACCGCCACACGCGCGTACGGAGAGAAAACCGGGTAACCACGCTCGTCGACCCGTACCCCTCTCGGGTGACGCGCCGCCCGGACCGGATCCGGGAAGTGCACGACCTGCCCGGCGTAGGCCGCGTTCGGCGGCGCGGCTTGTCCCCCAGCCTGGCGGCTGGGCGGTGCCCCCAGCCCGAGCCGACCTGTCGTCATGGCGGTAGCCCCCTGCGGCGTTCTCTCTGGCCTCAAATCGGCGGTGTCGATCGCGGATGGCGACAGCCTATGCGGTACCCGAACCCCGGTCACCGGCCCACCGCATCCCCGGGGACACCACCCCTCCGCTTCCGTGACCAGCCGTCACCCCACCGTGACCACCACCCCCGACACGGGCGTTTCGCACCGCCCCAGCTTCCGCACCGGCCACGGCATTTGGCACCCTGTGTCCTTCGGGGGAAGCCCGGGGGAGGGAAAACGATCATGAATACCTGGCGCACCGGAGGTACGGACGTGCGGGCCGGAGACCCTCGCATCGACTGGAGCGGCACCGGCACACCCCCCGCCCCCACCCTCCGTCACCGCCGCGACGGCATCCTGCCCACCGTCGCCGCCGCGCTCTCCGTCCACGGCGCCACCCTCACCGGCACCGCCGCCCGCAGCGACCAGCCCCCACCCCTGCACCCCCTCGTCCAGGACTTCCTCGACACCCTCACCAGCGCCCAACGCGACCGCTTCACCGGCCGCTGCGCCGAAACCATCCTCATCTCCCGGCACCTCACCGCGGCCGACGCCGCACGCAGCAAACGCGCCGCCCGCAAACCCATGACCAACGGCGAAGCCCGCAAAGCACTCAAACACGCCAAACTCACCGCCCGCCGCATACGCGAGGACGGCGACCCCCTCCACGGCAGCTTCGCCACCCCCTGCCGCGCCTGCACGGCCCTCAGCGCCCACTTCGGCGTCCGCATCGTCGACCCCACGGCAACCGACGGCTGAAAACCGCCGTCAACCCCAGTACCACGGCACCACACCGCCGGCACCACGCACGACGAACGAAGGGCCGATGCACCCCGACCACGCCACCACCCCCAAGCCGCCCACCCGCCACGAGCACGGGGCCACCCCACCCCGCTTCCCCGTACTCGTCGACGCCGCCCTGCGCGCCGCCGGCTGGCAACCCGGACGCTGGGACATAAAGCAGGCAGAGATCTGGGCCGACACCCTCCGCGACCACACCTCACCCGCCGGCCACCGCCACACCGTGTTCCCCGCCGCCGTCGAAGCCTGGGCCGAATTCGGCGGCCTCACCATCACCCCCAGCGGCCCCGGCCGCCAGATCGCCCCCGCCACCCTCCGCCTCGACCCCCTCCACGGCCTCCACCACGCCCGCACCCTCGGCGACCTCGGCCGCGCCCTCGGCACCGACATCTGCCCCCTCGGCGAGGAAACCGACACCGCCGCCGTCCTCGCCATCGACACCGAGGGCCGCGTCTACACCCTCGACCACACCGGTGACTGGTACGCGGGCCCCGACATCGACCACGCCCTCACCACCCTCATCACCGGCATCGAACCCGTACGCCTCACCGCCGGCTGACCCGCCCGGCCGAGCCACGCGTCCGACCCACCGGGCCCGCCCCCTCCCGGCCGAGCCCTACACCGCCGGGATCACCGCCGACACCCGAAACCCCCCCGCATCCGTCGGCCCCGACACGAACACCCCACCCAGCGCCACGACCCGCTCCCGCATCCCCACCAAGCCGTTCCCACCCGACGGCAGCCCCGCCGCCGACGCCGACCCCGGCTCCGGCGGCGGCTCGTTCTCCACCTGCATCGCGATCTCCGACATCCGATGCGCGAGCCGCACATGCGTCTTCGCACCCGCCGCGTGCTTGTGGACGTTCGTCAACGCCTCCTGCACCACCCGGTACGCCGTCTGCTCGATCTGCGCCGCATACGACCGCACCTCCCCCTCCACCGACAGATCCACGACCATCCCCGCAGCCGCCGACTGCCCGATCAACTCATCCAACTCCGACAGACACGGGCCGTCCTCCGCCACAGCCCGCGAAGCCGCAGCCGCAGCCGCCTCCCGCACCGCCGCCAACGGCACCCCCGCCGCCCACCGGGCCACATCCTCCCCGGCCCGCAACACCCCGAGCATCTCCCGCAACTCGGTCAACGCCTGCCGCCCCATGTCCCCCACCAGCGCCGCGTTCCGCACGGCCTTCTCAGGATCCTTCCGAGCCACCGCCTGCAGCGCCGCGGCATGCACCACCATCAGACTCACCCGGTGGGCGACCACGTCATGCATCTCCCGCGCGATCCGCGTCCGCTCCTCGTTACGCGCCCACTCCGCCCGCTCCTCCGCCCGCTCCGCGAGCAACTGAAGCTCCCGCTCCAGACTGTCCGCCCGCTCCCTGAGACTCTCCATCAACCGCCGCCGCGCGCCCACGTACAGGCCCAGCAGCACCGGCGGAGCCGTCAGCCCCAACGCCGTCGCCACCGCCGCGAACGGCACGAACCAGTCACCCAGCGTCAGATCACCGCGTGCCATGTCCTGCCGGACCCGCACGAACGTCACGACCGCCGTCCCCACCAGCGACATCCCCGCCAGCGCCCCGATGATCCGACGCGGCAGCTCACACGCGGCCAGCGTGTACAGGCCGACGATCCCCAGCAGGAACCCCATCTGCGCCGGCGTGATCGCGATCGCCACCAGCACGACGGCGATCGGCCACTTCCGCCGCACCAGCAGCACCGACCCGGCGATCACCCCGAAAACGATCCCCACCGCCACCGGGATCCCCGCGTCCCGGGCGAACGGGATCCCCTCCGCGCCGCACTCCGCGGCGGACACCAGCGCCAGACTCCCGTCGAGCACCGCACTACGCCACCTGGCCCACCACCACGGCCCGGTCAGGGCCCTGGCATGCTCTTCCCCCGTCGTGGTCATGTCTCCAGCCTACGGGCGAGGGCTGCGGCTTTTCCGGCGACTTTCGCCTACCTCCACACACCACACTCAGTAACCGAACGGCCCCGAAACCCCACCCCGGGGCCAGAGACGCTGTGTTGCGAGGAGCGCTCACTCGCACAACCGCACCAAGGGCCGGTGGAACGGAATCGTGGCCCAGGCCGAGGCACGTCTCGGGTAAGGTCTGAGACGCTGTCCCCCGTGGTGTAACCGGCAGCACACTAGATTTTGGATCTAGCAGGACAAGGTTCGAATCCTTGCGGGGGAGCCACGGCACACAAGACCTGGGTTCGGGTCCTGACCGGTCTCACCACCGTCAGGGCCCGCTCTCATGTCCCTCAGGAAACACCCCGGTATCCTGCGGCTGTCATCCCCACTCACCCACAGCCGAAGGGCAACCCCGTGAGCGCCATCCGCCCGGCAGCCGTCGTCGTTCTCGCAGCGGGTGAGGGCACCCGTATGAAGTCGGCCACACCGAAGGTCCTGCACGACATCTGTGGCCGTTCCCTCGTGGGCCATGTGCTGGCCGCGGCCCGTGAGTTGGATCCGGAGAATCTGGTCGTCGTCGTGGGGCACGCCCGGGAGCAGGTCACCGCGCACCTCGCGGAGATCGATCCGGGCACCAGGACCGCCGTACAGGCCGAGCAGAACGGCACCGGGCACGCGGTGCGCATGGGGCTGGAGGAGCTGGGCGGGGCCGTGGACGGGACCGTCGTGGTCGTGTGCGGGGACACCCCCCTGCTGACCGGGGACACGCTCACGCGGCTCGCCGAGACCCACACCACCGACGGCAACGCCGTGACCGTACTGACCGCCGAGGTGCCGGACGCGACCGGTTACGGGCGGATCGTGCGGGACGAGGCAACCGGCGCCGTCACCGCGATCGTGGAGCACAAGGACGCGTCCGCGGCCCAGCGGGTGATCCGGGAGATCAACAGCGGGGTGTTCGCGTTCGACGGGCAGTTGCTGGCGGACGCGCTGAAGAAGGTGCGGACGGACAACAGTCAGGGTGAGGAGTACCTCACGGACGTGCTCGGGATCCTGCGGGAGGCCGGTCACCGGGTGGGTGCCTGCGTGGCCGCCGATCACCGGGAGATCGCCGGGATCAACAACAGGGTGCAGTTGGCCGAGGCGCGTCGGATCCTCAACGACCGGCTGCTGACGGCCGCGATGCTGGACGGGGTCACCGTCGTCGATCCGGCTTCCACGTGGGTCGATGTGACCGTGACCTTCGAGCGGGATGCCGTCGTGCACCCCAACACCCAGCTCACCGGGACCACCCGTCTCGGTGAGGGCGCGGAGGTCGGGCCGAACAGCCGGCTGAAGGACACCGAGGTGGGTGCGGGGGCGCGGGTGGACAACACCGTGTCCGACGGGGCTGTCGTGGGCCCGGAGGCGAGCGTGGGGCCGTACGCGTATCTGCGGCCGGGGACCCGGCTCGGTACCAAGGGCAAGATCGGGACCTACGTCGAGACGAAGAACGCCACGATCGGCGAGGGCACGAAGGTGCCGCATCTGTCGTATGTGGGTGACGCGACGATCGGTGAGTACACGAACATCGGGGCGGCGAGTGTCTTCGTCAACTACGACGGTGAGAGCAAGCACCACACGACCGTCGGGTCGCACTGCAAGACGGGTTCGGACAACATGTTTGTGGCTCCTGTCACGGTCGGGGACGGTGCTTACACCGCCGCCGGGTCTGTGATCACGAAGGATGTGCCGCCCGGTTCGCTGGCCGTGGCCCGTGGTCAGCAGCGGAATATCGAGGGTTGGGTGGCTCGGAAGCGTCCGGGGAGCGCGGCGGCGAAGGCGGCCGAGGCGGCGTCCCGGCGGGGCGAGAGCGAGGAGTGACCGGGAACGGCTCCGCCAAACACGGCGTACCGTGATAAGTGCACATCCGCACGAGTGCATACCCGCACCCCTACCAGCCGATACGGCCTCTCACGCCCAGACGGGAGGCCACGCGAGCAGTCGGCTGGCTGAGAACCTCTGAGGAGACAGTGCTGTGACCGGGATCAAGACGACCGGCGTGAAGAAGATGATGTTCTTCTCCGGCCGCGCCCACCCCGAGCTTGCCGAGGAGGTCGCCCAGCAGCTGGGTGTCGGGGTCGTCCCGACGAAGGCCTTCGACTTCGCCAATGGCGAGATCTACGTCCGCTACCAGGAGTCGGCGCGTGGTGCGGACTGCTTCGTGATCCAGAGCCACACGGCTCCGATCAACCAGTGGATCATGGAGCAACTGATCATGATCGACGCGCTGAAGCGTGCGTCGGCTCGTTCCATCACGGTGATCGTGCCGTTCTACGGTTACGCGCGGCAGGACAAGAAGCACCGGGGTCGTGAACCGATTTCGGCGCGTCTGATCGCGGATCTGATGAAGACGGCGGGTGCGGACCGGATTCTCACCGTCGACCTGCACACGGACCAGATCCAGGGCTTCTTCGACGGTCCCGTCGACCACCTCTTCGCGCTTCCGCTCCTCGCGGACTACGTGGGTGACAAGGTCGACCGCGACAAGTTGACGGTCGTGTCGCCGGACGCGGGCCGGGTGCGGGTGGCGGACCGGTGGTGTGACCGTCTCGGTGCGCCGCTGGCGATCGTGCACAAGCGCCGGGACAAGGACGTGGCGAACCAGGTGACGGTCCACGAGGTCGTGGGTGAGGTCAAGGGCCGCGTGTGTGTGCTGGTCGATGACATGATCGACACCGGTGGCACGATCTGCGCCGCTGCGGACGCGCTCTTCGCGCACGGCGCCGAGGACGTCATCGTGACCGCGACGCACGGTGTGCTGTCGGGTCCGGCCGCGGACCGGCTGAAGAACTCCCGGGTGAGTGAGTTCGTGTTCACGAACACGCTGCCGACGCCGGCGGAGCTGGGCCGGGACCTGGACAAGATCACGGTGTTGTCGATCGCTCCGACGATCGCGAGTGCGGTGCGTGAGGTGTTCGAAGATGGTTCGGTGACAAGCCTCTTCGACGAGCAGTGAGGTTTCTGCACACCCGTCACCGGCGTTAGCCTTTGATCGTTTTGGGTGCGGCCTCCCCTGCCGAGTAGACTGCTGCAGTTGCTCGGCGAGGGAGGCCGTACTCGTGTGTACGGCGGTCCGTTATCGACGCGCTCTTCGTAGCAGGCCGTTCGTGGCCGGGTGACCACGTCCGTTCCGAGTTCCTACGAGGAGTGATCAACATGTCCGAGGTGAAGCTCTCCGCCGAGACCCGTACCGAGTTCGGCAAGGGTGCCGCCCGTCGCATCCGCCGCGACAGCAAGGTTCCGGTTGTTCTCTACGGCCACGGCACCGAGCCGGTGCACCTGACCCTGCCGGGTCACGACCTGCTGCTGGCGCTGCGTACGCCGAACGTCCTGATCTCCCTGGACATCGACGGCAAGACCAGCGAGCTGGCGATCCCGAAGGCCGTCCAGCGTGACGCGATCAAGGGCTTCCTGGAGCACGTCGACCTGCTGCTGGTCAAGCGTGGCGAGAAGGTCACGGTCGAGATTCCGGTGCACGCCGAGGGCGAGCTGGCCCCGGGCGGCAACCTGCTGGAGCACGTCCTGAACGCGCTGCCGGTCGAGGCCGAGGCCACGCACATCCCCGAGGCCGTCACCGTCTCCGTCGAGGGTCTGGCGGCCGGTGCCTCCGTCCTCGCCAAGGACATCACCCTGCCGAAGGGTGCGACCCTGGCCGTGGAGGAGGACGTGGTCGTGCTGCAGGTCCTGCAGGCCCAGGCCGAGGAGACCGAGGGCGAGGCCGCCGAGGAGGGCGAGGAGCAGGCCGAGGCCTGATCCTCTTCGTCGTCATCCGTTCAGCCGCCGCTCTCCCTCGCGGGGAGCGGCGGCTGCCGCGCATCAAGGAGAGATGGACGTGACCACCCCCGCCAGTACGGATCCCTGGCTGATCGTGGGGCTCGGGAATCCCGGGCCGGAGTACGCCATGAACCGGCACAACGTCGGTTTCATGGTGGTGGACCTGATCGCGGAGCAGATCGGGGGGAAGTTCAAGCGGGCGGGCAAGGCGCAGGCGCAGGTGCTGGAGGGACGGATCGGTCCGGCGGGCCAGGCGAGCCGGCGGGTGGTCCTGGCGAAGCCGACGTCGTACATGAACCTGTCCGGCGGTCCGGTGAACGCGCTCAAGGACTTCTACAAGGTGCCGGTGGCGAACGTCGTGGCGGTGCACGACGAGCTGGACATCGACTACGGGATGCTGCGGCTGAAGCTGGGCGGCGGTGACAACGGGCACAACGGTCTGAAGTCGATGACGAAGGCGATGGGTTCGGACTACCACCGGGTGCGGTTCGGGATCGGGCGGCCCCCGGGTCGCATGCAGGTGGCGGACTTCGTGCTGAAGGACTTCTCGTCGGCGGAGCGCAAGGAGCTGGACTACTTCGTGGACCGCGCGGCGGACGCGGTGGAGTGTCTGGTGATCGAGGGGTTGGAGCGGGCGCAGAGCACGTACAACTCGTGACTTGTACCGCTTTGGTTCCCGGGCGAGTTGACCGGTCGTAGCGGTATGGCCAATGATCCCGGCCATGCCTGCCACTGCCAGCACTGCCCGTCGGGCGTCCGTGTCCGCGTTGCGGTTCGGGCGGGTCGCGGCGACGGGTGCGCTCGCCGCCTTGATTCTGTCCGCCGGGGTGTGGGGTTCCTGGGGGACCGCGCAGCACGTGATGCTGACGAAGGGGCGTGAGGCCGGCACGGTGCGGGTGACCGCGTGTGCCGGGGACACCTGTACGGGGCCGTTCACGCCGACGTCCGAGGGGGCGCGGGCACGGGCGCGCGTGGAGCTCGGGAAGTCCGTCGCGGTGCGCAAGGGGCAGACGTACGACGTCGTGCTGAAGCCGGGTACGGCGGACGCGGTGCGCTCGGGTCCGGCCGGGATCCTGTATGCGTGGGTGCCGTTGGGCGGGGCGTTGCTGCTGGCGTCGGTGGTCGTCGCGGGCGGGATGCGGCTGACGCGGGTGGCGTGGGTGCTGGCCGGGTGCGGGGTGGCGTTGCTGACGGGGGCTTTTCTGGCGGTGTCAGCGGGTTCGTGACCCGGTGCGCGGTGGCGGCCGACGGGTGTTGCGTCTTCGTGATTGACCTTGGGTCAGCCGTGGTTGGAAGCTGAGCCGCCCCCTCCACAGCTCCCCGTAGGCCACTCGAAGGTGGACCAGCCCCATGCGTACCTTCATCCGTGCCGGCGCGGTGACCGCCGGTCTGTCGGCGGCGCTGTTCCTCGCGCCCGCCGCCCATGCCGCTCCGCCCGGTGACAACGGCGATGTGAAGATCCACAAGTCCACGACGGACGGGTCCGACGAGCGCAATGAGCCGCACGTGTGCTCGTTCTACCTGGACGCCTTCCACTTCGACGGCGGCCAGCAGGTCGACTGGCGCATCGAGGTGTGGGCCCCGACCGGTGGGACGAAGGGCACGACCGTGAAGTCCGGTGCCCTGTCCCTGGACGCAGACGGCCACGGCCGCACGCAGGACATGTCCCTGCCCGACGGTCACTACAAGCTGTTCTGGAACTTCGAGGGCGAGAAGGGCGCGGCCAAGCACAAGGTGTTCTGGACGCGCTGCGAGGACTCGGGCGGCGGTGGCGGTACGCCGTCGACGGGTCCGTCGGCCGGTACGACGTCGAGCGCCTCCCCTGCGCCGTCCTCGTCCGCGACCTCGTCCGCGTCCCCGACCTCGTCCTCGTCGGCCCCCGGTTCGGCGCCCTCGTCGGCCCCCGGGTCGGCGTCCTCGTCGTCTCCCGCTCCGTCCTCCTCGCCGTCCGCGCAGGGCGGTGGCGGCGATCTGGCCGAGACCGGCAACAGCGTTCCGGTGGGTGTGCTGTCGGGCCTCGCGGCGGTGCTCGTCGGGGCGGGCGGCTACCTGGTGGTGCGGCGCCGGAAGGCGCGAGGCTGACCTGAGCCGGGAAAGAGGGTGCCCCCGGGGCCGTCGTACGACCCTGGGGGCACCCTCTTGTCTGCCGTGGCCGTCAGCCGGTGTTGCGCAGGCCCGCTGCCACGCCGTTGACGGTGAGGAGCAGGGCGCGGGAGAGCAGCGGGTCGGGCTCGGTGCCCGTGGCCGCCGCGTCGCGCTGGCGCTTGAGCAGGGTGACCTGGAGGTAGGAGATCGGGTCCAGGTAGGCGTCGCGGATGGCGAAGGTCTGCTTCAGGACGGGCTGGGCGTCGAGGAGTTCCTGTTCGCCGGTGACGCGCAGCACCTCGCGGACGGTGAGTTCGTGTTCGGCCTTGATGGTGTCGAAGACGTGGCGCAGCTCGTCGGGGACGAGGGTGTCGACGTAGTGCTGGGCGATGCGCAGGTCGGTCTTGGCCAGGGTCATCTCCACGTTGGAGATGAAGTTCTGGAAGAAGTGCCACTGCCGGCGCATCTCGTCGAGCACGGTGTCCAGGCCCGCTTCGCGCAGGGCCTTCAGGCCGGAGCCGACCCCGAACCAGCCGGGGACGATCTGCCGGGACTGGGTCCAGCCGAACACCCACGGGATGGCGCGCAGGCCGTCGAGGCCGGCGCCGGAGTCGGGGCGCCGGGAGGGCCGGGAGCCCAGGTGCAGTTCGGCGAGCTGGTCGACGGGGGTGGAGGCGAAGAAGTACGCCGGGAGGTCGGGGTCCTCGACCAGGCGGCGGTAGGCCGCGTGCGCCGCGTCCGACACCACGTCCATGGCGGCGTCCCAGCGGGCGAGGGCCTCGTCGGACTGGCGGGGGGCGGTGTGCAGGGCGGAGGCCTGCAGGGTGGCCGCGACGGTCAGTTCGAGGTTCTCCCGGGCGAGGGAGGGGATCAGGTACTTGTCGGAGATGACCTCGCCCTGCTCGGTGACCTTGATCTCGCCCTCCAGGGTGCCCCAGGGCTGGGCGAGGATCGCGTCGTGGGAGGGGCCGCCGCCGCGGCCGACGGTGCCGCCGCGGCCGTGGAAGAGCCTGAGCCGTACGCCGTACCGGTGCGCGACGTCGCGCAGGCGGCGCTGGGCGCGGTGGATCTCCCACTGGCTGGTGGTGATGCCGCCGAACTTGGAGGAGTCGGAGTAGCCGAGCATGACCTCCTGGACGTCGCCGCGCAGCGCGACCAGGCGCCGGTAGGACGGGTCGGAGAGCATGTCCTCGAGGATGGTGTCGGCGGCCTTGAGCTCGTCGGTGGTCTCCAGGAGGGGGACGATGCCGATCTTCGCCCAGCCGGCGTGCAGGTCGATCAGGCCGGCCTCGCGGGCGAGGACGGCGGCGGCGAAGACGTCGTCGGCGCCCTGGCACATGGAGATGATGTAGGACTCGACGACCTCGGGGCCGAAGACCTGAAGGGCCTTCTTGACGGTCTCGAAGACGCCGAGGGTCTTGGCGCCTGCCGCGTCGACGGGGGCCGGGGTGGGGGCCAGCGGGCGGCGCGAGCGCAGTTCCTTGGCGAGGAGCTTGGCCCGGTACTCGCGGGGCATGTCGGCGTAGCGCCAGGACTCCTCGCCGAGGCGGTCGAAGAGCTGGCCGAGGGCGTGGTGGTGGGCGTCGGCGTGTTCACGGACGTCCATGGTGGCGAGCTGGAGGCCGAAGGCGGCCAGGGTGCGGATGGTGCGGGCCAGGCGGCCGTCGGCGAGGAGGCCGCCGCGGTGCTCGCGCAGCGAGGCCTGGATGAGCCTGAGGTCGCCCAGCAGCTCGCCGGTGCCGAGGTAGTCGCGGCCCTCCTCGTGGGGGGTGCCCTTGGCGAGGCGCTGCTTGGTGTTCTCCAGCTTCTGCCGGATGCAGGTGGCCTTGAGCCGGTAGGGCTCCTCGGCGTTGAGGCGCTTGTAGCGGGGGCTGATCTCGGGGAGCTGTTCCAGGTCCGTGCTCAGGGACTGGAGCAGTTCTTCGGTGGCCCCGGTGTAGCGGATGGAGTTGGAGAGCAGTCCGCGCAGCTCGTCGATCATCTCCAGGGCGTCGTTGATGCCGTGCTCGTGCTGGAGGATGAGGACGTCCCAGGTGACCTGGGGGGTGACGTTGGGGTTGCCGTCGCGGTCGCCGCCGATCCAGGTGCCGAAGGTGAGCGGGCGGGTGTCGTCGGGGAGCTTGACGCCGACGCGCTCCAGTTCGGCGGTGAGGTCCTCGAGGACGTCGCCGACCGCGTTCGCGTGCAGTTCGTCGAGGTAGTAGATGGCGTTGCGGGCCTCGTCGGCGGGCTCGGGGCGGACGACGCGCAGTTCGTCGGTCTGCCAGACGAGGTCGATGTTCTCGGCGAGGCGGACGTCGTGGCGGCGGCGATCGGTGTCGAGGACGGGGACGTCCAGGAGCGCGGCGATGCGCCGGAGCTTGTTCAGGACCGAGCGGCGCGCGGCCTCGGTGGGGTGTGCCGTGAACACCGGGCGAACGTTCAGGTTGTGGACGGTCTGCTTCAGGTGTTCGGGATCGGCGTCCTTGAGCCGGTCGGCGGTGCGGGCGAGGAGGCTGCCCTCGGCGGCGCGCCGGGCGCGCAGTTCGCGGCCGCGGTGCACCTGTTCGGTGACGTTGGCGAGGTGGAAATAGGTGGAGAAGGCGCGCACCAGCTTGGCGGCGGTCTCCAGTTCGGTGCCGCGCAGCAGCTCGGCGGCGGCCTCGCCGTCCTCGCGGGTGAGGCGGCGGACCTTCTCGACCAGGTCGAGGAGCTCGGGGCCTTCCTGCCGTACGAGGGTCTCGCCCAGGAGATCACCCAGCCGGCGGATGTCGGCGCGCAGCTCGCTGCTGGTCGTGGTGGTCTGGTCGTCGGCACTGCTCACAGGTGCGGCTCCTTGCAGTGTTGAAGCTCGTCTGGGAGGGAACCCGGGCGGCTGCCACGCGGCGGGAGCCGCATACGGGCCGCAGCGTCCGGGAAGGAAACTTCAGCGGACCGCGCTGTCCGACCGAGTTCAAGGATAGGTGTCGATGGGGACGCGCAGGCTCTGGGGCTCTTGCCGCCGGTCGACACGCTGCCATACTTACGACGCCGTAGGTTACGGAACCGTAGGGAAGTCCCGTTCGCTTCCGCGCGGTGCCGGCGGCCCGGCACCTGCCTCGACCCTCGACCCCACAGGGGACGCGCATGACCTCAAGTTCCGATGTGATCGAAGAAGCCCGTAAGGCCGACGACACCTCCACCCCGTCCGCCACGCTGGGTGGCGAGCAGAAGCGTTCGATCGAGCAGATCACGCTGCTTTTGTTCATCACCGTGCCGTTCCTGGCGCTCGTGGCGGCGGTGCCGCTGGCCTGGGGCTGGGGGGTGAGCTGGCTCGATCTGGGCCTGCTGGTGTTCTTCTACTTCCTGGGGTGCCACGGCATCACGATCGGTTTCCACCGGTACTTCACCCATGGTTCGTTCAAGGCCAAGCGGCCCCTGCGGATCGCGCTGGCGATCATGGGCTCGCTGGCGGTCGAGGGTCCCCTGGTGCGCTGGGTGGCCGATCACCGCAAGCACCACAAGTTCTCCGACGCGGAGGGTGACCCGCACTCCCCCTGGCGGTTCGGCGAGACGGTCCCGGCGCTGATCAAGGGCCTGTGGTGGGCGCACATCGCCTGGATGTTCGACGAGGAGCAGACCCCGCAGGACAAGTACGCGCCGGATCTGATCAAGGACCCGGCCATCCGGGCGATCTCCCGCCAGTTCGTCTACTGGACGGCCCTCTCCCTGGCGCTGCCGCCGCTGATCGGCGGTCTGGTGACGATGTCCTGGTGGGGCGCGTGCACCGCGTTCTTCTGGGGTTCACTCGTACGAGTGGCTCTGCTGCACCATGTGACGTGGTCGATCAACTCGATCTGTCACGCGGTGGGCAAGCGGCCGTTCAAGTCGCGGGACCGTTCGGGCAACGTGTGGTGGCTGGCGGTGCTGTCGTGCGGTGAGTCGTGGCACAACCTGCACCACGCCGACCCGACCTCGGCGCGGCACGGTGTGATGCGCGGCCAGATCGACTCCTCGGCCCGGTTCATCCGCATCTTCGAGCTGCTCGGCTGGGCGTACGACGTGCGGTGGCCGTCACGCTCGCGTATCGATTCGCGCCGGAACACCGAGGACGGCGGCTCCCGGCGCCGGAGGGAGACCGCGAAGGCGGCATGATTGACGCCGTGGCGACCGACTCCAGCAGCACCTCCAGCAACGAAAAACCGCGGCGGACCCGCCGGACCCGTATGACCGGTGCGGAGCGCCGCCAGCAGCTGCTGGAGATCGGTCGCACCCTCTTCGCGGCGAAGGGCTTCGAGGGCACCTCGGTGGAGGAGATCGCGGCGAAGGCCGGCGTGTCCAAGCCGGTGGTGTACGAGCACTTCGGCGGCAAGGAGGGCCTGTACGCGGTGGTGGTGGACCGCGAGATGCGGCGGCTGCTGGACATGGTGACCAGTTCGCTGACGGCCGGGCATCCGCGCGAGCTGTGCGAACAGGCGGCGTTCGCGCTGCTGGACTACATCGAGGAGTACACGGACGGTTTCCGCATCCTGGTCCGCGACTCCCCCATCCCCCAGTCCACGGGCTCCTTCGCCTCGCTCATCTCCGACATCGCCACCCAGGTCGAGGACATCCTGGGCCGCGAGTTCAAGTCCCGTGGCTTCGACCCGAAGCTGGCCCCGCTGTACGCGCAGGCGCTGGTCGGCATGGTCGCGCTGACGGGGCAGTGGTGGCTGGACGTGCGGCGCCCGAAGAAGGCGGAGGTCGCGGCCCATCTGGTGAACCTGGCGTGGCACGGCCTGGACGGGCTGGAGCAGAAGCCGCGGTTGATCGGGCACCGCAAGGCCTAGTAGCCCGCCGGCAGGTGCCGCCGGGCGTGTTCGTACGATCGCACGGTGACCAAGCAGCGTACGTCCCGCGTCCGACAGCAGCCCACGTCACCCGCCCGGCGGAGCGCGGCCCCCGCAGTCACCATGGAGCGCGGGAAGAAGGCCGGGACCGTGCTGTGCGGCCTGCTCACCGTGGGTCTGCTCGCGGTCACCGTCTATCTGGCCGGCTCGGCCGTCGGGCATCTGGGGCTGACCGGCCGTCGGCTGGACCTGCGGATCGAGCACTGCGAGGTGACCTCCAGCAGCACCCCGCGCGGGGGCGGCAGGCCGTCGACCGAGTACGCCTGCTCCGGAGTGGTGACCTCCGGCGGGGAGACGCGCCGGATCACCGCCCACGACTTCACCTCCTACCCCCTCACCCTCGCGCCGGTGAAAGTGGCCCAGGAGCCCTGGGGGACCTGGGTGCCGGTGGATCACGGCGCCTGGAACCAGGCGGGCCGCGCACTGTCCCCGCTGATCCCGCTCGGGTTCGCGTACCTGTGCGCCAAGGGCACCCTGACCGGCTATCGGCGCTGGAGAAACTCCAGCCGGTTGCCGACCGGGTCCCGCGAGTAGCAGCGCAGGTGGCCGGGGAGGTCGTCGTCCCAGGTCACCGGGGCGCCCCGGGCGGTGAGCCGGGCGGCGTAGGCCTCGATGTCCGCGACCAGCAGGCCGGGATGGGCCTTCGCGGCCGGACGGAAGTCGTGTTCGATGCCCAGGTGGAGCCGCACGGCACCGGCCTGGAACCAGCAGCCCCCGCGTGCCGCGAGCGCGGGCGGCTTCGGGATCTCCGTCATCCCCAGCACGTCGACGTAGTACGCCCGCAGCGCCTCCTCCGACCCGGGCGGGGCCGCCAGCTGCACGTGATCGATGGCGGCGAGCACGCTCAGGCCTCCTTCACGGCGACGGCGAACAGGCGGCGGAACGGCAGGACCGTGCCGTACGGCGCGCTGGGGTAGGCCTGCCGGAGCAGGTCGCGGTACTCGGTGAGGAACGCGTCGCGGGCCTCGGGGTCGTCGGCGAGCGCGGTCAGGGCGGGCCGGAGTCCGGTCCCCTTCACCCAGTCCAGGACGGGATCCTCGCCGCCCAGGACGTGGAAGTACGTCGTCTGCCACACGTCGGTCGCGCAGCCGAGGCGGACGAGGCGGTCCAGGTAGGCGCCGGGGGCGTGCACGGAGTCGGTGTGGCGCAGGACGTCGGCGAGGCGGGACTTCCAGCGGGGGGTGCCGGCGAGTTCGCGCATCAGGGCGTGCAGGGGGGCGTCGATGTTGTCCGGCACCTGGAAGGCGAAGACGCCGCCGGGCCTCAGTCCGGCGATCCAGTCGGCGAAGCGGTCGGCGTGCCCCGGCACCCACTGGAGGGTGGCGTTGGAGACGATCAGGTCGTACGGCTCCGCGGGCGCCCAGGTACGGATGTCGGCGGGGGCGAAGTCCAGCCGTCCGCCCCCGGTCGTGGGGCCCTCGTGCTCGGTGTGCGCCGCGTCGAGCATCTCGGGCGAGTTGTCGTGGCCGGTGACGTGGGCGGCGGGCCAGCGTTCGGTGAGCAGGACGGTGACGTTGCCCGGGCCGCAGCCGAGGTCGGCGATGCGGGGTGCCTGCGTGGGCAGGCCGGGGACGCGGGCGAGGAGGTCGAGGAAGGGGCGGGCACGATGACCGGCGTGCCGCAGGTACTGACCGGGGTCCCAGGTGGCGTTCGTCATGCCCACCACTGTCCTCCCGACTTATCTCGATGTCAAGAGACTCGACATCAAGAGACTTCACGTCGACACAACCACTACACTGATCTCCATGGAGGACGAGGTCGATCGGCTGGTCGCAGCGTGGCGCCGGGAACGTCCGGACCTCGACGTGGAGCCGCTGGAAGTGCTCAGCCGGGTGAGCCGACTCGCCCGGCACCTGGACCGCGCGCGCCGGCTCGCCTTCGCCGAGCATCAGCTGGAGCCCTGGGAGTTCGACGTGCTGACCGCGCTGCGGCGCGCGGGCACGCCGTACCAGCTCTCCCCCGGCCAGCTGCTCACGCAGACCCTGGTCACGTCGGGGACGATGACCAACCGCATCGACCGGCTCACCAAGAAGGGCCTGGTGGAGCGGCTGCCCGACCCGAGCGACCGACGGGGTGTGCTGGTCCGGCTGACCGCCACCGGGCGTGACCGGGCGGATCAGGCGCTCGCGGGCCTGCTGGAGCAGGAGCGGGCCATCCTCGCCGAGCTGTCCCGCGCCCAGCGCGCGGAACTCGCCGGTCTGCTACGCCAGTTGACCGCCCCGTTCGACAACATCCCCGGTTAGGTCGGCCGGTCCGACCCCCGCGCGGCGGGCGAGCGCCACGGCGGCCAGCGTCGAGTGGACGCCCAGCTTGCCGAGGACGTTCTGCATATGGGTGCGCACGGTGTGCGGGGAGAGGAACAGCCGCTCGGCCACGGCCTTGCGGCCCAGGCCCGCGACCATGCAGCGCAGCACCTCGCGCTCCCTGGGCGTGAGGGACTCCACGAGCCGCTCGCTCTCGGTACGGTGCCGGCGGGCGGCCGTCAGCTCCTTGAGCACGCCGGTGAGCAGGGCGGGCGGCAGATGGGTCTCGTCGCGCAGCACCCCCCGGATCACCGTCAGCAGCCGGGACAGCGAGCAGTCCTTGGCGACCCACCCCGAGGCACCGGCCTGCAGCGCGAGCGCCGCCCGCCGGGAGTCGTCCTTCTCGGCGAGCACGACGATCCGCACGGCCGGCTGGGCCACCCGGACCCCGGTGACCAGCGAGATCCCGTCGACCAACCCCTCCTCGTCGCCCTCCTGCACGGGCACGGCGGGGCGGGTGCCGGGGACGTTGCCGCCGAGGTCGGCGTCGACCAGGAGGACGTCGAAGCGGCGGCCTTCGCCGGCCGCCCGCTCCAGGCAGCGCAGTGCGGCCGGGCCGCTGCCGGCGGCGGAGACGTCGACGTCCGGCTCGGCGGCCAGGGCGGCGGCGAGCGACTCGGCGAAGATGCGGTGGTCGTCGACGACCAGGACTCGGATACGAACCACGAAACCCCCTTCCCCAGGCTCCGCGCGGAGCAGGGGACTACCAAGGTCCGGAATGGGCCCGGCCGTCAGCCGGTCCGGAACGACCGGTACGGTCCGGCGCAGTGCGGAGAACGACGACCCGCGCGGGTACGACACCAACGGACAAGGACACGCGCCGCACGGCCGCCGCCGTCGCGGAGACTGCTACCCCCACCGCGGGCGCCGTACCCGCCTGTCTCGCCCCCTGATCAGCACCGGCCCCCACCGGTGCTGTTCCTCAGAGTACGGATGGGAGCACGCAGCGGAAGGAGATTTGCAGAACTGGCCGTCCGGCGCGTTTATCGTGTGCCGCATGTTTCGTATTGAGGCGGAAGTCGACAAAGGCCGACGTGATCTGCTCCGCTCACGGCTGCGGGACACCAACACGGCGGCGTCCCCGGTCCTGGCGGCCCTGCGCGGCACCCCCGGCGAGCGCGAAGTGCCCCTCCATGTCTGGGCCATGACCCCCGCCGGCGACCTGGCCGGCGGCCTCGTCGGGCACACCTGGACGACCTGGCTGCACGTCACCTATCTCTGGGTCGACGTCCGCCACCGCGGCACGGGCCTCGGCTCCCGCCTCCTGTCCGAGGCCGAACGCGTCGCCCGCACCGCCCGCGCCTGCACCGCCGCCCGCCTGGAGACCTGGGACTTCCAGGCCCCGGAGTTCTACAGGAAACAGGGCTACGACGTGGTGAGCGTGATCCCGGACTATCCACCGGGCATCACGGAGTACACGCTGACGAAGCGGCTGGGCTGACGCGGTTCACCCCGTCGCCGGTGCGGGACCGTGTCTCGTCGGCGTCCATCCGGCCCGCCTCGCGTGAAAGGCCGTCAGCCCCGCACGGCCTACGGGGCTGACGAGGCCGGCGGACGTCAGACCACCCGCCGCGCCCCCGCCGAAGGCACCGCCTCGAACACCCGCGGTGTGCCGAAGGCCGCTGCCGCGAAGGCCTCCTCGATCGCCTTGGTGTGGGTGTCGACGTCGGTGGCCTCCGTCAGGACGATCGCCGAGCCGCCGAAGCCGCCGCCGGTCATGCGGGCGCCGAGGGCGCCGGACGCCAGCGCGGTGTCGACGACCAGGTCCAGCTCGGGGCAGGAGATGCGGAAGTCGTCGCGCAGGGAGGCATGACCCTCGGTGAGGACCGGGCCGATGGCGCGGGTGTCACCGGAGCGCAGCAGGGACACGGTCCGCTCCACCCGCTCGTCCTCCGTCACCACGTGCCGGACCAGGCGGACGATCTCCTCCTCGTCGCCGAGCCGGGCCAGCGCCGCGTCCAGCTCGGCGTACGGGATGTCCCGCAGGGCGTCGACGCCGAGCAGGGCCGCGCCCTTCTCGCAGCCGGCCCGGCGCTTGCCGTACTCGCCGCCGCTGTGCGCGTGCTTGACCTGGGTGTCGACCACCAGCAGGCGCAGTCCCTCGGCCGCGAGGTCGAAGGGGATCTGCTGCTGGGACAGATCACGCGTGTCCAGGAAGAGCGCGTGGCCCTGCTCGCAGCACGCGGACGCCGTCTGGTCCATGATGCCGGTCGGCGCGCCGACGTAGACGTTCTCGGCGCGCTGGCAGAGGCGGGCCAGTTTCCAGCCCGGAAGGCCGAGCCCGTAGAGGTCGTTGAGCGCGAGCGCGATCACCACCTCCAGGGCCGCCGACGAGGACAGCCCGGCGCCGGTCGGGACCGTCGAGGACAGGTGGACGTCCGCGCCGCCCACGCCGTGGCCCGCCTCGCGCAGGGCCCAGACCACGCCCGCCGGGTACGCCGTCCAGTTGTCGTCGGTTCCGGGCGCCAGGGCGTCCGGGCCCAGCTCCACCACGCCGCCGTCGACGTCCGCCGAGTGCAGGCGCAGGACGCCGTCGGTACGGCGGGAGACCGCCGCGACCGCCTGGTGCGGCAGCGCGAACGGCATCACGAAGCCGTCGTTGTAGTCGGTGTGCTCGCCGATCAGGTTGACCCGGCCCGGCGCCGCCCACACCCCCTCCGGCCCGGCGCCGTACAGCTCGGCGAAGCGCTCCGCGACCCGCTGTGCCCCCACTAGTGCTCCTTTGTGATGGTCTGCGCGAACTCCCAGGCGTCCGCGACGATGCCCGCGAGGTCCGCGCGGGTCGGGTTCCAGCCCAGCTTCTGACGGGCCGTGTCCGCCGAGGCGACCAGGACGGCCGGGTCGCCGCCGCGACGCGGGGCCACGATCTCGGGGATCGGATGGCCGGTGACCTGACGGACCGTCTCGATGACCTGGCGGACGGAGAAGCCCTCGCCGTTGCCGAGGTTGCAGATCAGGTGCTCGCCCGGCCGCGCGGCCGTCAGGGCCAGCAGGTGGGCCTCGGCCAGGTCCGCGACGTGGATGTAGTCGCGGACGCAGGTGCCGTCCGGGGTCGGGTAGTCGTCGCCGAAGACGGAGATCGCCTCGCGGCGGCCCTGGGCGACCTGGAGGACCAGCGGGATGAGGTGGGACTCGGGGTCGTGCCGCTCGCCGTACGCGCCGTACGCGCCCGCCACGTTGAAGTAGCGCAGGGAGACCGCCGCCAGGCCGTGGGCGTCCGCCTCGCTGGTGATCATGTGGTCCACGGCCAGCTTGGTGGCGCCGTAGGGGTTGGTCGGCTTCGTCGGGGCGGTCTCGACGATCGGGACCTGGTCCGGCTCGCCGTAGGTGGCCGCCGTGGAGGAGAAGACGAGCTTGCGCACGCCCGCCTCGCGCATCGCGCCGAGCAGGGCCATGGAGCCGGCGACGTTGTTGTCCCAGTACTTCTCCGGCTTCACCACCGACTCGCCGACCTGCGAGGCCGCGGCGAAGTGCAGCACGCCGGCGTAGGAGGGGTCGAGCCACTTGGCGGCGTCGCGGATGTCGCCCTCGATGAAGGTCGCGCCGGCCGGGACGCCCTCGCGGAAACCGGTGGAGAGGTCGTCGAGGACGGTGACCTCGTGGCCGGCCTCCAGCAGGTGCTGGGCCACGACACTGCCGACGTAACCCGCGCCACCCGTCACCAGGTACTTCATGAACTCGCTACCTCTCGCAGTCGCTCGGCCGCGCGCTCCGGCGGCACGTCGTTGATGAACACGCTCATGCCGGACTCGGAACCCGCGAGAAACTTCAGCTTGCCGGAAGTGCGGCGGATGGTGAAAAGCTCGAGGTGGAGCGCGAAGTCGTCCCGCGTGACACCGTCGAACTCCTCCAGCGCGCCGAACGGGGCCTGGTGCCAGGCCGCGATGTAGGGCGTCGGAGGTTCTCCCTCGCCGAAGATACGGTCGAAGCGCCTCAAGAGTTCCAGGTAGACCTGGGGGAATTCTGTGCGCGCCGCCTCGTCGAGGGCGAGCAGGTCGGGAACGCGGCGCTTGGGATACAGGTGGACCTCGTACGGCCAGTGGGCCGCGTACGGGACGAAGGCCGCCCAGTGTTCACCCTCAAGGACGATCCGCTGATCGGCGAGTTCCCGCGCGAGGACGGCGTCGAAGAGGTTCTCCCCGCCCGTGGCCTCCTTGTGGGCGGCGAGCGAGCGCAGCATCAGGGCGGTGCGGGGCGTGGTGAAGGGGTAGGCGTAGATCTGACCGTGCGGGTGGCCGAGGGTCACGCCGATCTCCTCGCCCCGGTTCTCGAAGCAGAAGACCTGCTCGACGGAGGGCAGATGCGACAGCTCCGACGTGCGGTCCGTCCACGCGTCCAGCACCAGGCGCGCCTGCTCCTCGGTGAGGCCGGCGAAGGAGGCGTCGTGGTCGGAGGTGAAGCAGACGACCTCGCAGCGGCCGGAGTCGCCGGCGAGGGAGGGGAACCGGTTCTCGAAGACGACGACGTCGTACGACGAGTCCGGGATCTCGCTGAGCCGCTCGCCCCGCGTCGGGCACAGCGGGCACTCGTCGGCCGGCGGATGGTACGTCCGGCCCTGCCGGTGGGAGGCGATGGCGACGGAGTCGCCGAGCAGCACGTCGCGGCGGATCTCGGACGTGGTGACCGTGCGCCCCAGCGGACGGCGGTCGACCGCCTCGCGCACGGTGTCGTCCCGCAGGTCGTAGTAGATGAGCTCACGACCGTCGGCCAGCCGTGTCGAGGTCTTCTTCAACGCCGGACTCCTCTACGTCCCGCACCCAATCACTCAACACAATCAAACATAACAGAACACCACCAGACAACACCTCGGTCGATCACAATCGAACAAAGAACACCACTCAAAGTGTTCAATTTCTGAACACGACGGCGTAGGTTCCGCTTGGATCAGTTCGCGCAACGAAGCGAGTTCTCATGCAAACCCCCACAAACAGCCCCCTCTATCTGGCGGCGGAGCTACGGCTCCCCACCAACTGGCTGGACTACACGATCCTGGCGATCTACTTCGTCGTCGTACTCGGCATCGGCTTCGCGGCCCGCCGCTCGGTGAAGACCAGCCTCGACTTCTTCCTCTCCGGACGCTCGCTGCCCGCCTGGATCACCGGCCTCGCCTTCATCTCGGCGAACCTGGCGGCCACCGAGATCCTGGGCATGGCCGCGAACAGCGCCCAGTACGGCGCCTACACCGTGCACTGGTACTGGATCGGCGCCATCCCGGCCATGGTCTTCCTGGGTCTGGTGATGATGCCCTTCTACTACGGCAGCAAGGTCCGCTCGGTCCCCGAGTTCCTGCTGCTGCGCTTCGACCGGGCCGCCCACCTGCTCAGTTCGATCCTGTTCGCGTTCGCCGCGATCCTGATCGCGGGCGTCAACCTCTACGCCCTCGCGATCGTCGTCGAGGCCCTGCTCGGCTGGCCGCAGTGGGTCGCCATCGTCGTCGCCGGCGCCTTCGTCCTCGCGTACATCACCCTCGGCGGCCTGTCCTCGGCGATCTACAACGAGGTCCTGCAGTTCTTCGTCATCCTGGCCGCCCTCATCCCGATCACCGTGCTCGGCCTGAAGAAGGTCGGCGGCTGGGGCGGGCTGACGGACAAGCTCACCGCCACCCACGGCCACAACTTCACCACCGCCTGGGGCGGCACCGGCATCGGCAGCGTCAACCCGCTCGGCGCCAACTGGCTGACCATCGTCCTCGGCCTCGGCTTCGTGCTGTCCTTCGGCTACTGGACGACCAACTTCGCCGAGGTGCAGCGCGCCCTGTCCGCGAAGAACCTCTCCGCCGGGCAGCGCACCCCGCTGATCGCCGCCTACCCGAAGGTCTTCATCGTCTTCCTGGTGATGATCCCGGGCCTGGTCGCCGCCGCGCTCGTGCCGAAGATCGGCACCTCCGGCTCGGGCCTGCAGTACAACGACGCCATCCCGTACCTGATGCAGGAACTGCTGCCCAACGGCGTGCTCGGCATCGCGGTCACCGGCCTGCTGGCGGCCTTCATGGCGGGCATGGCGGCCAACGTGTCGTCCTTCAACACGGTGTTCACCAACGACATCTGGGCCAAGTACGTGGTGCGCGGCCGCGAGGACGGCTACTACGTCCGCTTCGGCCGTCTGATCACCGCGATCGGCGTCCTGGCGTCGATCGGTACGGCGTTCCTCGCGTCCTCGTTCTCGAACATCATGAGCTACCTGCAGACGCTGTTCTCCTTCTTCAACGTGCCGATGTTCGTCGTGTTCATCGTCGGCATGTTCTGGAAGCGCGCGTCCGCCAGGTCGGGCTTCTGGGGTCTGCTCGCGGGCACCGTGACCGCGATGGTGAACTACTTCGTCCTCTACAAGAAGGGGATCATCTCCATCCCCTCCGACCAGGGCGCCAACTTCGTCTCCGCGATCGCGGGCTTCGTCGCCGGCGCGGTCGTGATGGTCGCGGTGTCCCTGTTCACCAAGCCCAAGCCGGTGCAGGAACTGCAGGGCCTGGTCTACGGCACCCGCTCCCCCGGCATGTCCGAGGCGCCCGCCCCCGGTGACGAGGCCTGGTACCGCAAGCCGGCCCTGCTGGGCTGGGGCGCGGTCGTACTTGCCGCCGCCTGCTACATCCCGTTCTCGTTCTGACGCGGGAGGATCGAGGAAACCATGAGCGACAACGCGCACTCCGACCGCCCCCACGAGGGTTTCCACTACAGCGAGGACGACGTCCAGCGCGAAGTCACCGAGCTGGAGGGCAAGTCCGCTACCGCGGCCCGCATCTTCGACCTGCGCCGCATCATCGGCGGCCTGTTCGTGGTCTACGGCGTCATCGTCACGATCACCGGCATCACCGACTCCCAGGCCGCCATCGACAAGGCCGAGGGGGTCAACATCAACCTGTGGACCGGGATCGGCATGCTCCTGCTGGGCATCTTCTTCCTGGCCTGGCTGAAGCTCCGGCCTGCGGCGCCTCGGCCGCTTCCTCCGGAGGGTTCGCCGGAGGAGTGACCGTCGGCCGGGGGCGGCTTTGCCGCGGGGGTACGGGCCGTCCCCGGGCCGCGGATCGGTCGCGCCCGCGCCCCTTCGGGGCGCTATTCCGGGCCGGCGTTCAGTGGCCCCGCCCGGTCCAGCAGCCCCGTCCGCGCGGCCAGCGCCGCCGCCTCCAGCCGGGAGCCCACCCCGAGCTTCATCAGCACCCGCTGCACATGCGTCCGCGCGGTGCTCGGCGCGATCCCCATCCCCGCCGCGATCAGCCGAGTGTCCTCACCGTCGGCCACCCGCACCAGGACCTCGACCTCCCGCGGCGTCAGCATCGACAGCAACCGCTGGGCCTCGTCGTCGGGCTGTGCGGCGGGGTTGAGCAGCTCCCCGAACGCCCCCTGGAGCAACTGCGGAGCAACCGCCGCCTCCCCGGCCCGCGCCTTCATGATCGCCCGCTCGACCCCCTCGATCCGCTCGTCGTGCCGGACGTACCCCGACGCCCCCGCGGCGAACGCCGCCGCGATGCCGCGCGGTGACGGCACCGGGCCCAGCACCAGCACCGCCACCTGCGGCCGCTCCCGCTTGATCTTCACCACCGGGTCGAACACGCCCGGTTCGGCCGGCGCCGCCGTACCCAGCAGGCACACCTCCGGCGCCCGCGCGATCACCAGGTCCGCCGCGCCCGCGGCCGGCGCCGCCGCGGCGAGCACCCGGTGACCGCGCAGCTTGAGCGCCGACGCCAACGCCTCCGCGAGCAGGCGATGGTCGTCGACGACCATGAGCCGCACTCCCATAGAGCAACCCCCCAGTCCCCCCCATGGATGCCCCACTATGGACGCCCACCGGTCCGCAAGGACAGAGGGCCCCCCGGCACCTCGTCCTTCATGTCCCCGGAAGCTACACGCTTGTTCGACGTCGCGCTGCCCCTCTTGATGAGAAGTGCCCCGGATCGATGAAATCCGGGGCACTTCTCGGTAAGTCACCCATTCGGGCGAGAGTCAGGACGGTGTCGGCGCGGCGGTCAGCCGTCCGTGCCGAACGCCAGGACCAGGTACTCCTTCAGGCCCCGCACGCTCTTCGTCTCGGTGAACTGCTTGGACATGTACAGCCGCCCGTGCCCGAACAGGAACTCGTCGGAGTCCGGCAGCATGCCGCCCTCCGCCTCCCGCGCGCTCCCCGTGGCCGGGTCCTCCAGCAGCCTGGTCATCGTGAAGCTGCCGCCGTCGATGCTGAGGACCTGGCCGCCCTTGTCGTACGGCGGCCGCTTGTAGACGAGCAGGTTGCCGCCGTCCATGCGCAGCGGGGAGAGCGTGGAGCCGTCGCCGGCCTCGGCGCGCCGGCCGGTCGGCCTGCCGGTGGCGAGGTCGAAGGCGACGATCTCGTTGGTGTCGCTCAGGCCCGAGGAGCCGTCGTCGTGTTCCTCGGTCGGCAGGTACAGCTTGCCGTTGCCGACGACGATCTGGTGGCAGTCCTCGATGCGGGTGGTCCCGTCGCAGCTGCCCCCGTAGGTCTTGCTCGGCGCGGAGATGTGGGCGAGCAGCCTGCCGGTCCTGTTGTCGATGGAGAAGTAGTCCGAGACGCCACTGCCGTCGTCGGCGCTCTCCCCGACATCGGCGGCCACCACCAGGGGGTCGGTGGAGACGACGGAGGCGTACTCGATACCGCCGTCCATCTTGTACTCGGAGATCACCTTCCCCGACTTGGGGTCGATGTTCTGGATGTGCAGCTGCCGGTTGTCGTACTCGCCGCACTTGCGCACCGCGACCAGCTTGGCGCCGCCGCCGTACCCCGCGTCGTAGCAGGTGTCGCCCTCCTTCGGCTGCCAGAGCACCTTGCCGGAGTCGAGGTCGAACGCGGCGCCGCCGTTGGAGCTGCCGACCGCGACGGTGCGTTGAGCGATCGTCAGGTTCTCGAAACTCACCGGGAAGTCACCGGACTTGACCGAGCTCGTCCACAGCCGCTTTCCCGAGTCGAGGTCGATCGCGGCGATCTGGGTGCAGCCCGGGGTGGAGTCGCTCGGGGACGCCTTCGCCCGGAAGGCGATCGCCGTCCGGTCGTCCGAGGTGACGTGGCCGGTGGCCGCGCAGACCGAGCCCGGCAGCTTGAGCGTCCACACCCGGGTGCCCCTGGCCGCGTCGTAGCCGATGATCTCGGCGTCGCCGGTCTTGGCGTACACCGTGTCGGTCAGCCAGGAACCCTCGGTGGAGACCAGCTGCTTCGTCGTGGGCATCGGGACCGAGAAGAGGAGCTTGCCCGAGGGGTCGGCCGGCACCTTCTCCTTGCCGCCGCCCGTGTTCCCGGTGCCACCGCTGCCGCCCTTGCCGCCGCTGGAGGAGGCGGTGTCGTGATTCTTCCCGTCGCCCCCGGAGGAGTTGGCGTACCAGATGCCGCCGACGACGATCAGCGCGATGGCGACGACCGCCGCGGCCACGATGTACAGCACGGTGTGGTTCCGCCCGCCGCCGTTGTGTCCCGGCTGCGGCGGCATCGGCACGGTGGGCGGCTGCGCCGGATAGCAGTAACCCGGCTGCCCGGGCTGCGCGTACGGGTTCTGCGGCGCGCCGCCGTAGGGGGCGGCGGCCGGGGGCTGCCGGCCGTACGGGGGCTGCTGCGCGCCGGGGTAGCCGTAACCGGGCTGTGGCGGCAGAGGAGCCGGTGCGGCCTGCGGGTAGCCGTAGCCGGGCTGCGGCTGTGGAGGCTGTTGCGGCTGCGGAGGCTGCTGTTGCGGGCTCGGCGGGCCGAAACCGCCGTGCCGCGGGGGCTGGTTGGGGGGCGGAGGGGGCGGCTGGGTCATGGGGCGGGTACCTCGGTGAGGCTCGAAAGGCCGGACTGCGACGGGAGATCGGGAGAAAGGAGGAGGAAGCCGGGACGGCGGCTCAGTTGCCGAAGGCCATGATCAGCTTCTCCTTCGACTGGTCGCTGCCGGACAGCCGGCCGGCGGAGATGAAGAACCGCCCGTCGGCCCAGTCCACGACACCGTCGTAGAAACTGTCCTCGATCCCGGCCGTGCCCTGCGGGTTCCGCAGCAGCTCGGTGGCCTCGTGGGCGGAGCCGGTGACCGGGATCGACACCACCTGGCCGCCCGCGTCGTACGACGGCTGCACATACGCGACGAGCTTGCCGCCGTCGACCTTCATCGGGTACATCGGCTCGTCGGCCGGGGACTTGGCCCGCCAGCGCGCCTTGCCGTCGGCCAGGCTGATGGCCACGATCTGGTTGGCGGTGCTCGTGGTGTCCGTCGGCAGGTACAGCGTGGCGGCGTCCACGGCGACGCCCTGGCAGCCCTGCAGGTCGCGTTGGAGGGTCGCCCAGCCGCAGCGGGGGGCGAACTTCTCGTCGACCTTGACCTCGGAGCGGAACCTGCCGTCCTTGGTGAACGTCGAGATGTTCCAGGCCTTCTTGTCCTGGTTGGTCAGATAGACCACCAGCGGGTCGACGGAGTACGTCCGGGTGACCTGCCAGCCCTTCTTGACCGTCTGTGTCCAGCGCACCTTGCCCGTGGCCGGGTCCAGCTCCTGGATCTCGTCGTGCGCGTTGCTGCCGCCCGCGCCGCAGGAGGACACCTGGACCAGCCGGCCGGTGCCGCCCGCGTACGCCGCCGGGAAACAGGCCGCGCCGTACTTCTCCTTGTCGTACAGCTTCTTCCCGCTGTCGATGTCGTACGCCGTGCCCGACTCCGAACGGCCCACCATCAGCGTCTTTCCGCTCACGGTCAGCTCGACGGTGAGCGCGCTGTCGAACAGCCCGCCGTCGGCGACCTCGGCGCTCCAGCCCTTCCGGCCGGTGTTCAGGTCGACCTGCTGCAGCTGGTTGCACTTGGCGTTGTCGCCGACGCCGCTCATGTACGCCACAACGACCTTGTCGTCGGCCGACTTCTGCGGGGTGACCGCACAGATCCTCTGCGCGAAGGAGATCGGGCCCCACACGGGCCTGCCGTCGCCGACTCCGTAGGCGAAGACCTGCTTGTACGCCGCCTTCACCGCCGCCTTGCCGGTGACCCACATGCCGGGCGCGTCGGCGCCCGAACCCGGGGCGTCCGGCGCCGACTTGTACCAGAGCACCTTCGCCTCACCGGGCCGCCGGCCCTCGTTGAGGTTCTCCGGGTCGTCGCCGCCCGGCGAGCCCGACGGGCTCGGCGCGCCGGTGACAGGGTGCCCGGGGTCGCCGCTCTGCCGGGCGACCGGCCTCTTCTCGCCGTCGTCGCCGCTCGTGACCGCGTACACGGTGCCGCCGATGACGAGCAGCGCCGCCACCGCGGCGCCGATGATCAGCGCGGTCTTCGCCCTGGGCCCACCGCCCGGCACGGTACCGGGCGCCCCGGGGTACGGCGGCTGCTGCGGGTACCCGAAACCGGGCTGGGGCGCCGCCCCGTAGGGCGCCGGCTGCTGCGGATAGCCGTAGGGGCCGGGCGTGACGGGGGCGCCGTACGGGCCCGGCTGCTGGGGGTAGCCGTAGCCGGGCTGGGGCGGCTGCGGCGGGGCGGCGGGCGGCTGGGCCGGCGGCGCTCCGAAACCGCCCTGCGGCGGCTGATCGGGCGGCTGGGTCATCAGCGTTCTTCCCCCTCGTTCACTGATTTTTAGCCACGCCCTGAGGTTCTCGACGGACCCTGGGTCGTTACTCAGACAGTTCTCAGACGGCCCTTTCTATCACCCGGTACCGACAGCCCACGGGCTCCCATCCGCCGCTGTTCCCAAGGGACGACCGGCCCGTGATGACGCCGTTACGCGCCTTCACGCTCCCTTCACGCAGCGCACGCAACAGCGCCGCGCGCGGCTTGATTTCAGCCGCGCGCGGCGAGCACCCACACGCCACGAGTCCGCTACGCGTCCTCCGCCAACTCCAGCCAGCGCATCTCCAGTTCCTCGCGCTCGCCGGCGAGGCCGCGCAACTGGGCGTCCAGTTCCGCGACCTTCGCGAAGTCGGTGGCGTTCTCGGCGATCTGGGCGTGCAGCTTGGTCTCCTTCTCGGAGATCTTGTCCAACTGCCGCTCGACCTTCTGGAGTTCCTTCTTGGCGGCGCGCTGGTCGGCGGCGCTCTTCTCCGTGGTGTCGGGCTTGGGCGCCGTGGCGGCGGCCTGCGCGGCGACCGCCTCCTCCATGCGCCGGCGCCGCTCCAGGTACTCGTCGATGCCGCGCGGCAGCATCCGCAGGGTGCCGTCACCGAGGAGGGCGAAGACCCGGTCCGTCGTGCGCTCGACGAAGAACCGGTCGTGGGAGATGACGATCATCGAGCCGGGCCAGCCGTCGAGGACGTCCTCGAGCTGGGTGAGGGTCTCGATGTCGAGGTCGTTGGTGGGCTCGTCCAGGAAGAGGACGTTGGGCTCGTCCATGAGGAGCCGCAGCAGCTGCAGCCGCCGCCGCTCACCACCGGACAGGTCGCCGACCGGCGTCCACTGCTTCTCCTTGTTGAAGCCGAACGTCTCGCACAGCTGCCCGGCGGTCATCTCGCGTCCCTTGCCCAGGTCCACGCGCTCACGGACCCGCTGCACGGCCTCCAGCACCCGCCAGGTCGGGTCGAGTTCGACGACCTCCTGGGAGAGGTAGGCGAGCTTCACGGTCCTGCCGACGGCGATACGGCCACCGGCCGGCTGTTCCTCGCCCTCGGTGCGAGCGGCCGAGGCCATGGCCCGCAGCAGCGAGGTCTTCCCGGCGCCGTTCACACCGACGAGAGCGATCCGGTCGCCGGGCCCGAGCTGCCAGGTGACGTGCTTGAGCAGCACCTTCGGGCCGGCCTGCACGGTGACGTCCTCGAGGTCGAAGACCGTCTTGCCCAGCCGCGAGGAGGCGAACTTCATCAGCTCGCTGCTGTCCCGGGGCGGCGGCACGTCCGCGATCAGCTCGTTGGCGGCCTCGACCCGGAAGCGCGGCTTGGACGTACGGGCGGGGGCGCCGCGCCGCAGCCAGGCCAGCTCCTTGCGGATCAGGTTCT
This sequence comes from Streptomyces sp. NPDC052109, assembly GCF_040680195.1. Lineage (NCBI taxonomy): Bacteria > Bacillati > Actinomycetota > Actinomycetes > Kitasatosporales > Streptomycetaceae > Streptomyces > Streptomyces sp. NPDC052109. Next base: position 89,140 of record NZ_JBFAWF010000013.1, on the reverse strand, counting down.
GCCGCTTGGCCTCCTCGGTGGCGGCGATCCGCTCACGCTCGGCGCGCGCGAAGACGTAGTCGGAGTAGCCGCCCTCGTACTCGTACACGTCACCGCGCTGCACGTCCCACATGCGCGTGCACACCTGGTCCAGGAACCAGCGGTCGTGGGTCACGCACACCAGCGCCGAGCGGCGGTTCTGCAGATGCCGGGCGAGCCAGGCGATGCCCTCGACGTCGAGGTGGTTGGTGGGCTCGTCGAGGACGATCATGTCCTGCTCCTCGATGAGCAGCTTGGCCAGCGCGATGCGGCGCCGCTCGCCACCGGAGAGGGGCCCGATGACGGTGTCGAGCCCCTTGGGGAAGCCCGGCAGGTCGAGCCCGCCGAACAGTCCGGTCAGCACGTCCCTGACCTTGGCGTTGCCGGCCCACTCGTGGTCGGCCATGTCACCGATCACCTCGTGCCGGACGGTCGCGGCGGGGTCCAGGGAGTCGTGCTGCGTGAGCACGCCGAGCCGCAGCCCACCTGAGTGCGTGACGCGTCCGGTGTCCGCCTCCTCCAGCTTCGCGAGCATGCGGACGAGGGTGGTCTTGCCGTCGCCGTTGCGTCCGACGACCCCGATCCGGTCCCCTTCCGACACGCCGAGCGAGACGCCGTCCAGCAGGGCACGGGTGCCGTACACCTTGCTGACGTTCTCGACATTGACCAGGTTGACGGCCATTTCACTCCTGCCCCGGGGGATGGATCGACCATCCAGGGTAGTCGGCCGTCAGCCGTCGTCCCCCTGGTCCTGCTGACGCCGCTGGTAGTACCAGACCTCCAGCAGTGGCAACGTGTCGGTGGTCATGCCGGGATCCAGGGGGCCGATGCGGTGTTCGGCCTCCACGCAGCGCGGGTCGTCACGGTGGGCCAGCGCCGCGACCGCGTACGCGCGCGTGCGCTGCCGCTCGTCGTGGGTGAGCTCCTGCAGCACGTCCCCGATCTCCGGCTCGGAGCCCTGGTGGTGCGACAACCAGAAACAGGTGCGGTCGCGTACGTCGGGGTCCGGGTCGCCTGCCAGGGTGAGCACGGCGGGCAGGCCCTCCGAATGCAGCGCGCCCTCGTCGCCGTCCAGCGGGTCGGGGACCCAGCTGCGGATCCGGGGATCGGGGTGCGCGACGTACGACAGGCCGATGGCGTCCGCCTCGGGGCCGCCGACCCACGTCAGCCCGTTGAGCAGGACGTCGAGCACGTCCGTGTGCCGCTCCCGTGCGGCCCGGGGGACGAAGTCGCGGGCCCGGTCCCGGAGGACGGGCTCGCGGCGCTGGCCGTCCGCGATGACCGTGCTCAGCAGCACGTCCGCGGCGAAGAGCCGGTTCAGCGGATCGGGGTCGCGGCCGAGCCGGGCGGCCTCGGCCCAGGTCTCGTCGTCCAGCCGTCCGCCCGGCGCCAGCACCGATTCCGTCCACACCGTGTGGTCGCGGTCCGGGCGGGTCAGGGCGCGCGCGTGGAGTTCGGCGAAGGGCGTGCGCAGCCGGAGCTTCGTCTCCAGGCTCGTGAGGATCGCAAGGCACCCGTCGTACAGCGTGTGCCGGCCGAGCGTGAGCCTCTCGCACCAGCAGCCGGTGTCGTCCTCCGGCCTGGTGCGCTCGACCGGGCCCGGCAGGCCGGTCCTGTGCCGCAGTTCGGCCTCCGGATCGATCCGCGCCCAGTGGCGGGCCCGGTCCAGCAGTTCCTCGCGGGCCGGGCCGGGGCCGGCGTACCGCCTCGGGGAACACGGCCCACATCAGCCGCACCGAGCCGCTCTCCACCGCCCGCAGCAGCGGGGTGGTGCCGTGGTGCGGTCGGGCAGCCGCCGCAGCGGGTCGGCGCCCGACTGCACCAGGGCCTCGGCGACCGGCTCGTCGTACGCGGCGATCGCCCGGCACAGCACGGGCAGGCCTGTGCTCGCGTCGGGTGTGTCCGGATCGCCCCCGGCCAGGCTCCAGCAGCTCCCGGACCTGCTCGACGTCCCCGCGCCGTACGGCTGCGAGGAGCGCTCGCCCCTCCCCCGTGTGTCCGCCCCCTCCGGCCGTCGGCCGCTCACCTGCGGAACCGGCCGGGCGAGCTTAGAGAGACCCCTTCGGCCGGGGCGGCCGAATCACCGCCTGGTGGGGCCGTCGGTCACCGTGGCGCCCGGCGCGGGCGCGGTCGCGGTGCGTACCGTGCGGCAGGTGCCGGAGGACCGTAGGGCGTCGGCGATCTTCGTGGCCGACGCGGGGTCACGGGCGAGGAAGGCGGTCGTGGGCCCCGATCCGGACACGAGAGCGGCGAGGGCGCCCGCGTCCCGGCCCGCGTCGAGGGTGCCGGCCAGCTCCGGGAACAGGGACAGCGCGGCGGGCTGGAGGTCGTTCGACACAGCCGCGGCAAGCGCCTCGACGTCCCCCTTCGCCAGCGCCTCCAGCAGCTCCGCCGAAGCCACCGGCTCGGGAATCAGCCGCCCCCGCGCAAGCCGGTCGAACTCGCCGAAGACCGCCGGGGTGGAAAGACCCCGCTCGGCCATCGCGAAGACCCAGTGGAAGGTGCCGCCGACCTCGAGCGCGGTCAGCCGCTCGCCGCGCCCGATGCCGAGGGCGGCGCCTCCGACCAGGCTGAACGGCACATCGCTGCCCAGCTCGGCGCAGATCGCGAGGAGTTCGGCCCGCGACGCCGCCGTACCCCACAGCGTGTTGCAGGCGAGCAACGCGCCCGCGCCGTCCGCGCTGCCGCCCGCCATGCCGCCGGCGACGGGGATGTCCTTGGCGATGTGGATGTGGACGTTCGGCTCGATGCCCCGGCGCCCGGCGAGCGCGATCGCGGCACGCGCGGCGAGGTTGGTGGTGTCCAGCGGGACCTGGTCGGCGTCCGGGCCCGCACAGGTGATCCGGAGGTCGTCCGCGGGGGTCACCGTCACCTCGTCGTACAGGCCGACGGCGAGGAAGACGTTGGCGAGGTCGTGGAACCCGTCGGGGCGGGCGGCGCCGACCGCGAGCTGGACGTTGACCTTGGCCGGTACCCGGACCGTGACGCTCACGTGCCGCTCTCCTCGTGCTCGGTGGTCCCCGCGTCCTTGTGCTCGGCGATCCGGGCGAACTCCTCCACCGTCAGCGACTCGCCGCGCGCCTGCGGCGAGACCGCGGCCGCGACCAGCGCCGCCTCGGCGGCCGCCGCCGACCCCGCCCAGCCGGCGAGCGCGGCCCGCAGGGTCTTGCGGCGCTGCGCGAACGCCGCGTCGATCACCGCGAAGACCTCCTGCTTGGAGGCGGTGGTCTTGACCGGCTCGGCCCGCCGCACCAGCGACACCAGCCCGCTGTCGACGTTCGGCGCGGGCCAGAAGACGTTGCGGCCGATGGCCCCGGCCCGCTTGACCTCGGCGTACCAGTTGGCCTTCACGGACGGCACGCCGTACACCTTGTTGCCGGGCGTGGCGGCCAGCCGGTCGGCGACCTCCGACTGCACCATGACGAGGGTGCGCTCGATGCTGGGGAAGGTGTCGAGCATGTGCAGCAGCACGGGGACGGCGACGTTGTAGGGGAGGTTCGCCACCAGCGCCGTCGGCGGGGGGCCGGGCAGTTCTGCCACGTGCATCGCGTCGGAGTGGACCAGCGCGAACCGGCCGGCGCGCGCCGGCATGCGCGCCCCGACGGTGGCGGGGAGGGCGGCGGCGAGCACGTCGTCGATCTCGACGGCGGTGACCCGGTCGGCGACCTCCAGCAGGGCGAGCGTGAGGGAGCCGAGCCCCGGGCCGACCTCGACGACCACGTCGTCGGGGCGGACCTCGGCGGTGCGGACGATACGGCGGACCGTGTTGGCGTCGATCACGAAGTTCTGGCCGCGCTGCTTGGTGGGACGGACACCGAGCGCTGCCGCGAGCTCACGGATGTCGGCGGGGCCGAGGAGGGCGTCGGGGCTGGGGCTGCTCACGGGACAAGGGTACGGGGATGTACGGGGCCGCCGGTGCCAGGTGCCCGCGCGGGGCGCCGCCGGCGACGAGCGCCCCGTAGGGAGCGCGGGGAACCTCGCGACCTGCCACGACGCACCCGCGGCCGGCAAGCGGCCCGCAGCCCACGGCGGATCCCCGCAGCCGCCACCGCCCCGTCAGCCGTGCAGCCGCGTCCCGCAATGGGGCCAGGGCGTCGCCCCCCGCCGCATGTACAGCTTCTTCGCGCGGAAGGTCTGTTCCTCCGCGGGGGCGTCCTGGGGGCGTCCGCTGCCGCCGAGGCTGTGCCAGGTGCGGGTGTCGAACTGGTAGAGCCCGCCGAACGTTCCGGAAGGGTCGACCGCGTGCGGGCGGCCGCCGGACTCGCAGGCGGCGAGGCCGCTCCAGTTCAGGCCGTCGGCGCCGTCCACGGAGGTCGGCAGCGCCTTGGTGCCCACCTTCACGATCTGTTTGCGCGGCTTGCGCACCACCTCGGAGGTCTCCCGGCGCGGCTTCTCCTGGACCCCGTTCACGGTCCGCAGCAGGTAGGTGTCGCGCCGCAGCCCGGGCCGCCCGGCCTGGGTGACGACCTCGGTGCCCTTGAAGAGGGTGGGGTCCTGGGTGCGCTCGACCGCGAACGGGATCTCCTCCTCGCGGATCTCCCGGGTGCCGCTGATCCGCAGCACGGTCACCGTCTGCCCGTCGCGCGGGAAACTGTCGAGCGGGACGGAGGTCGTGTCCTGGCCCCGCAGGCCGATCCCGGCCTCCTCGACGGCCTCGCGGACGGTGGCCGCGTTGGTGCGGATGGTCCGGGTCCGGCCGTCCGCCATGATCGTGACGGCGCGTTCGGTGCGCACGTCGAGGGCGAGCCCGGCGCGTCCGATGCTCTTGGAGCGCGAGGTGGACAGGTACGCGCCCTCCGCGCGCACCCCCAGCTCGTCCAGCGCCCCTTCCACCGTGTGCGCCGTCGTCCACACCTCGCGCCGCTGGCCGTCGAGGGTGAGCCGGACGGGGCGCCCGTAGCGCACGGCGACCGCGTCTCCGCTGGCGAGCGCCGCTCCGGGGGCGGGCGCGATCATGTCGTGCGCCCCGACGTGCACGCCCTCTTCGGCGAGCAGCTCGCGCACGTCGTCGGCGAAGGTGTGCAGGGTGCGGTGCTTGCCGTCGACGCTCAGCTCGACGGCCTTGTCCTTGGCGACGAACGCGGTGGTGCCGCCGGCGAGGAAGGCCACGACCAGCGCCTGCGGCAGCAGGCGGCGTACAGCGGAATCCGGGCGTTCGGCGGCGCGCGCCTTGCGCCGGCGCGCGGCCCGCCCGCCCGTTCCGGCGAGCACCTCGGCCTCGCCCGTCCCTTCCGGGGCCGGCGCGCCGCCCTCGTGCGGGGCCGCGCCCCTGCCCGGCACGCTCCCGCGACGCCGCGTTCGCCGCGCCTCGGATGCGCCACCGGCCTGCGGCGCGCTCCCGCCCTGCCGGGGCAGCACCGGCTCGCTGACGAAGTACGCCTCCGCCTCGTAGGCGGGGCGGTAGGTGTCCTTGGACAGCCCGTACGCCAGGGTCTCCGCGGTGTGCACGGAGGCGTCGGGCCGACCGTACGGCTCGTACGGCTGGACGGGCTCGTACGGCGGGTACGGCTCGTAGGCCTCGAACGCCTCGTACTGCGACTTGCTCACGCCGACACGCTCCAGAGATGCCAGAGGGGGGTCCGGATCGGGCCCCCAGAACCTAGCGGAGCGTCCGTCACTCTCCAAAGCGACGCGACTACGTACTGTTGCCCGTCGAGCGTGCGCTCAACGCTCGAACGGACGGCTCAGTAGCCGAAGGCACGGGCGGTGTTGGCGGCGAGGGCCGTCGCCAGCGCGTCCTCGTCGATGCCGCGCACGGCGGCCATCGCACGGACCGTGACCGGGACGAGGTACGGGGCGTTGGGCCGGCCGCGGTACGGCGCCGGGGTGAGGAAGGGCGCGTCGGTCTCCACCAGGACCAGCTCCAGCGGGGCGACGGCGAGGGCGTCCCGCAGGTTCTGGGCGTTCTTGAAGGTGACGTTGCCGGCGAAGGACATGAAGTAGCCCTCGCGGGCGCAGATCTCCGCCATCTCGGCGTCGCCGGAGTAGCAGTGGAAGACGGTGCGCTCGGGGGCGCCCTCCTCCTTCAGGACGCGCAGGACGTCGGCGTGGGCGTCGCGGTCGTGGATGACGAGGGCCTTGCCGTGCCGCTTGGCGATCTCGATGTGGGCGCGGAAGGACCGCTCCTGGGCGGCCTTGCCCTCCGGGCCGGTGCGGAAGTGGTCCAGCCCCGTCTCGCCGACGCCCTTCACCTGGGGCAGTCCGGCCAGCCGGTCGATCTCGGCCAGCGCCTCGTCCAGCGCCGCGTCCCCGCCCGGCTCCCGGGCACCCTGCCGCGACCAGCCGTCGGGGTCGCCGTGGACGATGCGCGGGGCCTCGTTGGGGTGGAGGGCGACGGCGGCGTGGACGCTGTCGAACGCGGCCGCGGTCTCGGCGGCCCACTGCGAGCCCTTGATGTCGCACCCGACCTGGACGACCGTCGTCACCCCCACCGACGCGGCCTTGGCGAGGCCTTCCGCGACCGTGCCGGACTGCATGTCGAGGTGGGTGTGCGAGTCGGCGACCGGGACCCGCAGCGGCGCCGGAAGCGGCGGTGCGGCGTTCTTGTCGCCCTTGGAGGTCTGGCCGGCGTTCGAAGGCATGCCCCGATCCTACGAAAGGGGCACGCCCTCGGCGGCCGGTGATCCGCTCACCCGGCCTTGCGCTGGAAGGCGTGGAGGAGATCGGACAGGTGCCAGTGGTGCGGCTCCCCGGGCGCCGTGGGCACCTGCGGCGCCTCGACCGGGCCCGCCTGCGGCACGCTGTGGTGGCGCTCTCCGGCGCCGCGCACCGACGAGACCTGTCCCGCGCGCATGATCCGTACGACGTGGCCGTCGCAGTTGTGGCAGCTGGGCCGGCTCAGCGGCGACGGCACGACCCGGCCGTCGGCCACGTAGAGCACGAATTCCTGCCCGTCGGCGTCCGTGTGGTGCTCTATCTCGTACGACTGCTCCCAGCCGTGCCCGCACCTCATGCAGGCGAACGAATACGACTCGTGAACGACGGCTGTGGGGGTGCCACGGAGGCCGGTCTGCCCTGCGATCTCGCTCATGCCAGCTCCTCTTGTCCGCTGGACAGGCGCCCCTCGACGGGGCGCCTCTTCGACCAGTGGACGCCTTCACCAGCGCGAATGCATCCGGGCTGTCGAGTGTTGGAGGCGATTTGAGTCTTCCTTGCCGAAAAGGCCCCGGTCGGCCCCGTTTCGCTTTGCCATCGGCGACAGCCCTTTGCCGTCCCATGGGCCGCCCGCTCACCCGAGAACGCCCCTGCTCAGAGGGCCTATCAGCACAGGCCGGGGGCGGCGCCCGGGCAGGAGCGCGGCGACCTGCGCGACCTGGCGCGACGGACCCGCCGCCCGCCACGAGCCCCAGGCCCGACGGCGCTACGCGCGCAAACGCCTCTCACTCACCGACACGCTTCGCCGCGACCACGGCGTCGAAGACGACCCGCTTCGGCACCCCTGCCTCCACCGCAACCGCGGCAATGGCCTCCTTGCGCCGCTCCCCCGCCTCCTCCCGTACCCGCACCCGGCGCACGAGTTCCTCCGCGTCCAGCTCCTCGGGCCCCCTCTCCGGCGCCCCCTCGACCACCACGGTGATCTCCCCGCGTACCCCCTCCGCGGCCCACCGCGCCAGCTCGGCCAGCGGACCGCGCCGGACCTCCTCGTACGTCTTGGTCAGCTCCCGGCAGACGGCGGCCCGCCGGTCCGCGCCGAAGACCTCGGCCATGGCGGCGAGGGTGTCGTCGAGCCGGTGCGGGGCCTCGAAGTACACGAGGGTGCGGCGCTCGTCCGCGACCTCCCGCAGCCGGGACAGCCGCTCGCCCGCCTTGCGCGGCAGGAAGCCCTCGAAGCAGAACCGGTCCACGGGCAGCCCGGACAGGGCGAGCGCGGTGAGCACGGCGGACGGACCGGGCAGCGCGGTGACCCGGATGTCCTTCTCGACGGCGGCCGCCACCAGCCGGTAGCCCGGGTCGGAGACCGACGGCATCCCGGCGTCGGTCACCAGCAGCACGCGGGCGCCGCCGAGCAGCTCCTCGACCAGCTCCGGCGTCCGGGCGGACTCGTTGCCCTCGAAGTACGACACCACGCGGCCCTTGGGTGTGACGCCGAGGGCCTGGGTGAGCCGGCGCAGGCGCCGGGTGTCCTCGGCGGCGACGACGTCGGCGCCGGCGAGCTCCACGGCCAGCCGGGGCGGCGCGTCCGCGATGTCACCGATGGGGGTACCTGCGAGGACAAGGGTTCCAGTCACGCCCTCCATCCTCGCAGCAACCACTGACAGCCCCGCCGGCGAACAGGTCCGACGGTCCCGGGCGGTACGGACCGGTCCAGGGCGGTACCGGCCGGTCCGGGGCGGTCGCGGCCGGTCCGGGGCGGTCGCGGCCGGTCCGGGGCGGTCGCGGCCGGTCCGGGCGGTTCCGCGAGGCCCGGGAGAACCACCGCATCCCGACCGGTACCGCACATGCGCGGGACTCGCACAGAACGGTTCCCTACGATGGCGCGGTGACCAGTACCGCGTCCTCCATGGACCTCCGGCAGGGCCAGACGCCGCACGACCGGCGGCCTTCGTGGCAGCAGCGGCTGCGCCGATTCGGATACGTACCGGCCAAGGACGCGCCCTCGGGCGACGTACGCGACCGGCTGGTGCCCCCGTACGCCGAGCCGGGCCCCCGGCTGTGGCAGGCGTTCGGCGTGTCGCCCGTCCTCGCCGACCGGATCACCCGCTGGTCGGGCTGGGGCGGTCCGGTGCTGGTGACGCTGGTGGCGGGCCTGATGCGGTTCTGGAACCTGGGCAGCCCGCGCGCGGTGATATTCGACGAGACGTACTACGCCAAGGACGCCTGGGCGCTCGTCCACCGCGGTTTCGAGGTCAACTGGGACAAGAACGCCAACGACCTGGTGCTGCAGACCCACGGCCACCTCGCGATCCCGACGGACGCGGCCTACGTCGTGCACCCGCCCGTCGGCAAGTACGTCATCGGACTCGGCGAGCTGATGTTCGGGTTCGACCCCTTCGGCTGGCGGTTCATGACGGCCCTGCTCGGGACGCTGAGCGTGCTGCTGCTGTGCCGGATCGGGCGCCGGATCTTCCGCTCGACGTTCCTCGGCTGCCTGGCGGGCGCGCTGATGACGGTGGACGGCCTGCAGTTCGTGATGAGCCGGACCTCGCTGCTCGACGGCGTGCTGATGTTCTTCGTGGTGGCCGCGTTCGGCTGTCTGGTCATCGACCGCGACCGCTCCCGGGCGAGACTGGCCGCGGCCCTGCCGGTGGACGCCGACGGCCGGGCCCGCCCGGACGAACGGCTCGCCGACACCTTCCGGTTCGGCCTGCGCCCCTGGCGCTGGGCGGCGGGGCTGATGCTGGGCCTGGCCATCGGCACCAAGTGGAACGGCCTGTACATCCTGGCCGCGTTCTGTGTGATGGCGGTGCTGTGGGACGTCGGCGCCCGCAAGGTCGCCGGTGCCCGTCACCCGTATGCCGCGGCGCTCAAGTACGACACCGGCATCGCCTTCCTGGCGACGGTCCCGGTGGCGATCGCCGTCTACCTGCTCTCCTGGATCGGCTGGATCCTCTCGCCGACCGACGGCACCGGCGGCTACTTCCGCAACTGGGCGGCCACCGACGGCAAGGGCGGCAGCTGGACCTTCCTGCCCGACTGGCTGCGCAGCCTGTGGCACTACGAGCACGAGGTGTACGAGTTCCACGTCGGCCTGACCTCCCCGCACACCTACCAGTCCAACCCGTGGAGCTGGATCGTGCTGGGCCGCCCGGTCTCGTACTTCTACGAGTCCCCGAACCCCGGCGCCGACGGCTGTCCGGCGAACGCCGGCCAGAAGTGCGCCCGTGAGGTGCTGGCGATCGGCACTCCGCTGCTGTGGTGGGCGGCCTGCTTCGCGATCCTGTACGTCCTGTGGCGCTGGGCGTTCCGCCGCGACTGGCGCGCCGGTGCCGTCGCGTGCGGGATCGCGGCCGGTTATCTGCCCTGGTTCATGTACCAGGAGCGGACGATCTTCCTGTTCTACGCGGTCGTCTTCCTGCCGTTCCTCTGCCTGGCGGTGGCCATGATGATCGGCGCGATCATCGGCCCGCCGGGTTCCTCCGACACCCGCCGGGTGATCGGCGCCTCGGCGGCGGGCGTACTGGTGCTGCTCATCGCCTGGAACTTCATCTACTTCTGGCCCCTGTACACGGGCACGGCGATCCCGATCGACTCGTGGCGGTCGCGGATGTGGCTGGACACCTGGGTGTGATCCGCCCTTTGGCGAGTGGACGCCGTGCGGATTGTCGCAACCGTGCTACGGATCCGCCGCCGACATCACCCGCCAAGGTGGGGACCTTAAGGTGAGTGCCGTCGTTGGGGAGTGTGCGGGCTGCGGGGACCCTCGGGAAGGCACGGAGGAACTGAGGCTGTGGGCAAGAGAAGGCGCGTCGCCGAGCGACGGAGGACGACCCGACCGACCGTGCTCGGCGGGTTGATCGCCGTGGCCGCCTGCGGCATCGGGTTGGGTGTCTACGCGCTGACCGACGGCGGGGCGGCGGCCGACGAGCCCGCGTCCGCCACGGCCGGCCAGAAGGCCGTGAAGACCGGCCCGCTCAGCGCCGCCGAGATCCGCACGGCCTCCACCCGCTTCCTCACCGCGTGGCAGCAGGGCCGGCTCACCGAGGCCGCCGCCGCCACGGACCACGCCTCCGCCGCCGCCGCACTGCTCGCCGGCTATGCCAAGGACGCCCACCTGAAGGACGTCACGCTCACCGCCGGCACGCCCACGGGCGCCAAGGTGCCGTTCTCCGTCAAGGCGACCGTGTCGTACCACAATCTCAGCAAGCCGCTGGCGTACGGCAGTTCGCTCACCGTGGTGCGCCGGGCGAGCGACGGCAAGCCACTGGTCGACTGGCACTCCTCCGTCGTCCACCCGGACCTCAAGGACGGTGACACGCTCGTCACCGGCGAGTCCGGCACCCCGCCGATCAGGGCACTGGACCGGAACGGCGGCGAGCTGACGGCGGCCAAGTACCCGTCCCTGGGCACGGTGCTGGACGGGCTGCGGGAGAAGTACGGCAAGACGGCCGGCGGCAAGGCCGGAATCGAGCTGCGCGTGGTGCGCGGCAAGGCCTCGCAGCAGGCCAAGCTGTCCGACAAGACGCTGGTGGAGCTGAGCAAGGGCACGCCGGGCACGGTGAAGACGACGCTGAGCCCGACCTTCCAGGCGGCCGCCGAGCAGCAGGTCGGCAAGCAGTCGAAGGCGTCCGTGGTCGTCGTGCGGCCCTCGACCGGCGAGATCCTCGCGGTCGCCAACAGCGAGCACGGCTTCAACGTCGCCTTCCAGGGCTCTCTCGCCCCCGGTTCCACGATGAAGATCGTGACGTCGACCATGCTGTTCGAGAAGAAGCTCATCACCCCGGACGCGTCGCACCCCTGCCCCAAGACGTACAAGCTGGCCGGCTGGACGTTCCACAACGACGGCAACTCCGAGATCAAGAAGGGCACGTTCAAGCAGAGCTTCGGAGCCTCCTGCAACAACGCCTTCATCGACTTCGCGCCCAAGCTGTCCGACGGCGACCTCACCAAGGAGGCCCAGCAGGTCTACGGCCTCGGCATGGACAACTGGGCCATCGGCGTCCCCTCGTTCGACGGCTCGGTCCCGGTGCAGAGCGGCGCGCAGATGGGCGCCTCGCTGATCGGCCAGGGCGGGGTGCGCATGGACCCGCTGAACATGGCGTCGGTGTCGGCCACGGTGGAGTCGGGCGTCTTCCACCAGCCGTATCTGGTGTCGCCCTCGGTGGACAACCGCACGCTGGCGAAGGCCGCGCGCACCATGGCGTCGACGACGCAGTCCCAGCTGAAGGACGTCATGCGGTTCACGGCGGACTACGGCACGGCCGCCAAGGCGATGGCGGGCATGAGCGGGGACTACGGCGCCAAGACGGGCTCCGCCGAGGTCGACGGGCAGAAGAAGCCGAACGGCTGGTTCACCGCCTACAAGGGCGACCTCGCCGCCGCGGGCGTGGTGCAGGCGGGCGGCCACGGCGGCGACACGGCCGGTCCGATCGTGGCGGCTCTGCTCAGGATGGGCGGCTGATCAGGTCCGTACCGGCTCCGCCGTGTACGTCCGGCGCAGAAATCTCACCAGCGCCTTCGACTCGAACTGGACCACCTCGACACCGTTGTCGGAGTGGAACTCGACGACGGCCTGCACGCGGCCGCACGGCCACACGCGTACCGCGCCGCTCTCGGCCGGTGCCCGCAGTCCTCGTTCCAGCAGCGCGCGGGAGAAGGTCCACTCGTGCGGGCCCGGCAGGTCGATCCGGACCGACCGCGGATCGGAGTCGGGGTCGTACCGCAGCATCACCGGTACGGCTCCCGGGTCCTCCTCGTCCGTGACGATATGGGCGCGCGCGTACTGCTCGACCACAGACATCGGACCGCCCTTTCACTCTGAGTGACCTCTGCGGAAGCTGTGCATCCACTTCTTCTCTAATGTCCCATATTTTCCTTTTTGCGCCTTTTGGGGGCGAGCTCGCCCTTGCGGGCGGGCCACCCAATGGCCCTCGCGGTGAGCCTGCGCGGGGCCCGCCGTGAGCTCGACGAGCGGACGGCTCCCCTGGCCGGGCTGGTGGCGGCGTTCATCTTCGCCGCACAGATGCTCAACTTCCCCGTCGCGGCCGGAACAAGCGGCCATCTGCTGGGCGGAGCGCTCGCCGCGATCCTGGTCGGCCCCTGCACGGGCGTGCTGTGCGTGTCCGTGGTGCTGCTCATGCAGGGCGTGCTGTTCGCGGACGGCGGGCTCACCGCGCTCGGCGTGGACGTCACCGACATGGCGGTCACCACGACGGTCGTGTCGTACGCCGTCTTCCGCGCCCTGCTCGCCGTCCTGCCCCGCAAGCGGCGGTCGGCGACCGTCGCCTCCTTCGTCGCGGCACTGGTGTCCGTACCGGCCGCCGCGGTCGTCTTCACCCTGCTCTACGCGATCGGCGGCACGACCGACGTCTCCCCCGGCAAGGTCGCGACCGCGATGATCGGCGTCCACGTCCTCGTCGGCATCGGCGAGGCCGTCATCACCGCGCTCACGGTGAGCGCGGTGATCGCCGTACGCCCGGATCTCGTGCACGGCGCGCGAGGCCTGCGGCAGCGGCTCACGTTGCGCGTGAACAGCGTGCTGGTGGACGCTCCGGCGCCCGTGGCAGCGCGCACCTCCCGGCGCGCGCTGTGGGTGACGGGTCTGGTCACGTCGCTGCTGCTCGCCGGTTTCGTGAGCTTCTACGCCTCCTCGAACCCCGACGGTCTGGAGAAGGTCGCGCACGACAAGGGGCTCGACGCGAAGGAGCGGGAGCACGCCGCCGCCGACTCCCCGCTCGCCGACTACGGCGTCAAGAGCGTCTCCGACGCCCGGCTGTCCGGCGGCCTCGCGGGCGTGATCGGCGTCGGGGTCACGGTCGTGGCGGGCAGCGCGGTGTTCTGGGCGGTGCGCCGGCGGCGCGGCTCGGACGCCTCGCCCGTGAACACGGGTCCGTGACGTGGGCGCCGGACACGCCCAGCGGCTCGGGGAGCGGGTCGCCCTGCTCGGCCCGAACGGCGCCGGCAAGACCACGCTGGTGCTGCACCTCAACGGCATCCTGGGCGGCGGTGCCGGCGCGGTGACGGTGGCCGGACTGCCCGTCGGCGAGCAGCACATGGCCGCGATGCGGCAGAAGGTCGGCATCGTCTTCCAGGATCCGGACGACCAGTTGTTCATGCCGACCGTGCGCGAGGACGTGGCGTTCGGCCCGGCCGCCGCCGGGATCAAGGGGGCCGCGCTGGAGGAGCGGGTGCACGCCGCCCCCGAGCGGGTCGGCATGGGGGACTTCGCCGACCGCCCGCCGCACCATCTGTCCTTCGGGCAGCGCCGGCGCGTGGCCGTGGCCACCGTGCTCGCGATGGAGCCGGAGATCCTCGTCCTGGACGAGCCGTCCTCCAACCTCGACCCGGCCTCCCGCCGCGAACTCGCCGGCATCCTGCGCTCCCTGGACGTGACCGTCCTCATGGTCACCCACGACCTCCCGTACGCCCTGGAGCTGTGCCCGCGCTCCCTCGTCCTCAGCGACGGCGTGATCGCGGCCGACGGCCCGACCGGCGAGCTGCTCTCCGACGAGGACCTGATGCGGGCGCACCGGCTGGAGCTGCCGTTCGGCTTCGACCCGAAGTCCGTGACAATGGGCGCGTGACGAACGAGGACCGCGCCGCCGAGGGGTCGCTGCTGCTGGACGACCAGCTGTGCTTCGCGCTGTACGCCGCACAGCGCGCCGTGACCGCCGCATACCGCCCGCTTCTGGACGACCTCGGGATCACCTACCCGCAGTACCTCGTGCTGCTGGTGCTGTGGGAGCGCGGCGAGACCAGTGTGAAGGAGCTGGCGCGGGCCCTCCGGCTGGACTACGGCACCGTCTCCCCCCTGCTGAAGCGGCTGGAGGGAGCGGGCCTGGTCCGCAGGGAGCGCGCGGCCGGCGACGAGCGCTCGGTGCTCGTCGCGTGCACGGGGCGCGGCGAGGAACTCAGGGAGCGCGCCGCGCGCGTACCCGGCGCCCTGCTCACCACGACGGGCCTCGGTGCGCAGGAGGTCGCGCGGCTGCGCGAGGCGTTGTGGCACCTCACCGAGCGCGCCGACGCGGCGGCCGACCGGCGCTGATCCCGCACCGAGCCTGCGGTGTTCACCTGCTGAGCTCGCGTTACCCGCAGTTGCCACCCCCGGGTGCCGCCTGCTGACCTACCGGACAGTACCTTGTGCACGATGTACTTGTGCGTCACTTGTTCCGGGGGAGGCCGGCCATGACCGAGGACACCGCTGTCGACACCCGTCCGACGAAGATCATGTACGTGGCCGAGGCCACCGCCCACGGCGGCCGCGACGGCTATGTCACCAGCCAGGACGGCCAGATCGAGCTCAGGGTCGCGATGCCTCCGCAGCTGGGCGGCGACGGCAACGGCACCAACCCGGAGCAGCTGTTCGCGGCCGGCTACAGCGCCTGCTTCCACAACGCGCTGATCCTGGTCGGCAACCGCGCGGGCTACGACCTGACCGGCTCCACGGTGGCCGCCAAGGTCGGCATCGGCCCGAACAACCACCGCGGCTACGGCCTCGCCGTCGCCCTCAGCGTCTCCCTGCCGGTCCTGGACCCGGACGTGGCGGCCCAGCTGGTGGACGCGGCGCACGAGGTCTGCCCGTACTCCAACGCCACGCGCGGCAACATCGACGTAACGATCCTGCTGGGCTGATCCCACCAAGGAATCACAGGTGCCCAGCCGCTGTTGCACCCACTGTCGCAGGCGATCGGAAGGGACGGCGGACGTGGACGTCAACGGCACAGTGGCCGAGGGCTTCGAGCCGGTCAGGGAGGCGTTCGCAGCGAACTTCGCGCTGCTCGGGGAGCGCGGCGCGGCCGTCGCCGTGTACCGCGAGGGGCACAAGGTGGTCGACCTGTGGGCAGGCACCAGGGATGTGGACGGTGCGGCCTGCTGGGAGCCCGGGACGGCACAGGTCGTGCGCTCCGCGACCAAGGGCGTCGCCGCCGCCGCGCTGCTGCTCCTGCACCAACGCGGCGAGCTGGACCTGGACGCTCCCGTCGGCGCGTACTGGCCCGCGTACAAGGCGGCCGGCAAGGAGCACACCCTCGTACGGCACCTGCTCGCTCATCGCGCGGGTGTGCCCGTGCTGGACCGCCCGCTGACCCCCGCCGAGGCCGCCGACCCCGACCTGGGCGCCGCGGCCGTCGCCGCCCAGGCGCCGGTGTGGGAGCCGGGCACGGACCACGGCTACCACGCACAGACGTACAGCTGGCTCACCGGCGAGCTGATCCGGCGCGTCACCGGCCGCCCGGTCGGCGAGTGGATCGCGGACGAGATCGCCGGCCCGGTCGGGGCGGAGCTGTGGCTCGGCCTGCCGGAGTCGGAGCACGCGCGCGTGGGCCGCGTCGGCCCGGTCGAGGCGCCCGAGGCCGTGGGCGGCCTGAAGACCCGGCCCAAGCGGGCGGTGGCCGGGGCCTACGCCGACCCGGACTCGCTGACCCGGCGCGCGTTCGCCGCGATCACCCCGCTCCCCGACGAGAACGATCCCGCCTATCGCGCGGCCGCCCTGCCCGCCTCCAACGGCATCGCCACCGCCGACGGACTGGCCCGCTTCTACGCCTCGCTGATCGGCGAGGTGGACGGCGGCGCCCGGCTGTTCACGCCGGAGACCGCTGAACTGGCCCGTGCCGAGCAGTCCGCCGGACCGGACCGGGTCCTGGTGGTCGGCACCCGGTTCGGCCTCGGCTACATGCTGCACGGCGCAGCGTCCCCGCTGCTCTCCCCCGGTTCCTTCGGCCACCCCGGCCGGGGCGGCGCCCTCGCGTTCGCCGACCCGGAGACGGGCATCGCCTTCGGCTACGTCACCAACGGCTTCCGGAAGAGCGTGACGGCGGACCCGCGGGCGCAGGCGCTGGTACGGGCGGTGCGTACGGCGCTCGCATAGGCGCTGACTCCCCTGTGCACCGCACCCTGCGGGCCGTCACACGTTGATGGTGTGCGAGGTCCGTCCGGACGCCGCGTCGATCTCGTCGTGGGCCTTGGTCAGCAGGTGCATGGCCAGTTCGTTGAGGGCACGTGCGCCGGCTATCTCCTCGCCCACCCTGGGCTGGTTGGAGTCGACGCTGTGCCGGGTCGCGTGGCCGTGCGCCCGCACCTCGGTGCCGTCGGCCAACCGCACCAAGGCCACGGCTTTGGTGTGCTGATCGTCCTCCATGAACTCCAGCTCGACATGCCATCCGACAGCGGTGTGCATCATGACGATCACCTCCGGAAACAGCTGGTTCCAGCTGTTTCCAGGGTGCTCCCCCGTGCGGGGAACGTCACTTCGGCGGGGGCGTCACGCGCCCTGCTCGGACGCGTCGAAGCTCGCGAAGTAGGCGGCGGCCATGTCCTCGTCCGCGTGGCCCTGGGCGGCGGCGCGTGCGAGCCGTTCCGCGGTCGCCACGGCGACGTCCAGCCGTACGCCGCCGCGCTCGCCGGCCTGGACGATGAGGCGGGCGTCCTTCTCGGCGGTGGCCACCGCGAACGACGCCGGAGACAGTTTGCCGTCGAGCAGCAGCGCCGTCTTGGCGCGCAGGTAGGCCATGTCGAGCGGGCCGCCCTGGATGAGGTCGAAGAAGTCCTGCGGATCCACGCCGAGGGCCTGGGAGAGGGCGAGGACCTCACCGGCCGCCGCGGTGGCGGCGAGCACCCAGCTGTTGGCGACCAGCTTCAGCCGGCTGGCGCTGCCCGCCCCGCCGTCGTTCCCCGTCCACACGGTCTTCGCGCCGACCGCGTCGAAGACGGGCGCGACCGTCTCGCGCCCCTCTTCCGGGCCGGCCGCCAGCACGGTCAGCTGACCGGCCTCGGCGGGCTGCCTGGTGCCGAGGACGGGCGCGTCGTAGAAGACGAGTCCGTGCTCGCCGGCGAACGCCGCAAGGTCGCTGACCAGCTCGATCCCGGCCGTGGTGCACTGCGCCCACACCATGCCGGGCCGCAGCGCAGGTACGGCCTCGCGCATGACGTCCAGGACGGTGTTGCCGTCGTACAGCATCGTCAGGACGACGTCGGCGCCCTCTACGGCCTCCGCGGGGGTGTCGGTGACGCGTGCGCCGTCGGCGGCGAGCGGCTCGGCCTTCTCCCGCGTACGGTTCCACGCGCGCACGTCCAGCCCGGCGCGGCACAGGTTCCGGGCCATCGCGGCCCCCATGATGCCGGTGCCCAGTACGGTGACGCTCGGCTTGTCGCTCATTGACGGCTCCCTGTCGTCCGGTTGCTGCCCAGTGGTTCTCCTACCGGACTACCCGAATACCCCGCGCGCATCATCAACCCGACGCCCCACCACCAGCGGCCCGGCCGCCCCGGTCCTGGGACCGGGCCGGCCGGATCGTCGGCAGGACGGCGGCCGTGCCGAGGGGTGTCACGCGGTTCGCTCGCGCACGTCCACCAGGTCGGCGCCGGCATGGGTCACGAGCGCCTTCGGCTCGATGGGGAAGACGGTGTGCGGCGTACCGGCGGCCGCCCACACCACGTCGTGAGCGAGCAGCGAGCGGTCGGCGAGGACCCGCGTGCGTGTGCGGTGCCCGACGGGCGGCACCCCGCCGATGGCGTACCCGGTGGTCTCCCGCACGACACCGGCGTCGGCCCGGGTGACCTTCCCGGCGCCCAGTTCCTCCCGCACCCGCTCCACGTCCACGCGCGAGGCCCCGTCCATGAGGACCAGCACCGGTACCCCGTCGGCGGCGAAGACCAGCGACTTGCAGATCTGGCTGAGCTCGCACCCGATGGCCGCGGCGGCCTCGGCGGCGGTCCGGGTGGCCTCCGGGAACGTCCTGGTCCGTGCGAGCACGTCGGCGAGGCCGAGCGTGCGGAGGGCTTCGGCGAAACGGGGGTGGGCTCCGGACTCGTCGGCGTCAGTGGCGGCTGTCGTCGTCATGCCGGGCACGCTACGCCATCGCCGGAGCCCCGCTCACGGGGTTTTCGCCGCTCGCCGCACGCCCGCAGGGCCATGGCAGAAAGCCGGTGAGGGTGCAGCCCCGTCCCCACGGGCACCCTCACCGGCGGCTCTGACCAGAAGCGGTACCTCAGGCCCGTACCAGCTCCTTCTCCTCGTCGGGGTCGGCGTGCCTGCGCTCCGGGTCCGTCTGCGTGCGCAGGCCCTCGCCCTCGATGTCCACGTTGGGCAGCGCGCGGTCGAGCCACTTCGGCAGCCACCAGGCCCGCTTGCCGAGCAGGGCGAGTACCGCCGGGACGATGGCCATGCGGACGATGAACGCGTCGAAGAAGACCGCGATCGCGAGACCGAAGCCGATCATCTTGATCATCGCCTCGGACGAACCGATGAAGCCGGAGAAGACGGCGATCATGATGACGGCGGCGGCGGTCACGACCCGCGCCCCGTACCTGAAACCGGTCACCACGGCCTGACTGGGCTTCTCGCCGTGGACGTACGCCTCCCGCATCCGGGTCACGAGGAAGACCTCGTAGTCCATCGCCAGACCGAAGACGACACCCACCATGAAGATCGGCATCATCGACATGACCGGGCCGGTCTGCTCGACGTTCATCAGGCCGGACATCCAGCCCCACTGGAAGACCGCGACGACCGCGCCGAGGGCCGCGAGCACGCTGAGCAGGAAGCCGAGGGCCGCCTTCAGCGGGACGAGGACGGAACGGAAGACCACGATCAGCAGCAGGAACGCGAGGCCCACCACCAGCGCCAGGTAGGGCAGGAGCGCGTCGTTCAGCTTCTGCGAGACGTCGATGTTCAGCGCGGTCGTACCGGTGACCAGGAGCCTGGAGTCGGTCTTCGCCGCGATGTCCGCGCCCTTGTCCCGGATGGTGTGCACCAGGTCCTCGGTCGACTTCGAGGACGGCTTGGACTTGGGCACGACGGTGATCGTCGCGGTGTCGCCGGCCTGGTTGGCCACGGCCGGGGTGACCGTGACGACGTCCTGCAGGCCCTTGATCTCGTTGCCGACCTCGGTGAACGCCTTCTTGGGATGCTCGCTGCCCTTGGCGTCGACCACGACCATCAGCGGGCCGTTGAAGCCGGGCCCGAAGCCCTCGGAGAGCAGGTCGTAGGCGCGGCGCTGGGTGGTGGAGGTGGGCTGGGAGCCGTCGTCGGGCAGACCCAGCTCCAGGGACGAGGCCGGGATCGCCGCCGCGCCGAGGCCTAGCACACCGAGCAGCAGGACGGCGACCGGGCGGCGTACGACGAAGCTCGCCCAGCGGGTGCCCATGTTGGGGCGGCCCGGCTTCTTCGGCGTACGGCCGCCGCCGAGCAGCTTGCTCTTCTCGCCCGCCGGCTTGATCCGGCGGCCCGCGTAGCCGAGCAGTGCCGGGATCATCGTCAGCGCGATGAGTACGGCGATGGCGACGGTGCCGGCCGCCGCGACGCCCATCTTGGTGAGCATCGGGATGTTGACGACCGACAGGCCGACCAGGGCGATGACGACGGTGAGGCCGGCGAAGACCACGGCCGAGCCCGCCGTGCCGACGGCCCGTCCGGCCGCTTCCTCCCGCTCACGGCCCTCGGCCAGTTCGGCGCGGTAGCGGGAGACGATGAAGAGGGCGTAGTCGATGCCGACGGCCAGGCCGATCATCGAGGCCAGGGTGGAGGTCGTGGAACCGAGGTCCAGGGCGCTGGCCAGCGCGGTGATCGTGGAGACGCCGATGCCGACCCCGATGATCGCGGTGAGCAGCGGGAATCCGGCCGCGAGCAGCGAGCCGAAGGTGATGACCAGGACGACGGCGGCGATGCCGAGGCCGATGACCTCGCTGGAGCCGGTCTCGGGGGTCGCGTTCAGCGCGTCACCGCCGACCTCGACGGTCAGCCCGGCGTCCCGCGCGTCCTGCGCGGCCGCCTTCAGGGCGTCCCGGGAGGAGTCCTTGAGCTCCATGCCCGAGACCTTGTACTTCACCGAGGCGTAGGCGATCGTGCCGTTCACGCTGACGGCGTGCCCGGTGTAGGGGTCGGCGACGGAGGCGACCTCGGAACCGGTCTTCAGTTCCTTGACGGTCCTCTCGACGGCCGCCTTGTTGGCGGCGTCGGTCATCTTCTCGCCGCCGGGCGCCTTGAAGACGACCCGTGCGGTGGCGCCGTCGGCGCTCATCCCGGGGAAGCGCTGTGCCAGCAGGTCGAAGGCCTTCTGCGCCTCGGTGCCGGGGATGGAGAAGGAGGTGTTGCCGGCGGCCGGCGCGGAGGCGGCGCCCACCCCGGCGAGGGTGAGCAGGGCGACCCATATGAGGGCGACGAAGTGCCGTCGCCGGAAGGCGAGACGGCCGATTTTGTACAGAAACGTGGCCACGGAGGCGTACTCCCGGTCAGGTCGTGGGGGTTCATCAGGGCAGGGGTGATCAGCCCGACGACGTGAGCGGTGACGTCAGGTGGTGGGCTTGCTCGGGGATCAGAAGGGGATCGGAAGGCGATCAGCCGGTGGTGGCGCCGAGGGCGGGGAGGACCACGGCGTCGATGTACGACAGGAGGAAGGCCTGGGTCGGCGGCTGCTCGTCGATGAGCGAGCGGGCTGCGAACCCGCCGATCATCATGTGCATCACGTAGTCGATCGCGGGGTTGTCCGCACGGATCTCGCCCCGGTCGACCGCCCGCTGCAGCACGCGACGGAACTCCGCCAGCTCCGGGTCGATGAGATGGTCCTTGAACGCGCGCAGCAGGTCCGGGTTGCCGTGGACGGCCATCGCCAGACCCCGCATCAGCGCGGAGTTCTGTTCCATCTCGCAGTCGTCCGAGCGCAGCGTGAGGGCGTGCAGATCGCCTCTGAGCGACCCGGTGTCGACGTCGTCGGCGGAGCCGCCCGGCTTGCTGTGCCGCACCGCCTTCGCCACCAGCTCGGCCTTGCCGCCCCACTGGCGGTAGAGGGTGGCCTTGCTGGACCGGGTGCGGGCGGCGACGGCGTCCATGGTGAGGGCGTCGTAGCCGACCTCCCGGAGCAGGTCCAGCACGGCCTCGTACAACTCGGCCTCGCGCTCGGGCGTGATACGGCTGCGACGTGTCGCCGCGACGACCTCGGTCATGCCACTCGCCTTCCCGCTGCGGAACCATGCTTGCTACACCACGAAGATACCCCGGGACCAAGCGAAACGAAACCGTTTCGTACGTGTGCTGGGTCACGAACGTGAGCGCCGCATAAGTTGCTGGGCCCCAGCGGGGGGAAAAGCATGGGGAGGTGAGCTATCTGCGCCTTCCCCACATCAGCGACGACCTGCTGTGCTTCGTGGCCGAGGACGACCTCTGGCTGGCGCCGCTCGACGGCCCGGGCCGCGCCTGGCGGCTCACCGCGGACCGTACGAAGACCGGGCACCCGCGCTTCTCGCCCGACGGCCGCCGGATCGCCTGCACGACCTGGCACAGCCTCGTGCCCGAGATCCACCTCGTCGGCATCGACGGCGGTCCCGAGCGGCAGCTGACGTACTGGGGCAGCTCCGACACCCAGGTGTGCGGCTGGACCCCCGAGGGCGACATCCTGGCGGTCGCCTCCCACGGCCAGCCCTTCTCCTACTTCACCTGGGCCTACAAGGTCCCCACCGACGGCGACCCGGGCGGCCGGCTGCCCTGGGGCCCGGTCGCCGACATCCAGGTCGCCGACGTCGCCGGCGAGCACAAGACCCTCCTGCTCACCGGCACCCCACCGCACGAACCCGCCTCCTGGAAGCGGTACCGCGGCGGGGCCATGGGCCGCCTCTGGCTGCACGGGCGGCAACTCGTGCCCGACATCTGCGGCCATCTGGCCTGCCCCATGTTCGTCGCCGGCCGGATCGCCTTCCTCTCCGACCACGAGGGCGTCGGCAACCTCTACTCCTGCGCCGACGACGGCTCCGACCTGCGGCGCCACACCGACCACGACGCCTTCTACGCCCGGCACGCCTCCAGCGACGGCACCAGGGTGGTCTACCAGTGCGCGGGCGAGCTGTGGCTGGTGGACGACCTCTCCCCCGGCGCCGTGCCGCGCAAGCTGGACGTCCGTCTCGCCGGGCCGGCCACCGGGCGCCGCGCGTACCAGGTGCCGGCGGCGCAGAACGTCGACGGCATCTCGGTGGACGACACCGGCAGGGCCAGCGCCGTCGTCGTACGCGGCAGCCTGTACTGGCTCACCCACCGCGACGGCCCCGCCCGTACGATCGCCGACACGCCCGGCGTGCGGGTACGGCTGCCGGAGATGCTGGGGACGACCGGCCAGGTCGCGTACGTCACCGACGCGGAGGGCGAGGACGCCGTCGAGATCGCCCAGCTGCCCCGCGCGACCGGTGACCGCGCACCCCGCCGCCTCGCCTCCGGCCGGCTGGGCCGCGTCCTGGAGATGGTCTCCGACCCACTGGGCGAACGGCTGGCGCTCGCCTCGCACGACGGGCGGTTGCTGTTGATCGATGTGGCGGAGGAGGGCGGCGCGGAGATCCCGGACACCGGAGACACCGGAGACACCGGGGACACCGGAGACGTGGGGGACACAGGAGACGTGGGGGACACCGAAACCACAGAGACCACCACCGGGGGCCAGGACATCGGGAGCGCGGAAGGCGCGGACGCTGCTGCGGGCCGGCTCACCGAGCTGATCCGGTCCATCAACGGGCCCGTCCGCGACCTCGCCTTCTCCCCGGACGGCGCCTGGCTCACCTGGTCCCATCCGGGCATCGGCCGCTCCCTGCGCCAGATCAAACTGGCCCGGATCAAGGACCGGCTGATCGTGGACGTGACCAACGGCCGCTTCGAGGACGAGAATCCCGTCTTCACCCGCGACGGCCGCTATCTCGCCTTCCTCTCCTGGCGCGGCTTCGACCCGGTGTACGACGTCCACACCGGCGACCTGTCCTTCCCGCTAGGCTGCCGCCCGTACCTCGTGCCGCTGAACTCGGCGACCCCCTCCCCCTTCGCCCTGAACCCCGAGGGCCGCCCGGCCGCCGGCGGACTCGACCCGGTGGAGGACGAGGAGACCGGCGAGAGCGGGGCGGTGACGGTCGAGGTGGAGGGCCTGGCGAACCGGGTGACACCGTTCCCGGTGATCGCTTCCAAGTACTCCGGGCTGCACCCGGTCGCCGGCGGCGGACTCGTCTGGCTGCGCTGGCCGATCTCCGGCGCGCTCGGCGAGACCTTCGTCAACCCCTCCGACATCAGCGGCCGCCCGACCCTGGAGTACTTCACCATCACCAAGGCGAAGAAGTCCGAACTGATCGACCACCTGGACTGGTTCGCGGTCAGCGGCGACGGCACCCGGCTGGTCGTCGTCGACGAGGGCGACCTGCGCGCGGTGCCCTCCACGGAACTGGGCGACAGCGACACGACCGTCTGGATCGACCTGCGCCGCATCCTGCACGTGGTCGAGCCGCCCGCCGAGTGGCGCCAGGCCTTCGACGAGGCGGGACGGATCATCCGGGCCTACTTCTGGGACCCCGGCATGTGCGGCATCGACTGGGACGCGGTGCTCGACCAGTACCGGCCGCTGGTCGAACGCGTCGCGTCCCCGGACGAGTTCGCCGATCTCCTCAGGGAGGTCCTGGGCGAACTGTGCACCTCGCACGCCTACGTCACCGCCGCCCGCCGCAACGAGGGCCCGCCGCACTACCAGCGCTGGCAGGGGCTGCTCGGCGCCAACTTCGTCCGCCGCGACGGCCACTGGATGGTCAAGCGCATCCTCCCCGGTGACTCCTCCGACTCCAAGGCCCGCTCACCGCTGGCCGGCACGGGCATCCGCGAGGGCTCCGTGCTGACCCATGTCGACGGCCGCCCGGTCGATCCGGTGACCGGGCCGTTTCCGCTCCTCGCCGGCTCCGGGGGGACGACCGTGGAGCTGACCTTCACCCCGCCGGAGGGGGAGGCGGGCCGCGCCCGCCGGGTCGCCGTCATCCCGCTCATCGACGAGCGGCCGTTGCGCTACCAGGACTGGGTCGCCAAACGCCGCGACGTCGTGCGGGAGTTGAGCGGCGGAAAGTGCGGTTATCTACACATCCCGGACATGGGTGGCTCCGGCTGGGCCCAGTTCAACCGCGACCTGCGCATGGAGGTGTCCCGGCCCGCCCTGATCGTGGACGTGCGCGGCAACGCGGGCGGGCACATCAGTGAACTCGTCATAGAGAAACTGACCCGTACGATCCTGGGCTGGGACCTGACCAGGGACGCGCAGCCGGTGTCGTACACCTCGAACGCGCCGAGGGGCCCGGTGGTCGCCCTGGCCGACGAGGCGACCTCCTCGGACGGCGACATGATCACCGCCGCGTTCAAGCTGCTGAAGCTCGGCCCGGTGGTCGGCCAGCGCACCTGGGGCGGCGTGGTCGGCATGACCGGCCGGCACCGGCTGGGCGACGGCACGGTCATCACGGTCCCGATGAACGCCGCCTGGTTCGACGCCTACGGCTGGTCCGTGGAGAACCATGGCGTCACGCCCGACCTGGAGATCATGCGCACCCCGCTGGACTGGGCGGAGGGCCGGCACGCCCAGATGGACGACGCGATCCAACTGGCCCTGGACCTCCTCGAAACCACCCCCGCCGCGATCCCGCCCGACTACAGCGAGGTCCCCGACCACTCCCGCCCCAGCCTCCCACCACGCTCCGAATGAGCGGCCCTTCGGCGTGCGCTCAGGTGCTCGCCCACTCCAACGAACTCGGCCCGCTCTGGGAGCCCGGCCGAGCTCTGGGCACTCGGGGGCTCAAGGAACCCGGCTGTTCAGGAACTCCGGCTGCTCGGGGACTCCAAGGGCTCTGAGCGGCCGGGGATGCCAGGGCTCGGGAACTCCGGACTCGAGGGCTCCGGACTCGAGGGCTCCGGACTCGAGGGCTCCGGACTCGGGGGCTCGGGAGCCTCGGGAATTGCGGGCCGGGGGGCAGGAGTTCGGCGACCCGGGCGGAGCGGCGCCGGTGAACCGCGCGGCAAGGGCCGGCCGTGAAGGGGCGCGGGGAACTGCGCGAAAAGGCTTCACCCGCGCCGCACCCGACAACGCCCCCCCCCGAGCACCCTCCGAGCACCCCCGCATCCCCCCACACACGAACGCGGGGCACCCTCCGCAAAGAAGGGTGCCCCGCGCCAAACCGGCCAAGGCCGAGCGCAGCGACTAGGCGTCGTAGTCCCGGTCGAAGCGGTCTTCCATCTCCTGCTCCGAGTCCTCGATGTCGCGCATGTTCTGGCGACCGCGCTCGGAGTTCGGCTGCTGGCCCTGCTGCCCGCGCTGCTGCTGACCGCCGCGCGGCTGCTGACCGCGCTGGCCGGCCCGCTCACGGCCCTCGTTCAGCTTGTCCTTGGCCTTGTTCTGCCACTCGTTGGCCTGGTCCTGGAACTGGTCCTTCATACCCATGTGGGTTCACTCCTGTGGTGAGTGAGGGTCGGGGGTGGACCCCTCGGTCAGGCCCCTCGGTGGGGCCTCGACCAGATTCACACGGGCGACCACGGAACGCATGTGGATCAGTTACGGTGCGTAGTCCTGGCCGCCTCGTCGGCCGCCCCACCTGCACCGACGAGCCCCGAGCGCATCCCCTGGAGACGGGGTGCGAACCGCTTCATCTCGCGCTGCCCGACCGTCCCGATGAGCGCCGGCAGACAACCGCGCACGCCCTGCATGCCGCGCAACCACCACTGCCCGTACACATGCGCCGAGCGCCGCTCGATCCCGGCGACCAGCCGGTCCACCGCGGGCCCCAGGGGATACGTCTTGTTGGACGGCCAGGGCAGCCGCTGTCGCAACTCCCGCATGACGTCGTCCTGGTCGGCACCGCGCACCATGTCGGTGTCCGTCCAGGACAGGTACGCGACACCGACGCGCACCCCCTGATAGCCGACCTCGGCGCGCAGACTGTGCGCGTACGCCTCCACGCCCGACTTGGACGCGCAGTACGCCGTCATCATCGGCGCCGGAGTGATCGCGGCGAGGGAGGCGATCTGGAGCAGATAGCCCCGGCTCTCCACCAGCACCGGCAGGAACGCCCGCGCCGTCACCGCCGAACCGATCAGGTTCACCTCGATCACCCGCCGCCAGGCCTGCGGATCGGAGTCGGCGAACGGACCGCCCGTCGCCACACCGGCGTTGGCCACCACGATGTCGACCTTCCCGAACCGCGCCTTCACCTCCTGCGCGACCCGGCTCATCGTCTCGTGGTCGGTGACGTCGGCGTACCAGTAGGCGCTGTCGCTGTGCAGGCGCGAGGAGACGTCCTTGAGTGCCTCCTCCTCCAGCCCGACCAGTGCGACCCGCGCGCCGCGCGCGGAGAGCTTGCGCGCCAGCAGCTCACCGACACCGCGCGCCGCTCCGGTGACGACCGCGACCTGCCCTTCGAGGCTGACCCTGCTCATGCGCCCTCCTTGGTCCGCGCCGGGGTGGCATCGTGCTGGTCCGCGGGTCCGGTCCCGGTCCCGGTGGCGGTGACGTACGTGGTGACGAGTTCCCGGATCCTGCCGGTCACCAGGCCGGGGGCCTCGATCGGCGTCATGTGTCCGACGCCGGTCAGTTCGGTGAGGCCGACGCAGTGCGGCAGCGCCGCGACCAGCGCGCGGGCATGCACGGGGGGCGTGAGCCGGTCGGATGTGCCGTGCACGATCGCGGTGGGCGCGGCCAACTCCCGTACGCCGTCGTCGAGATCGAGCGCCTCGAGCACGCGCGCCCAAGCGTGGCGCGCGGCGCGCGGGCAGGCGTGCACGATCCGCGCGCACGCCTCCACCATGTGCGGAGCGGAACCGGCGCCCATGGTGGCGTACCTGAGGATGCTCTTCGCGACCGGCGTGACCGGTCCGAGCGGAGCGCGCGAGCCGAGAATGCGCCCGGTGATCCAGGTGCGCACGCGCCCGGCGCGCAACGGCAGTACGCGCGACTCCGCGACCAGTCGTGAGCTGCCGGTGCTGCACAGCAGAACGGCGGCGGCGTGCTCCCGGAAGCGGGGGCGCGTGGCCGCGGCCATGATCGTCATACCGCCCATGGAGTGGCCGGCGATCAGCGCCTTCTCCCCGGGCGCGAGCGTCTGCTCGAGCACCGCTTCCAGGTCGTCCGCCAGCGCGTGGGTGGTGCACGCAGGGCTCGCGGGACTGCGCCCGTGCCCCCTCTGGTCGTAGGCGATCACACGGTGGTCGGTGACCAGGTCCCGTATCTGCGCGGCCCAGAAGGCCGTCGAGCAGGTCCAGCCGTGGGCCAGGACGACGGGGGGCGCGTCCTCGGGGCCGTGCACCTCGACGTGCAGTCGCGCGCCGTCGGCGGAGACGACGGTGAGTTCGCGGGCGGGGGCGGGCGGGGCGTACGGTCCGAAAGCCACGGGGGCGAGACGGCTCATGCGGCACCCTCGCTCCGCTGAGCGGCGGCCACCGTCTTCTGCACGGCCGTACCGGCCGGCTCGGCGCCGGTCTTCCGGAGGACCTCGTACTCCCCCAGGTCCACCCGCCGGGTCGCGCGCCGGAACTCCGCGGTCGTGCCCGGCCAGATGGTGGTGTTGCGGCCGCTCGCGTCCAGGTACCAGCTGGTGCAGCCGCCGGTGTTCCACACGGTCCGCTTCATGCGTTCCTGGACCTTCCGGTTCCAGTCCTCGACGGCCGCGGGCCGGGCATCGAGGGCCGTACGGCCGCCGAGGACGTCCAGTTGCCGCAGGTAGTCGGCCATGTAGTTCAGCTGGGACTCGATCATGAGGATCATGGAGGAGTTCCCGAGGCCGGTGTTGGGCCCGATGATCGTCATCCAGTTCGGGAAGCCGGCGGCCGCCGCGCCGCGCAGGGCCTGCATGCCGTTCTTCCAGGACTGGGCGAGCGTGACGCCGTCCGCCCCGACCACCCGCTCGGCGATCGGCATGTCCGTGACGTGGAAGCCCGTACCGAAGATGATCACGTCGACCTCGGCCTCGGTGCCGTCGGCCGCCACGACGGTCGACCCGCGGACCTCGCTGAGCCCGCCGGCGACGACGTCCACATTCGGCTGGGCCAGCGCCGGGTAGTACTCGCTGGACAGCAGGATCCGCTTGCAGCCGATGCGGTAGTCGGGGGTGAGCTTGGCGCGCAGGGCCGGGTCCTTGATGGCACGGGCCATGTTGCGCTTGGCGAGCCGCTCGACGAGCCCGAGTTCGTCGGGGCGCTTGGTGAACGCCTGGACCTGCAGTTCCCGGATGCCCCACAGCAGTCCGCGCCTCAGCTGGGTGGTGAAGGGCACGGACCGGTGGAGCCGGCGCTCGGCCTCGCTGATGGCGCGGTCCATGCGGGGCATCACCCACGGCGGCGTGCGCTGGAAGAGGGTGAGCCGGCCGACCTCGCGCTGGATAGCGGGCACGATCTGGATGGCGGAGGCGCCGGTGCCGATCATGGCGACCCGCTTGCCGCGCAGGTCGTGGTCGTGGTCCCAGCGGGCGGAGTGGAACACCGTGCCCGGGAAGGACGCGAGGCCGGGGATCTCGGGGATCTTGGGGTCGGACAGCGGCCCGGTGGCGGAGACGACCACGTCTGCGGTGAGCGTGCCACGCGCGGTCTCGATCTCCCACCGCAGGTTCTCGGCGTCCCAGGTCATGAGCTTGACCTCGGAGTCGAAGCGGATGTGGGGGCGCAGCCCGAAAAGGTCGGTGACGTGCTCCAGATAGGCGCGGATGTGCCGCTGCCCGGAGAAGGTGCGCGGCCAGTCGGGGTTGGGCGCGAAGGAGAAGGAGTAGAGATGGGAGGGCACGTCACAGGCGCACCCGGGGTAACTGTTGTCCCGCCAGGTGCCGCCGACGCTGTCCGCCCGCTCCAGGACGACGAAGTCGGTGATCCCTTCGCGGCGAAGCCGCACCGCGGCCCCCAGCCCGCCGAATCCGGACCCGATCACCGCCACCCGTACATGCTCGTGCTCGGCCATCCCGAAGCCTCCACGCATCGCCTTGGACTCTGCCAGTGACCACTGGCGCAATGGGACTGTAGAGCAGCTCCGTACCGAGCGGTAGGGGGCGGGAGAAGGAAGTTACCGGCGGTACACCATAGGCTTCGGGCGTGGCAGAGGACGCAGAACACCCGGAGGTACGGCCGCGGGCACGGCGCGAGTACCGCATGGAGGAGCTGGCGCGACTGGCCGGCATCACCGTGCGCACCCTGCGCTTCTACCGCGAGCGCAAGCTGATCCCGCCACCCCGCCGCGAGGGCCGTATCGCCTGGTACGACGACCACCACCTGGCCCGTCTGCGCACCATCGCCGCCCTGCTGGAGCGCGGCCACACCCTGAACGGCATCGCGGAACTCGCGGAGGCCCTCGACCAGGGACGCAACGTCGCCGACCTCCTCGGTGTCGGCACCCCCACCGAGGAGGAGCCGGTCCGCCTCACCCCGGAGGAACTCGCCGCCCGCTTCGAGGGCGAGGTCACCCCGGAGAACCTCGCCGCCGCCATGGAGCTGGGCTACCTCGGCACCGACGGCGACGAGATCGTCCACATCAGCCGCCGCCTGCTGGACGTCTCCTCCGCGCTGGTCCGTGAGGGCATCCCGCTCGGCGAGGTCCTCATGGCCGCCACCCGCGTCCGCGAACACGCCGACGCCCTGGCCGAACTCTTCACCACCCTGATCCTGCGGTACGCCCGCGGCGAGGACCTCCACCGCCTGCGCCCGCTGGCCCGGAGCGTGGTGGAGGCGGAGCTGTCCCTGGCCCTTGACCGGAGATTGCGGAAGCAGGAGGACGGGTAACGTCCCCAGCGTCACACGTCCATCCGTCATCCCTCGGCTCCCATGACTGCCGAGCGGCCGGCGGCCATCGGTGGCAGGGGGGAGCCGGACAGTGTCCGAGGAGGAACGGGCCACGCCCGAGGAAGCGACGCAGCGTGCCTGGCGGGTGCACGCCGTGCTCGCGGAGTGGACCCGCACCGCCGACGCCAAGGCCTCCTTCGCCCTGGCCATGGAGTCCGCCGCCGTCGCCGCCGTGGTGGCGATGTCCGGCTCCGGACAGCGGCTGGGCCGTGTCTCGGGCCTGCTCCCCGAGACGCTCCTGTGGACGGGGCTGACGCTGCTCGCCCTGTCCGCCGTACTCGCGGTCCTCGCGGTGGTGCCCCGCCACGAACGGGACGGTCGGGTGAGATCCGCCCACGCCGACGACATCATCTTCTACGGGCACATACGCCACTGGACTCCCGACGAGCTCGCCGACAGCCTCTCCCGGCACGAGCCGCTGCCCGCGCTGGCCCGCCAGCTGGTCACCATGAGCCGCATCCTCTGGGCCAAACAACGGCTGGTGCGGCAGTCGCTGTTGACCGCGGTCGCCGGCTGTCTGCTGATCGCGGTCGGGGCCCTCACCGGCTGACCGCGGACCGAGGCGAGAGGACGGCGATGACGGCGGAGTTCCCCGGCGGCCCCACCGGACGCGGACCCGGCCGGACCCCCTTCTGGGACCTGCTGGACGACCCCGCCCGCGCCACGCTGCGCCGGGCCGGGCGACCGGCGGAGTACGCGGCCCGCGAGGAACTGCTGCGCCAGGACGACCTCACCGACCACCTCCTCGTCGTGGGCCGCGGATGCGTCAAGGTGACCACCGTGTCCGCCGCCGGCTACCAGGCGGTGTTGGCCCTGCGCAACCCCGGTGACCTGCTCGGCGAACAGGCGGGCCTCGACGGCGGCCCCCGCTCGGCGACGCTGACCGCGGTCACCCCCGTGCGGGCCCTGGTGATACCCGCCGCGGCGTTCCGGTCGGCGGTCCGTGACCATCCGGTCATCACCGGCGCCGTCCACCAGGTGCTGTCCGCCCGGCTCCGGGACGCCGACCGGCAGCGCACCTCGGCGGGCGCGGACCCGCTCGCCTCCCGGCTCGCCGGACTGCTGCTGGACCTCGCCGCGACCCACGGCCGACGGCACGCCTCCGGAACCATGGAGATCGGACTGCCGCTGTCCCAGGACGACTTCGCGGGCCTGATCCTCGGCTCCCGCAGAACGGTCAGCCGCCTCCTCGAACAGTGGCGGGCCGACGGCTGGGTGAGTACCGGCCGCACCCATCTGACCATCGACAACCCCGACGCCCTGAAGCGAGTGCGGGAGGGCGGGCCGGCGGCCGGAACCGGATGACCGGTCCGCGGCTCACAGATCCGTCCAGGCCAGCCGGGAGAAGCCGTACTCCTCGGCGACGGGGTTCCACGCGGCGACGAAGTCCTTCTTCGCCTTGGTGGCGTCATCGCTCGCGGTGGCCGCGTCGTGCCAGGCGCTCGTCGCGGCGGCACTGCCGGAGGCGCAGTCGCCCGACACGGCGTCCACCACGCGTACGTAGGCCCGATCCGCCGCCTCCGACCTGCGCCAGGCGGTGCGCAGGTCGGAGGCCAGGCCGTCCGGGAGCTCGTCGAGACCGAGCGCGTCCAGCTTGTCCACCAGTCCGGCCCGCGCGTCGGCCGCATCGGCGAAGACCCGCCTGTCGTCCGACAGGTCGTTGCACTGCGTCAGCGACGCCACCGCGTCGGCGACGCCACCGCGCCGGCCGGTGTTCTCGGTCAGCAGTCCGTTCAGCGCGCGTGCCTGTGTCTCGCGGGCCGATGTGGTCGAGGTCTCGCTCTGCCGGGTGGTGGTGTCCGCTGCGCCGTCGCTGCCACTGGCGGAGCCGCCGCCATGCCCGTTCCACCAGACGCCCAGGGCGACGAGGACCAGGACCGCCCCGATCACCGCCGCGGCCACCCGGCCCGCCCCCGAGCGCCGGCCACCGCTCACCGCAGGACGGTACGGGGGCGGGACGAACGAGGGCACGGGCCCACCGGCCGGTGCCGCCGCACCGGGAGCGGGGGCACCCTGCAGGCGCGTACCGCCGGGGCCCGTACCGCCCGAGGCCGCGCCGGGCGTCGGCCCGCCGGCGGGACGACGGCCGGGCCAGGTGACGGGCGCGGTGTCGAACGCCCGGCGCAGCGGATCGAGCCACTCGGACAGGGTGGGCCGGTCGGACGGCGTGCTGCTCAGGCCACGCTCGGCCAGGTCGCCCACGGTCCGGTCGACGCGCCGCAGCGCATCCGTGTCCTGTCCGTGCTGTTCGTGCAGGAAGAGACGGGTCGCGAGGAGCGCGAACTTGTAGCCGTCCCCCTGTGTCGTCTCGGGAACCTCATCGGCGGGCAGCTGCCAGCCGGGCGTCTGCACGGGTTTGAGGGCCCATGCCCCGGCCAGCCCCATGGCGTCGCAGTCGATGAGGAAGCAGCCGGGCCGTTGCCCCGCCAGCGAGAACAGCAGGTTCTTCGGGGACAGGTCACCGGCCACCACGCCGAGTTCGTGCAGCCGTTGGAGGGTGTCGGCGAGGGCGAGCAGCAGGCCGAAGGTCTGACGGGGCGACACCTCGCCCACCATCTTGCCCACGAAGTCCAGGGGGTTGAGCAGGAACTCGAAGCCGGCGGTCTTCCTGTCCCCCGAGGGCACGGTGATGAAGAACTCGTCCGGGATCTGCCGCATCAGGAAGCCGCGGACGTCCGACCCCTCGGTCACCAGCGCCGCGGGCCAGGCCGTGTGCCGGGCCATCCACTCGCCCACCGCGGGCGGCCGGCCGGGCAGGAAGGCGACCATGCGGTCCAGCACGTCGACCCGGAGCTGGCCGAGCGCCTTCGGCTTGTACTCCTTGTAGGCCACCGGCCAGGTCTTGTTGATCAGCCGCTTCTCGACCTCCCACACGGTGCCCTGGCCACCGTCCCCCAGGGTGCGGCCCAGCACCAGCTGCGCCTTGGGGATCCGCACGGCTCCCGAGCCGGTCACCGCGTCCCACCGGTCAGGCGGTGCCGGGGCCAGACGGCGAGGAGGGTGCGGTCGTCGTCGAACGTCTCCCGGGAGAAGTCCAGCAGGTGGGCCAGGGCCCTCGGCTCCGGCGGCGGCACCGACAGCCCGTCGGCGAACAGCTGTCCCACCAGGCCTGTGCCATCGCCGAGCGGCACACCGAAACCGTCGGTGCCCACCAGCAGGACGCCGTCCGCCGGGAGCGTGTACGTCATCGGCCGTGACCGCGCCGACAGCCGTGGCAGCGCGACCACCGCCGTACTGGAGATGTCGTCGGAGCCCGCGTCCTCGTCGTGCAGCAACGGGGCGTACCGGCCTCCCTGCAGGCACCAGGCCGAGGAGTCCCCGGCGCGGATCACCGTCACCCGCATGGCGCCGCCCTCGACCGGTGTGACCGTGCCTGTCACGAGGGTCGTGGCCAGCGTGCGGGACGCCTCCGCCCGGTCGGCCTCGGACGGTTCCCGGCCGTGCGCGACCCGCATCAGCAGCTGATACGCGGCGGCCTTCAGGACCCGGGACCAGTCCGGCCCCGGCCGGTCCTCGCCCAGCTGGACCAGCAGGTCGTTCACGGCGGTACGGCAGGCCAGCGCCGCTCCCACATGCGACTGGTGGGCCGAGGAGACGCCGTCGGCCACGGCGAAGACGACCGTGCTCGTCGGCTCGTGCCAGGCGACGACCACGTCGTCCTGCCGGGGCCGGCCGCCGAAACGGTGCGCGTCCCCACGTACGGAAGCCAGCCGGACGGTCAGGTGCGGGGTCGACCACCCGTCGAAGATCGTGTCGGGCCGGTAGGGGTCGGCCGGCGGCGGTTTCGGCTCCACGTGTTCCGTGGGGATGCCGAGCACGATGCGCCGCCACCGGTCCGCCTCCTGCACGGCGCCGGGCCCCCGCGTTCCCTGACCCCGCTGCGGCGCGGGCTCCTGGGCACGTGGCGCCGCGTGCCGGGGCCCGGGGCCGGCAAGAGCTCCGGCCTCACCCGGCGCGCCGCCGCGGGCCTCCCGCGCCTGAGCCGGGGCCCCGTCACCGGTCCGCGGAACCGTGCCCGACGCCGCCGCGTCCGAGCGCCCCGCACCGGAACCCTCCCACCACGCCGCGCCGTCGTACGACCGGTACCCGCCCGGGCCGCCCTCGTAGGACGGCGACCGACCCTGCCCGCCCTCGTAGGACGACGACCGACCGGCACCCTCCTCGTACGACGGCCGGCCGGTCGGCCCGTGCCGCACATCCGGTCGTGCCGTGCCCTCCCGTGGCTGCGCGGTGGACCAGCCCTGCGGGGTCGGCCCCTGCCGCGGGTCGTACGGTTGCGGTGCGCCCGGCTGCACGGGCCGGGACGGGCCGGGCTGCCGCGGTGCGGCGAGGTCCGGGCCGTCGTACTCCGGGACGGAGTAGTCGGGAACGTCGTACGTGGGCACCGTGTACTCGGAGACCGCGTAGTCGGTGACCCGGTACTCGGGTGCCGGCGGTCCCGGGGGCTGGCGCTGCTCGTCGCGCCGCGGCTCGGGAGGCGGCGCGGGCTCCGTCGGATCCGGGGCGTCCCCTTCCTCGGCCGGCTGACCCTTCCCCCACCGGAATCGCGCCCGTTTCTCCACGTCAGACCTCATCGATCGCGAGCCTGAAGCCCTCCGGCTTCTCCACCACCAGCTCGGGCTGCCCCGACGCCATCGCGTTGCCCGACTCGACCACGCTCTTGGTGAGCGCGGTGAAGAACTTGGCGATGGAGTCGCCGAGTTGGGCGCCCGGGATGGACACGAACGCGAACTCCTGCTGTGTCGCCACGGACAGGATGGTCTCGGCACGGGCCTCACCGATCCCGAACGCGATGACGTTCGGCGCCGCCCCGGTGACGGACCGGTCGGTGAGCCGGCGGTGTGTCTCGCGCCACTCCTCGCCGCAGGTGGGCTGCCCGTCGCTGAGGAAGAAGACAGCGGGCCGGTGCACGCGGTACCCCTGGGACTTCAGCGTCCGCACGTCCTGCGGGATGCGCTGGAGCAGTGCCCCGAACGCGGCGTCGTAGTTCGTGCCGCCGCCCGCCGACAGCCGTGGCAGCTCGGCCTCGCTCCTCAGATCGGCCAATATCAGCCGTTCCTTCACCCCGTTGGCGAAACCCAGCACCGAAAAGCGCACCTTGGCGGCCGCCATCGGCTCCCCCAGCAGCGCGACGTGCAGCGACTTCATCCCCTCGTTGAGATCGCCGACGTAGCCCGTCATCGATCCCGACTCGTCCGCGAGGACGTACACGGGCAGCAGTTGCCCCAGTGTCTCGGCCATCCCAGTCTCCCCTCGACCGTTCAGCTGTCCTGCTCGACCACGACCGGCCTGAGCCCCTGCGGGCACTCCAGCCGCAGCTCCATCTGCCCGGCGAGCGCGCTCCGGCCCAGGTGCAGCAGGGTCCGCTGCAGCAGGACCGAGAACTGCACCGCCGACTGCGCCAGGTCCGCACCCTCGACGGCGACGACGCCCAGTTCGGGCCGCGAGGCGAGCCGCTGCACCGCCCGGACACGGTCCGGTCCGATCCCGCAGGCCACCAGGTGCGGAAAGTACTTGTGCGCCATCAACTCGGCGTGCGCCACCGGCCATTCGCCGTCGTCCTCGGCCTGGCCGACGGCGAGGAAGAAGACGACGGGCCGCAGCACCCGCGGCACCTGCTCCTTCAGCCGCTCCGTCTCCAGTGGCACCAGGTCCAGCAGCCGCCGCAGCACCGGCCGGTAGCGGCAGCCGGGCGTGGTGGTCAGTCCCGGGACGCCGGTGCGCCAGGAGACCTCGGTGAGCGGCAGCACCACATCGGCACCGTCGGCGTACGTGATCACCGACAGGCGGATCGCACCGGCCACGTCGGGGCTGTTGGCGAGGAGCGTCTGCACCGAGCGCAGCGCGTTCCCCAGGTCGGTGACACAGCCGGCCGCCGCCGTCGAGGTGTCCAGGACGACGTACACCGGGATCAGTCCGCTCGGCGGCGCGGACGCGGGGGCCGGGGTGCTGCCGCCCCACTGCACGGGCCCGCCGCTCGGTACGGCCGCGGGCGCGGACGCCGAGTGGTCCGGGCCCTGGGGCACGGATCCCGTGGTGAACGAGGGTGCGACGCCGGCGTCCGGTCGTTCGAGGACCCCTGCGACTCCCGCGCCGGGGGCGCTCGGCCCGAGCACACCCTGGCGCAGCCCGGGAAGGTCGACCTCCCGGATCACGCCCCGCTCGATGAGGTACTTGACCATCTCGGCGTGCCGCTGGTCGCGGATCTCGTGCTGGGTGGCCTCGGTCTCCCGGACCCGGGCCAGCAGCTCCAGGGCATGCGCGGTCTGCTCCGGGTGGCGCACCAGGTGCTCACGGATGAGGTTCTCGAAGTCGAGCACCGTGCCGTCCAGCGTGGCGCGCTCCGCCGCCTGTCGGCGTCTGCGGCCGTCGGCCCGGATGTCCTCGATCAGCTCGTCGGAACGGGCCTCGCCGACCCGCGCGTCGTGGGTGTGCACCTCCAGGCGGGCGCGCCGCCGGGCCTCCTCGAGCTCCTTGATGTGCCGGGCCGCCGCGTCGTCGGGCTCCATCTGGACCTTGCAGTGATAGATGGTGATGCCCTCGGGCAGGCGGATCTCCCGGTCCAGCTCGTGGTTGACCGCCAGCTGTGCCGCCATGGCGTCGGTGATGGGGAACCGTGCGGCGCACAACCGGATGCGGTCGGTCAGATACCCGTACACGACGGCCGGCGCGTCCCGCACGTTTCTGGACACCACCAGCGCCGGATCGTGCACCCGGAAGCCGACGTCGATCGTCGCCTGGAACCGGTGTCCGCCGTCCTTGCAGGTCAGCGGGGTCTTGGTGACGGCGGCCTGGCGCCGGTGGTCGCTGAGGTCGACGACGTAGCAGGCACGGTTCTTGCCGAACCAGCGCTGTCCGAACGTACGCACCCGCTCGACCTCGAAGGGGCCGCCCTCGACCGGGTAGACGATCGCCACGGCGGGCGGGAGGTTCGGCAGCTCACCCACCCGGCTGCGGGCGATCGCGCGGTCGTTGAGGATCAGCGAGATGGTCATCTTCCCACCCTTTCCAGGTCGAGCTGCGCGTGCACCATGGCGGCTGTCAGCGGCAGCCGCACGATCCGGTCCGGGTGGGTCCAGGCCTCGGCGCAACCGCGCAGGATCCGGCCGGAGCGCACGTCTCCGTGTGCGATGGCGCCGACGAGCAGCCGGAGCATCTCGCGCAGTTCCGGGTCCCGCTCGGCCAGCGCGGCCCAGCCGCCGATGACCTGCTCCGCCTCGTCGTGGAAGAAGGACTCGTTCAGCGCGCCGCGCCACAACCGGACGAACGGGTCGCGCAGTTCGGGCCTGCGGTGGGCCAGGTGGAGCAGGGTCGGCCACTCCGGCGTCGCGGCGCCCGGCGCACCCGTCTCGATGTCCTTGGTCTCCACGACCACCTGGGCGGCGACGATCAGAAAGGCGAGGGTCGCCGCCCGGCCCGAGCGGTGCTCCTCGGCACCGGCCCGCAGCGTGGACAGCACGGATCCGGTCACGTTCGGGTCGGCGGCCACCAGGTCGGCCAGCGCGAGGCCGACGGCCACGGCCACCGTCACGCTGTCGACCGCGAGCAGCCGGGCGAGCTCCTCGACGGGGCGGTCGGACACTGCTCCCAGGCCGTGCACGCGGGCCGCGGTGGCCCGCGGCGCGGGACGCTCGTCCGCGTACCAGCCGTCGACCAGGGCGGCCGCCTGCTCCCGCACCCAGGGGTGCTGGCAGGCCACGGACAGGGCGTAGGCGACGGCGCTGCGACGCAGCGCGTTGTCGCTGCGCGCCCAGGGGCCGAGGATGCGGCGCTCGATGTGCCGGTAGGCCTCGGCGGCGAGCAATCCGAGACCGGAGGCCGCCGCGCAGACGCGCACCTGCTCCGCGGGGTGGACCACCAACTCGGCGAGCCAATCGAGCAGTTCGCCCTGGATCTCGTACTGGGTCCAGGCGTGCACGATGACCCGGCGCGCATAGCCGGGGTCCTTGTACTCCAGCACCTTGCCCGGCTCGCCGTCCGGCTTGTCCAGCTCGTGGGCGCGCAGCCGCAGCAGCTGCCGCCGCCGGGGCGTCTCGAAGGGGGCGACGGAGCGGGGTACACGCCCGTCGGGCCCGGCCGCCCTGACGTAGGGGGTGTCGTCCTCCAGCCGTTCGCGCAGTGACCGGGCGGCCTCGGCGACGTCCTCCTGCGGCAGGCCGTTGAGCACGGCCAGGGCCAGGGCGAAGCTGCGTGCGGCGGCGTCCGGCAGGCTCTCGGCCCAGATCTCGAAGTCCTCCACCTCCAGCCGGGCCCGGTGCTCGCGCAGCCGGTCCAGGTCGACGCCGCCGGTCAGGTCAAACTGCTCGCTCAGCGCCGCGGCGAGGTCCCCGGCCTGGCGACAGGCCGGGAGGTCGCCCAGCAGTTCGCCGATCACGTCACACACCTCGTCGCGCGCCAGCAGCCGGTCGGCGTCGCGTTCGGTGAGCCGCCACCGCAGGTGCGCCCGCACCACGTCCAGGGGCCGTGGAGCGGCCGTCAGGTCCCGGACGGCGGCGAGGAGTTCGCCGTCCGCGAGTTCGCCGTCCGCCACCGTGACGACCATCCAGGCGTCCGCCTGCGAGAGCGCGCCCTGGACCTTTTCGTACGTGTCGCGCCCGAGGTTGGCGATGTCGTCGGGCCGCTCCAGCAGGAACCCCGCGCCGTGCTCGATGGCTCCGGTGTCGTTCTCCAGCTGCTCGGCGAGGTGGGCGAAGTCGACGCCGCTGTCCAGGTGGTAGAGCGTGCCCCGGCAGGCCCCGAGGAGCAGCCGTACGGCCATGGCGGACTTGCCGTACCCCGCCGCGCCGCGCAGGATCAGCACCCGCTGCCGGGTGAGGGCGTCGCGGGCGTCGGGAAGGTCGGCGGGCGCGCAGTACGCGAACCGGACACGCTCGGCGATGAGCGGGGACAGCACACGCAGCCTGCGTCTGCCGCCGCCCAGCAGCACCACGTACTTGTCGCCGCCGACCATGTCGCCCTCGACGTTGGCGACGGCGTGCTGCAGATGCCCGCGCCGCTGCGAGCCCTGCCCGAGCTGGCCCGTCGCCTCGTACGACTCCGCACCGGGGCCGGACTGCGGCGGCGGCGCGCTGTCGTCCGCGCCCGCCGCCGGCTGCCCCGGGGGCGGGCCGTCGGGGGTGTCTCCGGCGGGTTCCTGGCCCGTGCCCGGGGCGGGCGGTTGGGGCGCGTTGCCCGCGCCGCCCGCCCCGGGTCCCCCCGGCCCGGCCGCCGGCCGGCTCCCCCCTGCTGAACCGGCGACCGGGGCTCCTGCGGGCGTGCCGACCGTCATGGCCGGACGCTCCCGGTGGTGTGGATGGTCACGTGCTTGTCGTGGGCGATCTGGTCGCCCTGGACGGTCTCGGCATGCTGCCAGACGGTGGGGCGGTCCTCGGTGCCGCCGCGAGGGCCCCGGGCGGGGGCGGGCTGTCCGGCGGAGTCGCCGGTCCCGGGTGCGTGCGCAGGGCCGCCGGAACCGGTGGCGGCCGGGCCGGCCGGCCGACCGGGGGAGGCCGGCTGCGCAAGCCCGGGCGGGGCCGAGTACCCGGGGACCGTGATCCAGCTGCTGATCGTCTCGCCGTGCTTGGTGGTGAAGGCGCAGGGCAGGTAGGCCGCGGGGTCGATGCCGCGGTGGCCGTGTCCGATCACGCCGCGGTGGACCTCGCCCGAGACGGCGAAAACCATCCGCGCGGAGGGTGCGGCAATCAGCACGTCGCGTAACGGCTGCGCGTCCACCAGCCGGCACGCCGTGTTGACGGCGTCGCCCGACCACCCGTGCGCGTCGCGTGCCGCCAGCCCCTGGTGCAGGGCCAGGCGCAGCCGGAGCGCGTGTTCCGCGTTCGACTGTTCCGCGTATTCCCTCAGTTCCTCGTCCAGTTCGCTCACGAACGGCCCTGCGAGCAGAAGCGGGGACACGGACGGCTTGACCAGCATCAGCACTCCGTCGCCGCGGTCCTCCGTCACGGTGTCCGCCACAGCGAGCCCGGCACGCTCCATCGCACCGGTGAGCGCCCGGTACATCGCGGCCCGCACCCGCCGCTGCACGGGATCGCGGCGCGAACTGAAGTTCTCGACGTCCAGCACCATGATCCAGTGGTGCGTGGCCTCACCCGCCATGCGCGTGCCTCCCCGTACTCCCCGTGCTCCCCGTGCCCCGCGGGCCTTCCGATGCTCCCGGTGCTCTCCGCGGGCGTGCCGCTGATCGATCGGCTTCACCAGTAGACGGCATACGGAGGGGGGCGGTCCACGCCATTTGGCGCACTCGCGGGAATGGCCGAAAACGATCCATGACGGACGTTCGAAGGCACGAACACTCGCGCGATTTACACACTCTGCAAAGCAGGGGCAGGCACGTACCGCTCCGGCGTGCCGCACCGGGAGCCGCCCGGCGGAACCGCCTAGAGGTCGTAGACGACGGTCACCGGCGCATGGTCGGACCAGCGCTCGGCATGGGTGGCCGCGCGCTCGACGAAGCCCTTGACGGCCTTCCCGGCGAGACCGGGCGTGGCGACGTGGTAGTCGATGCGCCAGCCGGAGTCGTTGTCGAACGCCCGCCCCCGGTACGACCACCAGGTGTACGGCCCCGCGACGTCCGGGTGCAGGGCACGCACGATGTCGACGTAGCCGCCCTCCCCGGCGGCGAACACCCGGCCGAGCCACTCGCGCTCCTCGGGCAGGAAGCCGGAGTTCCCGGTGTTGCCGCGCCAGTTCTTCAGGTCGGCCTGCTGGTGGGCGATGTTCCAGTCGCCGCACACGACCACCTCGCGGCCGTCGGCGGCCGCGCGCTCACGCAGCGCCTTGAGGTGGCCGAGGAACTCCCCCATGAACCGGACCTTCTCGTCCTGCCGTTCGGTGCCGACCTCGCCGGAGGGCAGATAGAGGGAGGCGACGGTGACACCGGGCAGGTCGGCCTCGACGTAACGCCCGCTGCCGTCGAACTCGGCCGAGCCGAAACCGATCCGGACCCGGTCGGGCTCGCGCCGTGTGTAGAGGGACACGCCCGCGCGCCCCTTGGCGGCGGCCGGGGCGTGCACGACGTGCCAGCCGTCGGGCTGCCGCACCTCCTCGGGCAGCTGATGCGGCTCGGCGCGCACTTCCTGCAGGCAGACGACGTCCGCTTCCGTCTGGGCGAGCCACTCCACGAAGCCCTTCTTCGCGGCGGCTCGCAGCCCGTTCACGTTCACCGAGGTCACAGTCAGCACCCGGGCACGATACCGGCACACTGGTCGAGGTCCGACCGCACACCCGACGATCACCGTCTGCATAGAAGTACGATGCCCAGCATGAATATACGCCGCGTTCGTTTCGATCATCCCGACGCCGTGAAGCTCAACGACGAGGTCCAGGCCGAGTACGCCGAGCGCTACGGCGACGACGGCGATGCCACCGCCCTCGACACGGCGGACTTCGACCCGCCGCGCGGCGTCTACCTGATCGCGTACGACGAACGGGACCGCCCCGTGGCCACCGGCGGCTGGCGCAGCCAGGACCGCAACGAGGAGGGCAACGAGGACGGCGACGCCGAGCTGAAGCGCATGTTCGTCGTAGCGGAGATGCGCGGCCGG
The DNA here is from genome assembly GCF_040680195.1 of Streptomyces sp. NPDC052109. Classification (NCBI taxonomy): domain Bacteria; kingdom Bacillati; phylum Actinomycetota; class Actinomycetes; order Kitasatosporales; family Streptomycetaceae; genus Streptomyces; species Streptomyces sp. NPDC052109. Next base: position 47,407 of record NZ_JBFAWF010000013.1, on the reverse strand, counting down.
GGCCTGGCCCGCCGCGTCCTCGCGGCCCTGGAGGAGGACGCCCGCGCGGCCGGCCGTGTCCGCATGGTCCTGGAGACCGGCACCAAGCAGCCGGAGGCCATCGCCCTGTACACCTCGTGCGGCTACGAGCCCTGCACCAAGTTCGGCTACTACCGCCACCACGAGGAGAGCCGCTGCTTCGCGAAGCGCCTGTCGGGCACGTGAGCTGGTTGCCCGGGGGCGGCCGGGCCTGGGCGCGGGGGCTGCTGTACTTCCCTGCTGCACAGCAGCCAGATGCGCGAGGTGGGTTGGCTGTCGGTGTAGAGAACTACGTAGACGCCGGTCCAGCGCATCCGATCTTCACCAAGCAGGGTCGTGTCCCGCTCCAGGGGAACGCGTGCTCTCGGCTGCGGCCCGGTCTCCCCTTGCGGCGACTCGCTTGAGCCACTGCCCGCCTTCGGCGGCGAGCCGAGCGCCTGGAGCCGTTCGAACCGCGCACCTTCAACCGGCGGTTCGTGGACCGCTCCGCCCGCGCCGGCGTCCGCCGGATCCGGCTGCAGGACATCCGGCACACCTGCGGTTCGCTGCTGGGGGTGTCTCGGGAAGCAGGATCCGAAGTGGTTGCCGTACTGCGCTGTTGTACGACACGTCAAAGCCCCGGTCGGGAGATCCCTACCGGGGCTTTGAGCTGCGTGGACCTGAGGGGATTTGAACCCCTGGCCCCCTCGATGCGAACGAGGTGCGCTACCGGACTGCGCCACAGGCCCTTGCAACGAGTGAAACTCTAGCATCCTCCTCGGGGTGCTTGGAAATCCGTTCCCTGACTGGTCAGAGGCGGGCTTCCGGCGAGGTGACGGCCGTCACTCGTTGGCCGCGCGCGGGCGGTCGCCGTCCTCGTACTGATCGAAGAGGGGCGTGCGTCCGCGTTCACGCGTCCGGCGTGCGGAGGCCGCGCCGGGGGCTCCCCCGCGCGAGCGCGTCCGAGCGTGCGGGAGCGCGTCACTGCGGACCTCCGCCGCTTCGCCCCCGGACGCGGACACCTGCTCGTCCGTCTCGGCCCGCGGCGCGCGGTTCGCCTCGCGCTCCGGCGCGACCGAGCTGGAGCGCGCCGAACTCCAGGTGTCGGGCGCCCCCAGATCCACGTCGGACGTGGCGCGCGGCGCGACCGGTGCGGTCACGTACGTGGGCAGGGGCACCGGCACCGGGTCCCAGCTGTCCCCGCCGGGCCGCCGCCGGCGCTCCCGCTGCTGGTCGACCCACTCGGCATGGTCCGTCTGCTCCACGAGGGCGCGCCGGTCCGCGGCGAGCGCGGCGTGCCCGGTGTCCGTCCCGGTCTCCGGGGCCTCCTCCGGTTCGTCGGCGGTGGAGCCCGTGTCGAGGGGCGCGCGGCGACGCGGCTGGCGCTCCCGCTCCCGCAGCCGCTGGGCGGCGACCTCGGCGCGTCGGCGGTCCATCTGGTAGGCGAAGCGCCGACGCTCCTGCGAGCGCAGGTACGCGATGTACGCGCTGAGCAGTACGGCCGGTGCGGCAGGCGCCCACAGGAAGGCGAGTCCGCCGACGGCGGCGACGATCGCGCCGAGGGTGAAGGCGAGGAAGAGCACCACGGTGGTGCGCCTGCGGCGCGCGAGGACCTTCGAGCGCCGGGCGCGCGCTGCGGCCGCCTGTGCCGAGGACGCCCGCCGCGCGGACGGCACACGCGCCGCGGACGCGGACGCGGAGCCGGATGCCGGTCCGGCGGCCTGTTCGCGTGCCGGTTCCGCCCGCCCGGACGCCTCGGGTTCGGCGTCGGGGTGCACCTGACGGCGGGTCGGAGGCATGGCGAAGGCCCGGACGTCCACCGAGTCGGTGACGGCGTCCGGGGTGCCGGCGTCCGGCTCCCCCTCCTGGGTGGAGCGCGCCCGCAGGTCCTTGGCGTACCGACGCTCCATTCCCGCCCGTCCGGACAGCAGCCGGATGGCGGTGCTGAAGCGTTCCGTCGGACGGGCCTCGTTCAGCTCGTCCTGCCTACGGAGCCACATCGGCACCAAGTAGGCGGCCCAGGCCCCGACAATGACTGCGTAGATGAGGCCGCTGCTGCTCACATCTCACACCGTAGAGGGGTTTGCATGAGGCCATCCGCCAATTGGGCCGGTGTGTCGCACGATCTGGCTGATATTTCCAGCATTTTTTGCGACCGATGCGATCAGCAGACCGTCGCCTGCGCGAATTGAATGCCCCCGAGACGGTCACCAGCCGATCAATTTCGAACACATATTCAATTTCCGGTGCTCTGGGGTTTCTGCCGCAGCTGCTGCGATCGTGCCCGCTGCCACCGCGCGAGCAACCCGTCGGGCACCTCCTCCGCGGTGAGCGCGAACACCAGGTGGTCGCGCCAGGCCCCGTCGATGTGGAGATAACGCGGCCGGAGTCCCTCCTCACGGAATCCGAGTTTCTCCACGACCCGGCGGCTCGGCCGGTTCTCGGGGCGAATGCAGACCTCGATGCGGTGCAGTCCGACGCTGCGGAAACAGTGGTCCACCACGAGCGCGACGGCCGTCGGCATCACCCCGCGCCCGGCCACCGACTCGTCCACCCAGTAACCGATGTGCCCCGAGCACATCGACCCCCAGGTGATCCCGGCGACGGTCAACTGCCCGACGAGCCGCCCCTGGTACTCGATGACGAACGGCAGCATCCGGCCCGCGTGGGCCTCCGAACGCAGGTGCCGGACCATCTGCCGGTAGGTCGGCCGGTGCGCTATCGGTCCGCTCGGTGTGGGCGGAGGGATGGTCGCCTCCCAGGGACGCAGCCAGTCCCGGTTGCGCCGGTTCACCTCGCGCCAGGCCCGCTGGTCGCGCAGCTTTATCGGCCGGAGGACGACATCACCGTCCGCCAGTACGACGGGCCAGGAAGGGCTGTTCAGCTCGCACCCCCGCTACTGGGTCTGGGGTGGTCGCCGCCGCGGATCTGCTCGACGGCGTGGACCAGCAGGGGCTCCAGCACGGAGAGGCCGTCCTTCACCCCGCCCGTGGAGCCCGGCAGATTGACGATCAGGGTCCGCCCCGCCACTCCGGCCAGGCCCCGCGAGAGCGCCGCCGTCGGAACCTTCTCCCGCCCGTACGCCCGGATGGCCTCCGCGATGCCGGGCACCTCGCGGTCGATCACCGCGCGGGTCGCCTCGGGCGTGCGGTCGGTGGGCGAGATCCCGGTGCCGCCGGTGGTGACGATGGCGTCGTACCCGGCATCGACCCCGGCGCGCAAGGCCGCCTCCACGGGGTCCCCGTCGGGGACGACCCGGGGGCCGTCGACATCGAACCCGAAGCTCCTCAGGGCGTCCGCGATCAAGGGGCCGCCCTTGTCCTCGTAGACGCCCGCGGCAGCCCTGTTCGAGGCGGTGACCACCAGAGCGCGGTAGCTCATGCCCTGCTCCAGTCGCCCGACTTGCCGCCCGTCTTCTCCTCCACCCGAACGTCCGTGATGACCGCTCCCTTGTCGACCGCCTTGACCATGTCGATCACGGTGAGCGCGGCGACCGTCACGGCGGTGAGGGCCTCCATCTCGACGCCCGTACGGTCCGTCGTCTTCACGGTGGCCCGGATCTCCACGGCGTCGTCCGCGACCGACAGATCCAGTCTCACACCCGACACCGACAACGGGTGGCACAGCGGGATCAGGTCCGGGGTGCGCTTGGCGCCCATGATCCCGGCGATGCGCGCGGTGGCGAGGGCGTCACCCTTGGGCACCCCCTCACCGCGCAGCAGCTCGACCACGCGGGCCGAGACGAGGACGCGACCGCTGGCGCGGGCGGTGCGCGCGGTCACGTCCTTTCCGGACACGTCGACCATGCGGGCCGCGCCCGCGTCGTCGAGGTGCGTCAGTCGGTCCTGCACAGGGGGTCCGGGGGTCTCCCCCCGGGAAGGCACGGTCATGGCTGTGGCGCTCCCGGTCCGGGCCCGTCGCAGTGCGGTGCACGGGCCTGTTGTGCGCGACACGCTACCGCCAACCAGCAGGGCTCAGCCGAGCAGGACCACTTCCACCTCGGCGCCGGGCTCGACGGACTCCACGTCCTCGGGGACGACGATCAGCGCGTCGGCGTGCGCCAGCGCCGCGATCAGATGCGAGCCGGCCCCGCCGACGGGGGTCACCTCACCGTCGCCGTACGCCCCGCGCAGGAACTGCCGGCGCCCCTTGGGCGAGCGCAGTGCCTTCTCCGCCTTCAGAGCGGCCCGGGCACGGGGCCGGTGCACGTCCGTGAGGCCCATCAGGGTGCGGATGGCCGGACGGACGAACAGCTCGAAGGACACGTACGAGGACACCGGGTTGCCCGGCAGTGCCAGCAGCGGGGTGTGTTCGGGGCCGATGGAGCCGAAGCCCTGCGGCTTGCCGGGCTGCATGGCGAGCTTGCGGAACTCCACGCCGCTGCCCGCCTCGTCCTCGTCCCCGACATGCGCCAGCGCCTCCTTGACGACGTCGTACGCCCCTACGCTCACCCCGCCCGTGGTGACCATCAGGTCGGCGCGGACGAGCTGGTCCTCGATGCTGGAGCGCAGGATCTCGGCGTCGTCGGCGACGGCGCCCACCCGGTAGGCGATGGCGCCGGCGTCCCGCGCGGCGGCCGTCAGGGCGAAGCTGTTGGAGTCGTAGATCTGCCCGCCGGCCAGATCCTCGCCGGGCTGCACCAGTTCGCTGCCGGTGGACAGGACGACCACGCGCGGGCGCGGGCGCACGCGTACCGTGCCGCGGCCGACCGCGGCCAGCAGGGCGATCTGCGGCGGGCCGAGGATCGTCCCGGCCTCCAGGGCGCGGTCACCGGCCTTCACGTCGCTGCCCTGGGCCCGCACGTGCGCGCGTGCCTCGACGGGGCGGTGCACGCGCACCTGCCCCTCGGCGCCCTCGGGGGCCGAGCTGCGCGCCCGCATGCCGCTCACCGGGCCCGCGCCGAGCCCTCCGTCGGTCCACTCCACCGGGACGACGGCCTCGGCACCGGGCGGCAGCGGGGCGCCGGTCATGATGCGGGCGGCCTGGCCGGGGCCGACCCGGACCGGGTCGGCCGCGCCCGCCGCGACGTCCCCGACGACCTCCAGGGCGGCCGGGAAATCCTCGCTGGCGCCAGCCACGTCCGCGACCCGCACCGCGTACCCGTCCATGGAGCTGTTGTCGAACGGCGGCAGGGACACCGGCACCGTCACGTCGTCGACCAGGACGCAGCCCTGGGCGTCGAGCAGCTGCAGCTCGATGGGTTCGAGGGGCCGGACGGTCGAGAGGATGTCCTCCAGGTGCTCGTCCACCGACCACAGGTCGTCCGGGCCTGCGGGGCGGGTCGCGGCGCTGCTCAAGATTGCTGCATCTCCTCGGCTACGTAACTGCGAAGCCAGGTCCGGAAGTCCGGGCCCAGGTCTTCACGTTCGCACGCGAGTCTGACAATGGCACGCAGATAGTCGCCGCGGTCGCCGGTGTCATAGCGGCGGCCCTTGAAGACGACGCCGTGCACCGGCCCGCCGACCTTCTCGTCCGTCGCGAGCTGCTGGAGGGCGTCGGTGAGCTGGATCTCGCCGCCGCGGCCCGGCTCGGTCTTGCGGAGTATGTCGAAGATGTGCGGGTCGAGGACGTACCGGCCGATGATCGCGTAGTTCGACGGGGCGTCCGCCGGGTCCGGCTTCTCGACCAGCCCGCTCACCTTGACCACGTCGGCGTCGGCGGTCGTCTCCACGGCCGCGCAGCCGTAGAGGTGGACCTGCTCGGGCGCGACCTCCATGAGGGCGATGACGCTGCCGCCGTGCCGCTCCTGAACCTCGATCATGCGCTGCAGGAGCGGGTCGCGCGGGTCGATCAGGTCGTCACCCAGGAGCACCGCGAAGGGCTCGTGTCCGACGTGGGGGGCGGCGCACAGCACCGCGTGGCCGAGGCCCCTGGGGTCGCCCTGGCGCACGTAGTGCATGGTCGCCAGGTCGCTGGACTCCCGCACCTTCGCCAGCCGTTCGGCGTCGCCCTTCTTCTCGAGCGCCGACTCCAGCTCGTAGTTGCGGTCGAAGTGGTCCTCGAGAGGACGCTTGTTGCGTCCGGTGATCATGAGGACGTCGTCGAGCCCCGCCGACACGGCCTCCTCGACCACGTACTGGATCGCCGGCTTGTCGACAACCGGCAGCATCTCCTTGGGAGTGGCCTTGGTGGCCGGCAGGAACCGGGTGCCGAGGCCTGCCGCGGGAATGACAGCCTTGCTGATCCTGGGGTGCGACTGAGTCATGCCCGCAACCTTATCCGGTGCCTTTGTGGAGAAACTGTGGCTCCGCTTGGTTGACCCTTTATGACTGCATTCAAGAAGGGTGCGAGAACGACCCGTGGAACACGACGGACGCACGAGCGAGCCTGACAAGCGAATGTTGCGGCGGGAGCTCCTCTCGGTGAGGAACAGGTTGACGGCCGATGACGTCGAGGAGACGGACCGCGCGCTGGCCGAGCGCGCCCGGGAGCTGCCCGAGCTGGCGCGTGCGCGGACGGTGGCGGCGTACGTCTCCGTGGGGAGCGAGCCCGGCACGCATGCGCTGCTGGACGCGCTGCGCGCGTGGGGCGTGCGCGTCCTGCTCCCCGCGCTCCTGCCGGACAACGACCTGGACTGGGGCGAATACACCGGCCCGGACTCGCTCGCGCGGATCCAACACGGTGGGAAGATGGCGCTTTTGGAGCCCTCCGGCGCGCGCCTCGGCCCGGACGCCGTGACGTCCGCCGACGTCGTCCTGCTGCCCGGACTGGCCGTCGACGCGCGCGGGATGCGCCTGGGGCGGGGCGGAGGGTCGTACGACCGCGTGCTGGCCCGTCTGGAGGGCGCGGGCGCAAGCCCCCGGCTCGTGGTGCTGCTGTACGACACGGAGGTCGTCGCGCACGTTCCCGCGGAGGCGCACGACAAGCCGGTGCACGCGGTGGTGACGCCCTCCGGCGTACGCCGGTTCCGGATGTGAAAAGGCCCTCCACGCACGCGTGGAGGGCCTTTTCAGCGCAGTACCGGAAAGCCGCTCACGGCTTGAGGACGAGTGTGTCGCTGGTGCTCTGGTCGACCGCCTTGTCCGAGAACGACCAGGGCAGCAGCTCGCCCTTGGCCCACAGGCTCGTCTGGTCCGTGTAGTGCGCGCTGAAGGCGTGCCCGGAGGCGCCGGTCAGATTGATCCACTTGGACTTGTCCAGGTCGGCGAGGTTGACCACCATCCGCATGGACGGCACCCAGACGACGCCGTAGCCGCCGGCGGCGTTCCAGCCGGTCGCGTTGACCGTGGCCTCGCCGCCGCTGAGCTTCCAGGGGCCGCGGTTGAGGACGTACTGCAGGACCTTGGGGCCGTCGGTGCCCAGCGTCTGGTTCTTCAGGAACAGACGGTGCAGCCGGCCCCAGCTCCAGGTGTCGATGTCCTTGCCGAGCTTGGCGGTCAGCTCCCAGCGGGCGTCGATCATGGCGCGGGCGAAGAGCTCGTCCATGTTGTTCGCCGCGGGGCGGGTGCCCGACTTGGGCGTTTTCCACCAGTCGCTGTTCGGCTTCTCCATCAGGGTGCGCACGACCTCGAACCAGCGGTCGCCGCCGTCCGGCTGCGCCTGGTCGGCGTCGCGCTCACCGCACTCGCGCACCTTGCTGTCGTCGTCGACCGGACCGGTGCTGTCGATCTTGTCCACCCACAGGCACTGCCCCTTGACGCGCAGCTCCTTGGGGAGCTTGTTGCCGAAGGCGAGCTTGAGGATGTTGCGCCAGACGGAGTTGAAGTAGGCGGCCGCCGCGGAGTCGGACTCCTGGGTGTAGTCCCAGCCCTCCAGCAGCTTCTGCGCGTCGCGGACGTCCTTGTCCTTGAGGTTGATCTTCAGCAGCTTCGGCACCAGGAGCTTGGCGATCTCGCTGCTGTTGTCCAGCTGCATCTGCCGCATGTCGTCGGTCGAGATCTTGCCGTGGTCCTTGATCTTGGACTCGATCAGGTCGGTGATGCGCTGGCTGCGGGTGCCGTAGCCCCAGTCGCTGGTGAGCGTGTACGGGTACTTGTCCTTGTCGACCACGGCCTGGTTGGCGGTGACGATGTAGCCCCGCTGGGGGTTGTACTCGTACGGCAGTTCCTTCTGCTTGATGAAGCCGGTCCAGCGGTACTTCGAGTCCCAGCCGGGCGCCGGGATGGAGCCGTCGTCCGCCGAGGACCGCGTGGGGATCTTGCCGGGCAGGGTGTAGCCGATGTTGTTGTCGGTGTCGGCGTAGACGAGGTTCTGCGAGGGCACGTCGAACAGGGCCGCCGCCTGGCGGAAGTCGCTCCAGTCCGCCGCCCTGTCGATGGCGAAGACGGCGTCCATGGAGGTGCCCGGGTCGAGCGCGGTCCACCTGAGGGCGATGCCGTAGCCGTCGCCGCGGTCGGGCGCTGCCGTGTTGACCGTGGCCCGCTTGCCGACCTGGACGAGTTCGTCGTCACGGTCGGACAGCAGTGGCATCCCGTCCTGCGTCTGGCGGACGACGATCGTCTTGGCCGAGCCGCCGGCGACCTTGATGGTCTCCTGGCGGGTCCTGAACGGCCGGACCTTGCCGTCGTACTGGTAGCCGTTCGCGGTCACCTTCTCCAGATAGAGGTCGGTGACGTCGACGCCGGAGTTGGTCATGCCCCAGGCGATGTTCGCGTTGTGGCCGATGATCACACCGGGCATACCGGCAAAGGTGTAGCCGGTCACGTCGTACCGGCACTTGCTGGAGACGCTGCGGCAGTGCAGGCCCATCTGGTACCAGACGGACGGCAGCGACGCCGACAGGTGCGGGTCGTTGGCGAGCAGCGGCTTGCCGGTGATGGTGTACTTCCCGGCCACCACCCAGGAGTTGGAGCCGATGCCCTGGCCGTTCACCCCGACGGCGGTCGGGACGTCGTCCAGGACGTTGTAGAGGCCCGCCAGCTGGCTTGTGAGCGACGATCCGGTCGTGGCCGAGGCGGAGGAGCCGGTCGTGCCCGTCGTGCCGCCAGGGGCGCCCGTGGCGCCTCCGGTCGTGCCGGTGGTGCCCGTCGTGCCGGCGCTCTGCGAGCTTCCGGTGCCGCCGCTCTGCTGGAAGGACCTGGTCACCTCGTCGTACTGGCCCTCCTGCACGATCGGCTTGTTCCGGCTGTACGGGTACTCCGGGTACAGGTCGGCGATCTGCTGCGGGCCGAGCCGGCTCGTCATCAGGGCGCGGTCGATCTCGTCCTGCATGTTGCCGCGCAGGTCCCAGGCCATCGCCTTCAGCCAGGAGACGGAGTCGACGGGGGTCCACTTCTCCGGCTTGTAGTCGTTGGTGAAGCCCAGGGCGGCGTATTCCAGGGAGATGTCCTTGCCGTCCTTGCCCTGGAGGTAGGCGTTGACTCCCTTGGCGTACGCCTGGAGGTACTTCTTCGTGGAGGCCGACAGCTTGGTGTCGTACTCCTGCTTGGCGATCCGGTCCCAGCCGAGGGTGCGCAGGAACTCGTCGTTCTTGACCTGGCTCTTGCCGAACATCTCCGACAGGCGCCCGGACGTCATGTGCCGGCGCACGTCCATCTCGTAGAACCGGTCCTGCGCCTGGACGTAGCCCTGCGCCATGAACAGGTCCTCGTCGGAGGACGCGTAGATCTGCGGGATGCCGTTGCCGTCCCGCTTGACGTCGACGGGCCCCGACAGGCCCTGGAGCGTGATCGAACCCTTGGTCTGCGGGAAGGAGGCGCGGACGGTACTGATCGACCAGTACGCGCCGTAGGCGATGCCTCCGATGATGGCCAGTACCAGAACCAGCACGATCAGTCGGGCTTTGCGCCCCTTCTTCCTGCCGGACTTGGCGGGCGCGGCACCGGTGGTGGCGGTGTCACCCGTTGTGGCGGTGGTGTTGGGGGGCATCGCTGTCCTTGCTGTCCTAACGCGAGCGGCAGGTCGGGCTGTGACTTTGAATGAGCGCTGGAGCAACCATAGGCGCAGGGCCCTGTGCGCCTTGACGCGGAGTCGGGAACGAGCGCGTACGAGCGTTCGATCTTGCCTCGCCGAGCGTCAAGAAAGCGTCAAGAGTTAGGTAAGGTAACGAAGTACTTGGGTGCGGTGCGCCGCAGCCTCGGGTCTTGTGCACGTGAGTCCGCGCCTCCCGCGCGGGCCAAGGAAGGGAACCGCCGCTGACTGTCCACCACCTCAACCAGCTCCTGCTCGTCTGCTCCCTGGTCCTGCTCGTCGCCGTCGCGGCCGTGCGGATCTCCTCCCGCAGCGGGCTCCCCAGCCTGCTCGTCTACCTGGGGATCGGCATCCTCATGGGCCAGGACGGCATCGGGCACATCCACTTCAACAGCGCCGCGGTGACCCAGGTCATGGGGTACGCGGCCCTGGTCGTGATCCTCGCCGAGGGCGGCCTGGGCACGAAGTGGAAGGAGATCAGGCCGGTCCTGTCCTCCGCCGTCGTGCTGGCGACCCTCGGAGTCGCCGTCAGCGTCGGCGTGACCGCGGCGGGCGCGCACTATCTGATCGGGCTGGAGTGGCGGCAGGCGCTCATCGTCGGCGCGGTGGTGTCGTCGACGGACGCGGCGGCGGTCTTCTCGGTGCTGCGCAGAGTTCCCCTCCCCGCGCGCGTGACGGGCACGCTGGAGGCGGAGTCCGGCTTCAACGACGCCCCGGTGGTCATCCTGGTCATCGCCTTCTGCACGGCCGGCCCGGTCGAGCACTGGTACGTCCTGCTGGGCGAGATAGCCCTGGAGCTGGCCATCGGCGCGGCCATAGGGCTCGCGGTGGGCTGGATCGGCTCCTGGGGGCTCAGGCACGTGGCCCTGCCCGCCTCCGGCCTCTATCCGATCGCGGTGATGGCGATCGCGGTCACGGCGTACGCCGCCGGCGCCCTGGGGCACGGCAGCGGCTTCCTGGCCGTCTACCTGGCCTCGGTGGTGCTCGGCAACGCCAAGCTCCCGCACTGGCCGGCCACGCGCGGCTTCGCCGAGGGGCTCGGCTGGATCGCCCAGATCGGCATGTTCGTCCTGCTCGGCCTGCTGGTGACCCCGCACGAGCTGGGCGACGACGTCTGGCCCGCCCTGGTCATCGGCCTGGTCCTGACCATGGTGGCGCGGCCGCTGAGCGTGGTGCTCAGCCTGGCGCCGTTCCGTGTGCCGTGGCGGGAGCAGACGCTGATGTCCTGGGCGGGACTGCGCGGCGCCGTGCCCATCATCCTGGCCACCATCCCGATGGTGAACGGCGTCACGGGCAGCCGCCGCATCTTCAACATCGTCTTCGTGCTGGTCGTGGCCTACACCCTCGTCCAGGGACCGACGCTGCCCTGGCTGGCGCGCACGCTGCGCCTGGGCGAGCAGGGCGAGGCCGCCGACCTCGGCATCGAGTCGGCGCCGCTGGAACGGCTGCGCGGACACCTGCTGTCGATCACGATCCCCGAGGGCTCCCGGATGCACGGCGTGGAGGTCAACGAGCTGCGCCTGCCTCCCGGGGCGGCCGTCACCCTCGTCGTACGCGAAGGAGAATCGTTCGTTCCGTCGCCCACGACCGTGCTGCGCCGGGGCGACGAACTGCTGGTCGTCGCCACCGACCGGGTGCGTGACGCGGCGGAGAGACGTCTGCGCGCCGTCGCCCACGGCGGCAAGCTGGCGGGCTGGCTGGGCACGAACGGGGCGGACAGCTCGCGGAGCACACGTTAAGAGATCGTTTCGTCCGGTTCACATGCCGTGAAATCCCAGGTGTCCCAGGCCGTGGTGCTCGTTTTCACAGCCGTGCCGGGAGGCGATCCCTGTACCATGAAGGCGCACCCTGATCGAACCAACTCTGCCTGACGCAGAGCTGGCGCGACCGTATGGCGGCCGTGTCGTCCCCACCCGCAGTGGGCGCCGGTATCTACCGCAGTCCGCGCAAGAGGACAGCTCTCGGCGCCCGGGCCCACACATGGCCCGCGCTACCAGGCGGCAGAAAGGCACGGGCCGTGGGATCCACGGTCACCACCACCGAACCGGAGAAGACCTCGCCGGCCTCGTCCCGCCCGGGATACGGACAGCTGCTGCGCACCCGCGGCGCCTGGACCTTCCTGCTCCCCGGTTTCGCGGCGCGCCAGCCGTTCGCGATGCTCACCCTCTCCATCGTGCTGCTCGTACAGCACACCACCGGCTCGTACGGCGCCGCCGGCGCCACCGCGGCCGTCACCGGTGTCTCCATGGCGCTGTTCGCGCCCTACAGCGGCCGCCTCGCCGATCGCCACGGCCAGCGTGCCGTCCTGGTTCCCGGGGTTCTGGTGCACACGCTGGCGGGTCTGTCGCTGACGGCGCTCGCGCTGGCGCACGCCCCCCTGTGGGCGCTGTTCCTGGCGGCCGTCCCGACCGGCGCCTCGGTGCCGCAGGTCGGCCCCATGGTGCGGGCACGCTGGGGTGTGAGGCTGCAGGGCTCGCCCCTGATGACCACGGCGGCGGCGTTCGAGTCGGTCACGGACGAGCTGACCTTCGTCTTCGGTCCGCTGCTGGCCACCGCGCTGTGCACCGCGGTGGCACCGGCGGCCGGCCTGGTCACGGAGGGCGCGCTCACCCTCGTCGGCGGTCTGCTGTTCGCCGCGCAGAAGGGCACCCAGCCGCCGGTTACCGGTGGCGGCGGCCACGCGCGCGTGAAGCACGCCTCCGCGCTGCGCGTGCCGGGCGTGCGCGTGCTCGTCGTGGCCTTCCTGGGCATCGGGTCCGTCTTCGGCGGCATGCAGGTGTCGCTGGCGGCGTTCACCGAGTCGATCGGTGAGCCGGGCCTGAACGGCGTCCTGTACGGCGTCTTCGCCGCCGGCAACATGCTGTCCGGCATCGTCTGCGGCGCGATCGCCTGGAAGGTGGCCCCCCAGCGCCGCCTGGTCGTCGGCTACACGGCGCTCGCGATCGTCGCGTCCGCCCTGTGGACGGCCCACTCGGTGCTGCTGCTCGCCGGGCTCGGTCTGCTGGTCGGCATGTGCATCGCGCCGGCGCTGATCACGGGCTACACCCTGGTCGAGGGCCTGGTCACGGCAGGGGCCCGCACGGAGGCCTTCACCTGGCTGACCGGCGCGGTCGCGCTCGGGCAGGCGGCCGCCGTCACCGTCGCCGGGCAGCTCGAGGACCGGCTGTGGGGCGGCGCGGGTTTCCTCGTGCCGATGGCCGGCACGGTGCTGGCGCTGGCGACGCTGCTGGCGCTGCGCTCGCGGCTGGTCACGCGGCAGCAGAACCGCACCGTCGCACGTGGCGTCGGTCACCGCGTGCCGGTGACGGTGGACTGATCCCCGGGAATACGTCACTATGGACCGTCGTTAGCACTCATCGAGACAGAGTGCCAGGAGGAAGACAGTGCCGACCTACCAGTACCAGTGCACCGAGTGCGGCGAGGGCCTCGAGGCGGTGCAGAAGTTCACCGACGACGCCCTGACCGAGTGCCCCAACTGCAGTGGCCGCCTGAAGAAGGTGTTCTCCGCGGTCGGCATCGTCTTCAAGGGCTCCGGCTTCTACCGCAACGACTCCCGCGGCTCCTCGTCGAGCAGCAGCCCGGCGTCGAAGCCGTCGAGCACGACGTCCTCGACGTCGTCCGGCTCGTCCTCGTCCGACTCGAAGCCGTCCTCCACGAGCTCCGCCAACAGCTCCGCGGCCTGATCACTCCTCCCCGGACCCTGCCGTCGTACGACGGCGGGGTCTTCGGCGCTTGCGGGCACCGGATCCCCCCGCGGTTTCACCGCCCGCTAGTGTGCTGGTCATGGCGAACGCAGAGATCGGCGTAATCGGCGGCTCGGGCTTCTACTCGTTCCTCGACGACGTGACCGAGGTCCAGGTGGACACCCCCTACGGGCCGCCCAGTGACTCCCTCTTCTTCGGTGAGATCGCCGGCCGGCGGGTCGCCTTCCTGCCCCGGCACGGCCGCGGGCACCATCTGCCGCCGCATCGCATCAACTACCGCGCCAACCTGTGGGCGCTGCGCTCCGTCGGCGTCCGGCAGGTGCTGGGCCCCTGCGCCGTGGGCGGGCTGCAGCCGGAGTACGGCCCCGGCACCCTGCTGGTGCCGGACCAGTTCGTGGACCGTACGAAGTCCCGGGCGCAGACGTATTTCGACGGATTGCCGCGGACCGACGGCACCGTGCCGAACGTCGTGCACGTCTCCATGGCCGACCCCTACTGCCCCACGGGACGCGCTGTCGCCCTGAAGGCGGCCCGTGGGCGGGACTGGGAGCCGGTGGACAGCGGCACCCTGGTCGTGATCGAGGGGCCGCGATTCTCGACGCGCGCCGAATCGTTGTGGCACCGGGCGCAGGGCTGGTCGGTCGTGGGCATGACCGGTCATCCGGAGGCGGCGCTCGCCCGGGAACTGGAGCTGTGCTACACGTCGCTGACCCTGGTCACCGACCTCGACGCGGGTGCCGAGACCGGCGAGGGCGTCTCCCACGAGGAGGTGCTGCGGGTGTTCGCCGCCAACGTGGACCGGCTGCGCGGGGTGCTGTTCGACGCGGTGGCGGCGCTGCCGGAGACCGGGGCACGGGACTGTCTGTGCGCGAGCGCGCTCGGCGGAATGGACCCGGGCTTCGCGCTGCCGTAGCGCGCCGCGGGGACGGCTGACCGGAATTCACCCTTCGGGTGGGCGAGTTATCCACAATGCGCCTGTGGCCCACCGGCTCCGGCGGGATTCGGCGCGAGGCCCCATCGTGGCGTCGCAAGCCGAATTCCTCGTCGCAGGCGGTGATGTCCATGCCTCGGTCCTCGTCCCCGAATCCGTCCCCCACTCCGTCCTCGCCCCCGCCGCTTCTCCCTCTTCCGCCTCCCCTGCGGCTCCCGCGTCCCCTGGGCACGGACGCCCCGGCGATCCGCGAGGTCCCCGCATTCCCTCCCGTGCGCGTGCGCGGCGGGCGACATCGGCTGCACCGGCTCGTACGGCACCGCAGGCGGGCCATCGCGGCCGGCCTCGCGACGACGGCGGCCGCGCTGCTCGCGGCGGGGCCGCGCACCGGCGCCGAACCGCACCGCGTGGAACAGGCCCGCGGTCACCCGGTCACGGCGCCCGCACGCCGGCCCGCGGCCGTGGACGTGGTGACGGCGCCGGTGCGGATCGCCGACGCGGCCACGGTCCGACTCCTGCGGCCCGGCGACCGTGTCGACGTCATCGCCGCCGAGGACCCGTCGGCCGGGGGCGTCGCCCGGGTGCTCGCGCGCGGTGTACGCGTGACCGAGGTGCCCGAACCTCTGGAGGGCGGGGCCGAGAGCGGGGCGCTGGTCGTGCTGTCGGTGCCGCGTGTCACGGCGGCCCGGCTCGTCGGCGCGAGCGCCACGGCACGTCTGGCGGTGACGCTTTGCTGAACCGGCTCGGGCGGTGTCCCCGCGGCCTGCCGTCCGGTGGCTCCCTCAAGCGACGGGATTGGACACCATGGCCTCACCGTGCCGTAGGTTGCGGAGCGTTTCGTTCCACACCCTGTGCATGTGAGGAGAGTCCCCGAGGTGAGCGAGAAGAAGGAACCGAGCGTCTTGCACGGCTTCAAGGCCTTCCTGATGCGCGGCAACGTCGTCGATCTGGCGGTCGCGGTGGTCATCGGCGCGGCCTTCACCAACATCGTCAACTCGGTGGTGAAGGGCGTCATCAACCCGGTGGTCGGCGCGATCGGCAGCACAGAACTCGACCAGTACAGCTCCTGCCTGATCCCGCAGTGCAACGGCAAGGAAGGCATCCACATCCTGTGGGGCTCGGTGCTCAGCGCCACGCTCAACTTCCTGATCACCGCAGCGGTCGTCTACTTCCTGATGGTCCTGCCGATGTCGAAGTACCTGGCGCGGCAGGCGGCCCGCAAGGCGGCGCGGGAGGGCACCAAGGAGGTCATGGACGTGACCGAGCTGGAGGTGCTCAAGGAGATCCGCGACGCGCTGGTCGCGCAGCGCGGAGCGGGGCACGACCAGCGCTAGCGGCGCCGCCGCGGACGGCTCAGAGGTGGTGGGGCGGCTTCTCGTCGAGGAAGCGCTTCAGGTCGGCGGCGCTGTCGGCGTCCGAGCGCTCGCCCCAGCCGCGATCGGTGTCGTCCGAGGACTGCTGGTCCAGCGGGTCGTCGAAGACCAGCGCGGGCTTCGGGGCGCGGGGCTCGGATTCGGGGGCGGTGCTCATGCCCCAAGGGTACGGTCCCGATGCCCTCGCCCAGCTCTCCCGGGTCCCTGCCCGAAGGCCCGGTGCGCGTCGGCCGGCGGCCGAGAAGCGGCATCTGACCCGGTGCTTTGGACGAGACCTTGGGTCGCCGCTTCTTTGTGAATCCGTGCACAGGATTTCGGACCGGATTTCTGCTGTCCTGGGAGGCATGACGTCGAGTTCCGCTCCGGCGCCCGCCTCCTCGGGCGCACCACGGCCCTCCGGTCCCCTGCGACGGCTCACCGCGCGCGGGCGCGACGAGGCGCACCGGGTCTCCTCCCCGCTGGAGCTCTTCTTCGACCTGTGCTTCGTCGTGGCGATCGCACAGGCGGGAGTACAGCTGGTGCACTTGGTCGCCGCAGGGCACGCCGGCGACGGAATCCTCAACTACGCCATGGAGTTCTTCGCCATCTGGTGGGCGTGGATGAACTTCACCTGGTTCGCCTCGGCGTACGACAACGACGACGCGCTCTACCGGGTCGTCACCCTGCTGCAGGTCGCCGGAGTCCTCGTGCTGGCCGCCGGGATCTCCCGGGCCGTCCAGCATCACGACTACCTGGCGATCTGGCTCGGCTACGTGATCATGCGGCTGGCGATGGTCACGCAGTGGCTGAGAGCCGCGAGATCGGCCGAGGGCGCCGAGAGAACCACGGCGGTGCGGTACGCGTGCGGCGTGCTGCTGTGCCAGGTCGGCTGGCTCGGGCTGGTGCTGCTGCCCGGTCCCGCGCGGCCCTGGGTGTTCCTCGTGATGGCGATCGCGGAGATGTGCGTGCCGCTGTACGCCGAGAGGGGGCACGAGACCTCCTGGCATCCGCACCACATCGCCGAGCGGTACGGCCTGTTCACCATCATCGTGCTCGGCGAGACGATCGCCGCGGCCACCGTCGCCGTGAAGTCGGCCGTGGACGAGCACAACGCGCTGGGCGAGCTGCTGCCGATCGCGGTGGGCGGGCTCCTGATCGTCTTCGCCGCGTGGTGGATCTACTTCGTGGTACCCATCCACGCCCGCCTGCGCGCCAACGGGCAGGCGTTCCTGTGGGGTTACGGCCACTACCTGATCTTTTCCTCGGCCGCGGCGATCGGCGCGGGCCTTGAGGTGGCCGTGGAGCACGCGGTCGGCAAGACGCAGATCTCCACGCTGTCCGCGTCGGCGGCCGTGACACTGCCGACGGCGCTGTATCTGCTCACCGTCTGGGCACTGCACGCGCGGCACTTCAAGATCGGCATCGGCCAGCAGCTGGTGCTGCCGGTCGCGGCGCTGCTGGCGATCTGCTGCACCTTCCTGGGCAACTGGGCGGTGCTCGCGGCGGGGCTCGTGTCCTCGGCCGCGGTTGCGACCGGCGTGGTGCTGACGGCGCGTACGGCCCGCCGCGGACACGGGGCGAACGCCACCGCTCCGGCCGACTGAGCCCTCCCGGGGCGCCCGGCGGGCGAGACTGGCGTCCATGACTGTTGACGCAATCACGGACGTGGCCGGGCTGCGGGTGGGGCACGCCTCACGCCGCGGGGACGGCTGGCTCACCGGCACCACGGTCGTCCTCGCTCCGGATGGCGGCGCGGTCGCCGCCGTGGACGTACGCGGCGGTGGCCCCGGCACCAGGGAGACCGACGCGCTCGACCCGCGCAACGTGGTGCACCGGGTCGACGCCGTCGTGCTGACCGGTGGCAGCGCGTACGGGCTCGACGCCGCGTCCGGCGTGATGGCCTGGCTGGAGGAGCGGCGACGGGGCGTGCGGGTGGGCCCGGACCCGGCGCACGTCGTGCCGGTCGTGCCCGCCGCGTGCGTCTTCGACCTGGGGCGCGGCGGGGATTTCCGTGCGCGGCCGGACGCGGCGACCGGACGGGCGGCGGTGGAGGCCGCGGCGGCGAGCGCGCCGGGCGCCCGGGTGGCGCAGGGGTGCGTCGGAGCCGGCCTGGGCGCCGTGGCCGGGCGGATCAAGGGCGGGGTGGGTACCGCGAGCGCGGTGCTCGACTCGGGGATCACGGTCGCGGCGCTGGTGGTCGTGAACGCCGCGGGGTCGGTGATGGAACCCGGGACGGGGGCGCTGTACGGGGAGTTGTCGCAGGGACGGATGGAATGTCCCGAAGAGCGGGTGCACGAGGCGGCGCGCCGACGCCTCGACGAGGCCGCCGCCAAGAACGCGCCGCCGCCGCTCAACACGACGCTGGCGGTGGTCGCGACCGACGCGAGTCTCTCCAAGGCGCAGGCACAGAAGGTGGCGGGCACGGCGCACGACGGGATCGCGCGTGCCGTACGGCCGGTGCACCTCATGAACGACGGCGACACCGTGTTTGCGCTGGCGACCGGCGCGCGCCCGCTCGCCGAGCACCCGCTGGAGCTCAACGCCGTCCTCGCCGCCGGGGCGGATGTGGTGACGCGCGCGATCGTGCGGGGCGTGCGCGCCGCGGAGTCGGTCACCGGGCCGGGCGGGGCGTGGCCGTCGTACGGGGAGTTGTACGGGGCGTCGTAGGGAGGGCGGGGCCCACGGTTCGCGCCCTCACCCGTGCACTCCTGTCCGGGTGCCCGCCAACGGCTGCCCCCTGGCGTCACGTTGGGGACATGGCCTGGCGGGAAACGGGAACCGGGCCCGCCTCCAGGGGTTGAATTGTCGCGGTTCTGTCACGTGATGGCGTTCATGGGGAACGGGTGGGAACCTTTCCGGCCGCCAAGGCCCTCTTTCTCCACGCACTGGAACGGATCACGCACATCACACGAACCTGGAGCAGCCCGTGACAACGCCGGACATTGCAGCGCGGCGCGCACTGGGGGCCTGTGCCGCCCTGATGGTCGGCGCCCTCACCCTGACCGCGTGCGGTGGCGACGCCAACGCCACCAGCGACGACAAGGGCGGCAAGGACTCCCCCAAGGCGTCGGTGGCCCAGGTCGTGATCTCGGCCAAGGACGGTTCGACCGGCGCGTCCATCAACGCGACCGGGGTGAAGGTCAGCGGCGGCAAGCTGACCGACGTGAAGATGAGCGTCGCGGGGACGGGGCAGGCCGTGGCCGGGGCGATATCGGCGGACGGCAGCAGCTGGAAGCCGAAGGAGCAGCTGGAGCGCGGGACGAAGTACGAGATCGACGCGACCGCGAAGGACGCCGACGGGCGTACCACCGCGACCAAGTCCATCTTCACCACCGTCACGTCGGCCGACAGTTTCGTCGGCACCTACTCCCCCGACGACGGCACCACGGTCGGGGTGGGCATGCCGGTGTCGTTCACGTTCGACAAGTCGATCACCGACAGGAAGGTCGTGCAGTCGCACATCACGGTCAACTCCAGCAGCGGCCAGCAGGTGGTCGGGCACTGGTTCGGGGACCGGCGGCTGGACTTCCGGCCGCAGGAGTACTGGAAAGCCGGCTCCAAGGTCACGATGAGGATCGACCTGGACGGGGTGCAAGGCGCCAAGGGCGTCTACGGGGTGCAGAAGAAGACCGTCTCCTTCACCGTCGGGCGGTCGCAGGTCTCCACCGTCGACGCCAACACGCAGACGATGACGGTGGTGCGGGACGGCACGACGATCAAGACGATTCCGATCTCCACCGGCAGCCCGGACCACACCACGTACAACGGGCAGATGGTGATCTCCGAGAAGTTCACGCAGACCCCCATGGACAGCCGGACGGTCGGCCTCGGCAACGCCTACAACATCCCGGACGTGCCGCACGCGATGCGCCTGACGAGCTCCGGCACCTTCATCCACGGCAACTACTGGTACAACAGGGGCAATCCGCCCTTCGGTCACGAAGGCACCAGCCACGGCTGCGTCGGGCTCGCGGACGTACAGGGCGGGCAGAGCGCCACACCGGCCAAGTGGTTCTTCGACAGCTCGCTCATCGGTGACGTCGTGATCGTGAAGAACTCCCCGGACAGCACGGTCGCACCGGACAACGGGCTCAACGGCTGGAACATGTCGTGGGGCGCCTGGACTGCGGGAAGTGCCCTCTGAGCGGCGGGTTTTGACGTCACGTAGGGCCGCGCGGGAATTCTTCGCGCGGCCCGCGCGTTTTCCCGGCGTACGTTTTCTCGGTTCCCGGACATGATGTCCGACCGAGGGGCTACGGTATGCACCCACAAGGTGACATGCAGCAACGCCGGGAGAAACCTTGAGCGTTCCGTACGAGACGGCAGCGTACGAACCAGCCGAGTCGCCCGAGTCTCCGGAGGAGCATCTCGCGCGACTCCTCGGCCGTGCCCTGAACTCGTTCGAGCTGCCCGACGAGGTGATACGGCAGCTCGACTGCGCGCTGGCGCACGACAGTTCGCTGCACTCCGCGCACCACAGCGCGGGACTGCATCGGGAGACGTACCGGCACACCTGGCTGCTCTCCGACGGTTCCGCGGTCACGCTGTGGGAGCTCGTGCACAACTCCACGCCGGGCGGCGCCTCCGAGCACGAGGTGTACGTCGACGAGGAGGAGCTGCAGGCGGCCTCGGCGCGGCTCGGAACGCCACCGGACGCGCCGGAGTTCGAACTGCCGGCGCTGATGCGGCTGTGGGCGATCCCGGAGCCTCGGCACGCGTTCGCCTCCGGCGACTCGGCGGACCACGTGCGCCGGCTGCTGCGCCGTGCGGAGAACGCCGACCGGCCCGGCGCGGAGACGGCGGCGCTGCTGGCGACGGCGACCGCGCACGAGATCGCACAGGCGTTCGGGCGCCCGAGGCGGGCCGGACGCGCGGGGCTGAGCTACGCGCTGTACGAGCACGCGTTCCTGCTGCCGGACAGCAGCGAGGTCTCCCTCTGGGAGGTCGAGCACACGGCGACGCCCGACGGGCGGCACATGTGCGAGGTGTACATGTCGGAGGACGCGGCCCGGGACGCCATGGAGCGCCGCGCGGCGCGGCAGGGATAGCGCGGGCGCCGGCAGCGCCCGGTGCGGGGGCTTCAGCGCTGTGGGGCCGTTCCCCCGTCAGCCGTTGGCGAGTTGCCGTACCAGCCCGGCGAACGCGGCCCGTTCGGCCGGGGTCAGTTCGACGGACTCCAGCGGGGGGCCCACGCGCCGCTGGCGCGGCAGGGCGGGAAGCGGGGCGGAGCTGCGCCGGGCCGGGGCCCGGAGGCCGGGGCGGCGCAGCAGGCGCGTCAGTACGGCGGCCCATACGACGGCCGCCGCGGCGAGGACGGCCACGCCGATCAACTGGAGAGTCGGGACGTGCTCAGGCATGCGTCCCAGTACACACCACGGTCCGGGACTTTGATCCCGGACCGTGACGTATCTCGCAGGTGCCGTGAACAACTCACAGCGAACTAAAGGGACAAGGTGTGGCGGGAGGTGGTGCGCCGGTCAGGCCGCCACGGGCTGCTTGGTCTCCTTCGTCGGGGTGGCCGGGTTCGCGGCGGGGTCGGTGGTCGTGTTCTCGGGGGCCTGCTTGCGCATGCCCTTGAGGAGGACGACCAGGGCCGTGGTGGCGCAGACGCCGGCCGCGATGGCGACGAGGTACAGGAACGGGTTGCCGATCAGCGGGACCACGAAGATGCCTCCGTGCGGGGCGCGCAGGGTGGCGCCGAAGGCCATCGACAGGGAGCCGGTGAGCGCGCCGCCGACCATCGACGAGGGGATCACGCGCAGCGGGTCGGCCGCCGCGAACGGGATCGCACCCTCGGAGATGAAGGAGGCGCCCAGCACCCAGGCGGCCTTGCCGTTCTCGCGTTCGGTCCGTGTGAACAGCCTGCCGCGCACGGTGGTGGCCAGGGCCATCGCCAGCGGAGGGACCATGCCGGCCGCCATCACCGCGGCCATGATCTTCATCGCGGAGTCGCTCGGGTTCGAGACCGCGATGCCCGCGGTGGCGAAGGTGTAGGCGACCTTGTTGACCGGACCGCCCAGGTCGAAGCACATCATCAGGCCGAGCAGGGCGCCGAGCAGGATCGCGTTGGTGCCGGTGAGGCCGTTCAGCCAGCCGGTGAGGCCCTTCTGGGCGCTGGCGATGGGCTTGCCGATCACGACGAACATCAGGAACCCGACGATCGCCGAGGAGATCAGCGGGATCACCACCACCGGCATGATGCCGCGCAGCGCCGCCGGGATGTCGATCCGCTGGATGGCCAGCACCACGCCACCGGCGATCAGACCGGCCGCCAGGCCGCCGAGGAAGCCCGCGTTGATGGTCAGCGAGATCGCACCGCCCACGAAGCCGGGGACGAGGCCGGGCCGGTCGGCCATGCCGTAGGCGATGTAGCCGGCCAGGACGGGGACCAGGAAACCGAAGGCCACGCCGCCGATCTGGAACAGCAGGGCGCCCCAGCTGTCGGCCTGGGTCCACATGAAGTGGTCCATCACCGAGGGCGCCTTGTTGATCTTGTAGCCGCCGATCGCGAAGCCCACGGCGATGAGGAGGCCGCCCGCGGCGACGAACGGAACCATGTAGCTCACGCCGCTCATCAACCACTTGCGGAGCTTGGTGCCGTATCCCTCGGTGGAGTCGCCCGCGCGCTCGACCGGGGTGCTGCCCGACGCGGACGCCGGCGCGCTCGCCTCGCCGCGCGCCGCCTTCCCGCGCACGTCGGCGATGAGTTCGGCGGGGCGGTTGATGCCCGCCTTCACTCCGACGTCCACGGTCGGCTTGCCGGCGAAACGGTCCTTGTCGCGGACGGGGACGTCGTGCGCGAAGATCACGCCGTCCGCCGCCGCGATCACCGCCGGGTCCAGCCGGGTGAAGCCGGCCGACCCCTGTGTCTCGACGACGAGTTCGACGCCCGCGTCACGGCCGGCGTTCTCCAGGGACTCGGCCGCCATGTACGTGTGCGCGATACCGGTCGGGCAGGAGGTGACGGCGACGATACGGAAGGGGCGCTCACCGGGGTCCGTTGCGGGGGCGGCGCCCGCGGGGGTCACCTGCGCCGGGGCGGACGCGCCCGCGGCGGGCGCAGTGGTCTCCGCCGTGGTGTCCGCCGCGGCGCCGGCGGAGGCCGCCACCGGCGCCGCAGCGGAGTCTTCGGAAGCGCCCCCGGCATCCGCAGTGCCCACGGCGCCCTGTGCAGCGCTCGCCGCAGCGTTCGCGCCCTCCCCCGAAGGCTCCGCCGGCGCGTACGCCGCACTCGGCGTCTCGTCCCCGCGGATCAGCGCCGCCGCCGTCTCCGCCTCGGTCACCGCGCGCAGCGCCGAGGTGAACTCGGTGTTCATCAGCTGCCGGGCCAGCGAGGAGAGGATCGTGAGATGGGCGTCGTCGGCGCCGGCGGGTGCCGCGATCAGGAAGATCAGGTCGGCCGGACCGTCGGCCGCGCCGAAGTCGACGCCGGCGGCGCTGCGACCGAACGCGAGGGTCGGCTCGGTGACATGGGCGCTGCGGCAGTGCGGGATGCCGATGCCGCCGTCGAGGCCGGTCGGCATCTGGGCTTCGCGGGCGGCCACGTCGGCGAGGAAGCCGTCCAGGTCGGTCACCCGGCCCTTGGCCACCATGCGTTCGGCGAGGGCGCGCGCCGCCGCTTCCTTGGTGTCGGCGGACAGGTCGAGGTCGACCAGGTCCGCGGTGATCATGTCGCTCATCGCGGGCTCCTATGCACGCGTATCGCCCGGGGAGTGGGGTGGGCGCAGTCAGGGACGGGGATGCTGTGGGGGGAAGCGGTGCGGATGGGGGTGGCGGCCGTGGTGAGTGACGGGGACTCTCCCCACGGCCGGGACGGGGCGGTCGTACGGCGGCGGGTCAGGGCTTTCATGGCGCCGGCTCCGTCAGTTCGCGGTCGAGCGGGATCTCGGCCGTGACGGTCACCGCCGCCGGGTCCAGGTCGCCCGGGGTCGGCATGACGCTCCCGGGCAGTTGGACGGCGGCGGCACCGTGGGCGACGGCGGAGGCGAGGGCCTCGGGGCCGCTGCCGCCCGCGATCAGGAAGCCGGCGAGGGAGGAGTCGCCGGCGCCGACGTTGCTGCGGACGGTGTCCACGCGCGCGGTGGCGAACCACGCGCCCGTGTCCTCCACGAGGAGCTGCCCGTCGGCGCCCAGGCTCGCGAGCACGGCACGCGCGCCCATGCCACGCACCTGCTCTGCCGCCTTGAGCGCGTCGCCCACGGTGGCCAGGGGGCGTCCTACGGCCTCGGCGAGCTCCTCGGCGTTGGGTTTCACCACGTCCGGCCGGGCGCGCAGCGCCTCGAGCAGCGCACGCCCCGAGGTGTCCAGGGCGATACGCGCGCCTCCGGCGTGCGCCCGCGTGACGACATCGGCGTACCAGGCGGGCGCGAGACCCCGGGGCAGGCTGCCGCAGCACGCGATCCAGTCGGCGTCCCGAGACTGTTCGCGGACGGTGTCCAGGAGGAGTTCCTGTTCGGCCGGGGACAGTTCGGGACCCGGAGCGTTGATCTTCGTCAGCACCCCGTCCGCCTCCGCGAGCGCGATGTTGGAGCGGGTGGAGCCGGTGATCGGGACGGGCGCGACCTCGATGCCCTGCGCGTCGAGCAGGTCGGCGATGAGCGCTCCCGGCGCACCACCCAGGGGCAGAACGGCCACCGTGCGCCGGCCGGCGGCCGCGACGGCGCGCGAGACGTTCACGCCCTTGCCGCCGGGGTCCATGCGCTCGGTCTCGGCCCGGATGACCTCGCCGCGCTTGAGGGCCTGGACCTCGTAGGTGCGGTCGAGGGAGGGGTTGGGGGTGACGGTGAGGATCATGCGCGCACTACTTCCGTGCCGCCGCGCTCGATGACGGCGGCGTCTTCGGGGCTCAGCCCGTTGTCGGTGATCAGCAGGTCCACGTCGCTCAGGTCGCCGAAGCGGGCGAAGTGCTCCTGGCGGTGCTTGGCGGAGTCGGCCAGCAGCACCACGCGGCGGGCGGCGGCCACCGCGGCCCGCTTGACCGCGGCCTCGGCGAGGTCCGGGGTGGTCAGGCCGTGTTCGGCGGAGAAGCCGTTCGCGGCCACGAACAGCACGTCGGCACGGATCTCGCCGTACGCGCGGAGCGCCCAGGCGTCCACGGCGGCGCGCGTGCGGTGCCGTACGCGCCCCCCGACGAGGTGAAGCTGGATGCCCGGGTGGTCGGCCAGGCGGGCGGCTATGGGCAGGCTGTGCGTGACGACGGTGAGGGAGGCCTCCAGCGGGATCCCGGCGGCGACCCGGGCGACCGTCGTACCGGCGTCGAGGATCATCGTGCCCTCGGTCGGCAGTTCGGCGAGGGCGGCCTTGGCGATGCGGTCCTTCTCGTCGGCGGCGGTCGACTCGCGTTCGGTGAGGTCCGGTTCGAAGTCGAGGCGGCCCGCCGGGATGGCACCGCCGTGCACCCGGCGGACGAGGCCGGCGCGGTCGAGGGCCTTCAGATCGCGGCGGATCGTTTCCGCGGTGACCTGGAACTCCTCGGCCAGCGACAGCACGTCCACCCGGCCGCCGTCACGTGCGAGCCGGAGGATCTCCTGCTGCCGTTCCGGTGCGTACATGTCGTTGGCCTCCGCCTGTGTCCGTTCACTTCCGACTGATGCCCGAACGTGTGGTTTCGATGCGAGGCTACGCCGGGATTTCCGGAAAGTAAACAGGTTCAGACTTCAACCGGGCATGATCGGGCTTCCGACCGTGTCCGCACCAGCAGAGCGGCCCGGCACCTGGTCGGTGCCGGGCCTTCGACGTGCCTGGTCAGGGCACCAGCTCGGGTTCCTTCTCCGGCACGGCCAGCTCCTCTTCCGCCGCCCCCTCGACATGCTGCGCGGGCCGCTTCGGCAGGGCGGACATCAGCAGGAAGATCACGCCCATGATCCCGGCGACCCACCACAGCGCGTGCTGGAAGGCGTGCACGAAGGCCGGGCCGACCCGGGCCGGGGACAGCCGGTCACCGATCTCACCGAAGAACACCACCGACACGAGCCCCAGACCGAGCGCGTTGCCCATCTGCTGCACCGTGTTGATCAGCCCGGACGCGGAACCGGCGTGCTCGCGCGGCACCTCCGAGAGCACCGCGTCGGTCAGCGGGGCGACGATCAGCCCCATCCCCGCGCCCATCACGACCAGCGGCAGGGCCATCTGCCAGGAGGCGACGGTGAGCCCGTACCGGTGTGCCTCCCCCAGGTAGAGCAGTACCCCCACGCCCATGATCAGCGCGCCCGCCTGGAGCACCTTCCGTCCGAACCGCGGGACCAGCTTCTGCACCGACATCCCGGCCGCCGTGGACACCGCGAGGGAGAACGGCACGCCGGTCAGCCCCGCCCGCAGCGGGCTCCAGCCCAGGCCGATCTGCATGTACAGCGTCCAGACCAGGAAGAAGATGCCGAGTGCGACACCGAAGACGGTCTGTACGGCGATGCCCGCGGCGAAGCTCTTCACCCGGAAGAGGGACAGCTCGATGAGCGGGGAACCGTCCCTGGCCGCCTTCCGTTTTTCGTACGACACCAGCGCCGCGAAGACGGCGAGCGCGCCGGCCATGCAGACGTACCCCCACAGCGGCCAGCCCAGCTCGCGGCCGCGCGTGAGCGGGTAGAGCAGCATCAGCAGGCCCAGCGAGACCAGGGCGACACCGACGAGGTCGAGCTTCAGCGCCCTGGGGGCCTTCGACTCGGTGATGAAGCGGCGGCCCAGGATCCAGGCCAGGACGCCGACGGGGAGGTTGATGAGGAAGATGGGCCGCCATTCGAGGCCGAACAGGTTCCACTCGGTCAGCAGCGCGCCGAGCAGCGGTCCGGAGACCGCGCCCAGACCGACGATCGCGCCGAACAGGCCGAACACCTTGCCCCGTTCGTGGGCGGGGAAGGTGGCATGCACGATCGACAGCACCTGCGGCACCATCATCGCCGCCATACCGCCCTGCAGGATCCGCGAGGCGACCAGCATCTCCGGGTTCGCGGCGAAACCGCACAGGGCGGAGGCGAGAGTGAAGCCGCTGACACCGATCAGGAACAGCCGCTTACGGCCGTGGATGTCGCCGAGACGGCCGCCGGTGATCAGACCCGCGGCGAAGGCCAGGGCGTAGCCGGCGGTGATCCACTGGATCTGGCTGACCGATGCGTGGGCGCTCCGCTGGATGGACGGAATGGCGATGTTGACGATCGTCACGTCCACCAGGTCCATGAAGGCCGCGGTCATGACGATCGCGAGGGCGACCCAGCGCGCCCGGTCGGGAAGGGTGGTGGGCAGCATCGTGGGAGTGTCCGTGACGGTCCGGCTGTCCGTGGTCCGTGGCCGGTCGCGCAGTTCCCCGCGCCCCTGCTCGGCGTTGCGGTCGATCGAGGTCATGGAGTGACCGTAGGGCCCCATTAGGTCAGATCATGACCTAGTCGTACGGCATTCTCGCCTGTATGACCACCGACACACCCGCCCGGCTGCTGCAACTCCTCTCGCTCCTCCAGACGCCCCGCGAGTGGCCCGGCGGAGAACTCGCCGAGCGGCTCGGAGTGTCGCGTCGTACCGTGCGGCGGGACATCGACCGGCTGCGGGAGCTGGGCTACCCGGTGCAGGCCACGAAGGGCGCGGACGGCGGGTACCGGCTGGTCGCGGGCAAGGCGATGCCGCCGCTGGTGCTGGACGACGAGGAGGCGGTGGCGATCGCCGTGGGGCTGCGGGCCGGCGCCGGGCATGCGGTGGAGGGCGTGGACGAGGCGTCGGTACGGGCCCTGGCCAAGCTGGAGCAGGTGCTGCCGGCCCGGCTGCGCCACCGGCTGTCCACACTGCAGGCGGCTACCACGGCGCTGACCAGCGGGGACGGGCCGAGCATCGCGCCGGAGACACTGACCGTGATGGCGTCGACGGTGGCGGGGCACGAGCGGCTGCGGTTCGCCTACCGCGACAGGGAAGGCGGCGAGTCGCGGCGGCTGACCGAGCCGCACCGGCTGGTGTCGACCGGCCGGCGGTGGTATCTGGTCGCCTACGACCTCGACCGCTCCGACTGGCGGACCTTCCGGGTGGACCGGGTGAGCGAGCCGTTCGCGACCGGAGCACGGTTCGCTCCGCGGGAGCTGCCTACGGGGAGCGCCGCCGAGTATCTGCGGCAGTCCATCCACCGGCGGCAGGAGACGTACGAGTTCGCGGTGCGGTTCGCCGCACCGGCGCAGCAGGTCTCCGCGAAGGTGCCGGCCTGGGTCGGGGTGCCGGAGGACGACGGCGAGGGCGGTTGCGTGCTGAGCGGCATCTCCGGGGACCCGGTGGACTGGCTGGCAATGCGGCTGGCGATGACGGGGTACGAGTTCACGGTGCGGACACCGGATGAACTCGTGGCGTGCGTCCGGGAGTTGGGGGGACGACTGAGTCGGGCGGGAGCGGGCGGTTCCGGGGACGGGGCATCGCGGTGACGACCTGACCTCGACCGGCCCTAGCCCTCCACGCCCTCCCACTGAAAACCCCGCAAGGACGCGAGGTTGCGCAGCGCCAGGGCCGCGGGGCCTTCCGGGCCGGTGGGCGGGGAGGAGGTGGCGGCCCAGGACTCCACGGCCACGCGAACGGCTGCGCCCGCGACGGCCGCGGCGAAGCGGAGGTCCGGGGTGGCCGGCCGCGAGTCCGACAGGACCGATCGGGGGTCCGGGGTGGCCGGTGCAGGGGTCGCTGGGCGCGAGGCAACGTTGTCGCCGGGGCCCCTGTGTCGCCCGCCCGCCTGGCGCCCAGCGCCCGCCCCGCCCTCATCGACACCGCCCGCTTCCCCGGCCTCGGCTTCGTCGACTCCAACTCGGTGCCCTCCAGCCTCCGTTGACCGCATCCGGGCCGCAAGGACGTCGGCCAGGGTGCGGTCCGATTCCTGGCAGACCTCGGCCCAGACCTTGCGCAGGGCGGGGCTGGTGCCGGCCAGGCGGATCAGGGTGCGGACCCATTCCCAGGACGCCGCCGAGACGCCCGCGCCGGGGGTGAGGGTGTGGTGGACGGCGTGTTCCAGGGCCTCGGGGACCGTGAGGTGGGCCGGGGCCGAGCGGACCGCTTCCGCCCAGCGCTGGGCGCCCGCCGCGTAGAGGGGGGCGACCGCTTCCTCCTTGGTGGCGAAGTAGCGGTAGAACGTCCGCGGTGCGATGCCCGCGGCCTGCGCGATGTCCTCGGCGCGGGTCGCCTTCAGGCCCTGGCGGACGAACAGGGCGGCCGCGGCGCGGGCGATCTCCATCCGGGTCTCGGCCTTCCGGCGCTCGGTCAGCGAAAGGGGCGAGGAGGCGGAAATCTGCTGGTGGGAGGTGCCGGAGGTGCTGCCGGAGGTGGTGCTCATCCCGGCAGATTATGTCCCTGTGGCAGAATCTGCCATCCGGCGGTCCACCCCGGGGTTCAGGTACGGGGTGGGCCGCCGTCCAGGACGGGCCACCGTCCCCTCACCCGCGCAGACTTGAGTCTCCCGCAAGCAGACTTGGGTCTCCCGCAAGGGGCGAGCCGAGGGTGGGGCTCATGCACGGCGGCACCTACCCGATCGGTGAGCTGGCCCGACGTACCGGGCTGTCGGTCACGACGATTCGCTTCCAGGCCCGACCCCGGCCGGTTGTCGCCGCTACGGCCCCGAGGCCGTCGCCCGGCCGGCGCTCGTACGGACGCTGCGCGAGCTCGGCCTCGGCCTGGAGGTGATCCGGCGGATCGTGGACCGACCGCTCGCCCTCGTCAACGGCCGGCCGGTCCCGGTGCCTTTGACGCCGTCATCGACTGGGCGGCGAGTGCGCTGCGGGTCCGGGCGGCAGTGGCCTGATGAGGTCCTGTGCGCAGCGGACAGCAGGTGACCCGAGAGGACCCTCAAGTCGGGAACAGGGTCTCGCAGTTGACGAACCGTGAGCCTGCGGCGCGCGGATACGGCGGAGACAGCCGACACAAATGAAGCCGGGTCTCGGCACCCGGGGGGTGGGTACCGAGACCCGGCTCGGGAAGGTCCCGGCGCCGGGGGGGGATGTGCGTCGGGACGTGGCTGTGGGGGCGTGGGTCGTGCCGAGTGGGCGCGTGGGTCGGCCGGTCTGTGTGGTGCAGGGGGAGTGCGGTTCCCGGGCCTGGCTGCTGTGGGGCCCGGAGAGGTTGTTCCCGCGGGCCCGGGAGTTGAAGCGATGGGACCACGCCATGTTTGCGCCGTCTTCCGCGACCGGCGTGCGCTCCCCCAGGCACCGTACGCCCACAGGGATCACACGCGCCCCGGCGAGCGGCACGTCCGCAGACACCCCGGGCCCCGGCGCACCGTACGCCCACGGGCGCCGCAGGCCGGCAACCGCCAAGCGTGGGGGCGTGCCCCAAGCACGCCGTACCCGCACCCGACGGCGCCCGGCCCTCTCACGGCACCGGCGCCGGCTCCCCGCACCGAACTCCGTTACGCCGCCGCGTCGAAGCCGGTCTGGCGGGCCAGCTTCTTCAGTTCGAGCAGGGCGTGCTTCTCGATCTGGCGGATGCGCTCGCGGGTCAGGCCGTGCTCCTTGCCGACCTCGGTCAGGGTGCGCTCGCGGCCGTCCTCGATGCCGTAGCGCATCTTGATGATGGAGGCCGTGCGCTGGTCCAGGCGGCCGATCAGGTCGTCCAGTTCCTCGCTGCGGAGCAGCGTCAGCACCGACTGTTCCGGCGACACCGCGGACGTGTCCTCCAGCAGGTCGCCGAACTGGGTCTCGCCCTCGTCGTCCACCGACATGTTCAGCGAGACCGGGTCACGGGCCCAGTCGAGGACGTCGATGACGCGCTCCGGACTCGCACCCAGCTCCTTGGCGATCTCCGCGGGCTCCGGGTCGCGGCCGTTCTCACGGTTGAACTCGCGCTGCACGCGGCGGATGCGGCCCAGCTCCTCCACCAGGTGGACGGGGAGCCGGATGGTGCGGGACTGGTCGGCGATGGAGCGGGTGATGGCCTGACGGATCCACCAGGTGGCGTACGTCGAGAACTTGAAGCCCTTGCGGTAGTCGAACTTCTCGACCGCGCGCACCAGTCCGGCGTTGCCCTCCTGGATCAGGTCGAGCAGGGGCAGGCCGCTTCGCGGGTAGCGCCGGGCCACCGCCACGACCAGGCGGAGGTTGGAACGGATGAAGACGTCCTTCGCCCGCTCACCGGCGGCCACCAGCGCCTGCAGCTCCTCGCGGGAGGCGGTCGAGGCCGACTCCTCCTCACCGTCGAGGATCTGCTGCGCGAAGACACCCGCCTCGATGGTCTGGGACAGCTCGACTTCCTTTGCGGCGTCGAGCAGCGGCGTACGCGCGATCTCGTCGAGGTACATGCCGACCAGGTCGCGGTCCGCGATCTCGCCGCCGTGTGCGCGAACACTGCTTGCCGAGTCGGCCGTCTCGCCGGTGGCGGACTGACGACGGGCGACGGCACGGGTTGCCATGCGTGCTCCCTTGCGATGGTGGGCTGGCGGGTGGTCCTGCTGAACGCTCGGCAGCGGGGGGAGTGTCTCTGGCGACTCTCTCCGAGTGCCCTGCATCCGACGGAAACAACGACTGGAATCCGGACAGAATTCCCAACCCGCACCCCAATTTTTCTGATCATGCAGTACCCTGTTCCGCCACATGGGAGGCGAGATGCCGACGGAACGTACAGAGGCGCAGGTCAGACCAGGAGTCGAGGGGGATCTCGACGCCCTCACGGCGATCTACAACCACTACGTACGCGAGACGGCCATCACATTCGATACCGCGATCTTCACTCCGGAAGAGCGCCGCCCTTGGCTGCTCTCCCACCCGGAAGACGGCCCGCACCGCCTGATGGTTGCCACGTGCGCGGAGTCACAGGAGATTCTGGGGTACGCCACATCCAGCCCTTACCGGCCGAAGCCCGCGTACGGCACGTCCGTGGAGGTCTCGGTGTATCTCGCCCCGGACTCCCCCGGAGGCGGCACCACCGGCCGGCGCGGCATCGGCACGCTGCTCTACGACGCCCTCTTCCATGCGCTGGCCGACGAGGACGTGCACCGCGCCTACGCCGGGATCGCCCAGCCCAACGAGGCCTCCGAGCGGCTGCACGCCCGCTTCGGCTTCCGGTACGTCGGCACGTACCGCGAGGTCGGCCGCAAGTTCGGCCGCTACTGGGACGTGGCCTGGTACGAGAAGGACCTGTAGCCCGCGCCGGCGGTCAGCCGAACTGCACGGACCGCTTCGCCATCCCCATCCAGAACCCGTCGATCACGGACTTCTGCGCGTCGAGCTCACCGCCGGCCTCCGCCGCGCCCATGGTGACGAAGAGCGGGGCGAAGTGTTCGGTACGGGGGTGGGCGTAGCGGCCGGCCGGGGCCTTGTTCAGGAAGTCGAGCAGGGCGTCCCAGTCGCGGGCCTGGAGGGCGCGGCGGCCCCAGTCGTCGAACTCGGAGGACCAGCTCGGCACACCGGACCCCGCGTATCGCAGGGCGGCCAGATTGTGGGTGAAGAAGCCGGAGCCGACGATCAGCACGCCCTCGTCGCGCAGCGGCGCGAGCTTGCGGCCGACGTCCATCAGGCGGACCGGGTCCAGGGTGGGCATGGAGATCTGCAGGACGGGGATGTCGGCGGCGGGGTACATCTCGACGAGCGGGACGTAGGCGCCGTGGTCGAGACCGCGCTCGGGGATGTCCTGGACGGGGATGCCGGGGGCACGCAGCAGCTTGCGCACGGATGCGGCCAGCTCGGGTGCGCCGGGGGCGTCGTAGCGCACCTGGTAGTAGTGCTCGGGGAAGCCCCAGAAGTCGTAGACGAGCGGGACCGTCCGGACCGCGCCCACCGCGAGCGGGGCCTCCTCCCAGTGGGCGGAGACCATGAGGATCGCCTTGGGGCGGGGCAGGCCGGCGGACCAGGCGGCGAGCTCACCGGGCCAAATGGGGTCGTCGGCGAGCGGCGGGGCGCCGTGGCTGAGGTACAGGGCGGGCATGCGCTCCGGCCCGGCGGCGGGCTTCTCCTGGGCGGCGGTGGACATGGCAGCGGCTCCCGTGGACGACATTGCTTTAACTCTCAAGTTGTACGTCGACGGTACGCCTTACTTGTTCAAGTTTCAAGGAGATGCCTCGTACAGTGGGACACATGAACACGGCACCCGACTCCGCCGCGCGGCCCCGCTGGCTCACCGACGAGGAACAGCGCGTCTGGCGCGCCTATCTGCACGCCACCACCCTGCTGGAGGACCACCTCGACCGGCAGTTGCAGCGCGACGCGGGCATGCCGCACATCTACTACGGGCTGCTCGTCGGCCTCGCCGAGGCCCCGCGCCGGCGGCTGCGGATGACCGAGCTGGCGATGCAGGCGAAGATCACCCGCTCCCGGCTGTCGCACGCGATCGCGCGGCTGGAGAAGAACGGCTGGGTGCGGCGCGAGGACTGCTCCTCCGACAAGCGCGGCCAGTTCGCGGTGCTCACCGAGGAGGGCGCCGAGGTGCTCAGGCGTACCGCGCCCGGCCATGTGGCCGCCGTACGGCAGGCGATGTTCGAACGGCTCAGCCCGGAACAGCAGAAGGCCCTCGGCGAGATCATGGAGATCGTCGCCGAGGGCCTCCAGCCCAACGAAGCGGGTGCGGACCTGCCCTGGCTCCGCTAGCGGTTCACGGTCAGTGGGCCACCACCGGCACCGGCAGCTCGTCCTCGGCGCCCGCGCCCTCGCCGACGATCACCTCGGTGCCGCCCGGGCGGCCGGCGTTGACGAAGGTGAAGGCGATCAGGGCGGCCAGAGCCAGGATGCCGACGGCGAACCAGATCGCGGTGCTGTAGCCGTGCACCATGCCCTGGAGCTGCACCAGCTGCTGCTGGGGCCTGGCGGTGGCACCGGCGATGTGGTCCTTGATGTACGAGGTGGTCGCCGAGGCGGCGATGGTGTTCAGCAGGGCGGTACCGATCGCGCCGCCCACCTGCTGCGAGGTGTTGACCATCGCGGAGGCGACACCGGCGTCCCGGGGCTGGACGCCCTGGGTGGCCAGGGACATCGCCGGCATGAAGGCCGTACCCATACCGAGACCGAGCAGCACCATCGCGGGCAGCAGCTGGGTGCCGTACGCGGAGTCGACCTTCAGCTGGGTCAGGATCAGCATGCCGAGCGCGGCGACCAGGAAGCCGGGGCCCATCAGGAAGCGGGCCGGGATCCGGGTCATCAGCCGGGTGCCGATCTGGGTGGAGCCGGTGATCATGCCGGCCACCATCGGCAGGAAGGCGAAGCCGGTCTTGACCGGCGAGTAGCCCTTCACGACCTGCAGATAGTAGGTCAGGAAGAGGAACAGACCGAACATGCCGATGATCGCGAGGCCGAGGGAGAGGTAGATGCCGCCGCGGTTGCGGTCGGTCACCACGCGCAGCGGCAGCAGCGGGGCCTTGACCCGGGACTCGACGACCACGAAGGACAGCAGCAGTACCGCGGACGCGACGAACATCGAGACGGTCACGCCGTCGCCCCAGCCGTCGGACTCGGCGCGGGTGAAGCCGTAGACGAGCGCGACCAGGCCGAGGGTGGACAGGATCACGCCGGGGATGTCGAGCGGGGAGCGGTTGCGGCCGCCCTCGGGCTCACGGATGACGAAGTAGGCACCGGCCGCGGCGACGACGGCGAACGGGACGTTCACGAAGAAGGTCCAGCGCCAGTTCAGGTACTCGGTGAGGAAACCGCCGAGGATCAGGCCTACCGCACCGCCACCGCCGGCGATCGCGCCGTAGATGCCGAACGCCTTGGCGCGCTCCTTGGCGTCGGTGAACATCACCGCGAGCAGGGACAGCGCGGCCGGGGCGAGCAGGGCGCCGAAGACGCCCTGGAGGGCGCGTGCACCGAACATCATCGGGCCGGTGGTGGCGGCACCGCCGAGCGCGGAGGCGAGGGCGAAGCCCGCCAGGCCGGTGACGAAGGCGCGCTTGCGGCCCCACTTGTCGGCGATCCGGCCGCCGAAGAGCAGCAGGCCGCCGAAGGCGAGGGCGTAGGCCGTGACGACCCACTGCCGGTTGCCGTCGGATATGCCGAGGTCGGTCTGGGCGGAGGGCAGGGCGATGTTCACGATGGTGGCGTCGAGGACGACCATCAGCTGGGCGAGCGCGATGAAGACGAGCGCCTTCCAGCGGTTGGCGTCGCCGGCCGGCGCGGCGGCGCCGCGAGCCTTGAGGGCTGTTTCGGACATGGGGATACCCACTTCGGGACTTCGTGACGGAAAATGTGCGGGAAAGATCGAGAAAAGAGGGAGCAGGGCGAAAAAACGGAAACTCAGGGTGCGGCTCGTCGACGGTGACGGCCGGAGCGCCGGGTCGGCCTACGGGTGGACTGGGGTCGGGAGCCGAACTAATCGGTCAGCACGCGCGCAGCTCCTCGATGGTCACGGCCGTGCCCGGCAGGGTGGAGCGGGCGGGCGCCCGCAGGCCGTCGAGGAACAGCTGCAGGTGACGGTGGACGAAACGGTCGCTGTGCAGGCAGTCCGTGCCGGCCGGGGGCCGGCTCAGCTGGGCCACGGCGATCATCACGTCGCCGACGCCGACGTCGGGCCGGAGCTGACCGGCCGCCCGGGCCCGGCCCATGACCTCGTCCACGAGCTGTTCGACGCGCTCGCGGGAGGCCTCCAGGTCGGGGTGGTGCTGGTCGAAACTGCTGGAGATCATCGGGCACAGCGCGCTGATCCGCTCGTCGGCGGCGGCGTGCACGAAGTGCTCCAGTGCGGCGAAGGCGTCCCCGGTCTCGGCGAGGGCCACCTCGGCCGCCTCGGCCGTACGGTCCATGACGGAGCAGACGACCTCACGGACGAGGGCCTCGCGGTCGGGGAAGTTGCGGTACACCGTGGCGTTGCCGACGCCGGCCCGGCGGGCGATCTCGTCGAGCGGCACGTCCGGGCCGTGCTCGACGAACATCTCCCGGGCGGCGGTGACGATCCGCTCCCGGTTGCGCACTGCGTCGGCACGGGGCCGGGGCGCCTTGCGCGGTGCGGGGGTGGTCGCGGTCGGCACGGTGGACTCTCCTCGGTGGCGATACGGAAGCTGTTGGAGCTGTGGGAAGCCGTCGGAGCTGTTCGGAAGTCTCTTCCGAGGTCAGAGGGTGATCCGGGGAGCCGGTCCCTGTTTCGCTCGGACACATGACTAAACGGGGAGAGGCTCCCCGGATATTTCCCGCCCAGGAGAAGAATCTATGTGACCTGAGCCACACTCATATTCCGCCGGGATTCACCCTCGTGCGGACCCGCATTCCCACGATCGGTCTCGTCCAGCGCGCGCCCCGCACCCCTCCGACACAGGGTGATCGCATGGGTGCAGCCGGAGACCCGCGGCTGCCGTGGAGCGAGAGGTCCATGCATGCAGCCGCAGCCGCCCCGCCGCCACATACGCGCCGGCCGCCCGCGCCGCAGCCGCATACGCCTGCGCCGGATGGGCGCTCTCGCCGTGGTGACCGCGCTGACCTTCGCCGTCAGCACCTCGGCCGGGGCCGGACACCTGACGGCGCCCACCACCGCCGGCCCCGCCGGCCTGGCCCGCTCCACCCCCTGTATGGTCCACGGCGCCGTCGACATACAGATGACCGAGGGCCTGCCCACCCCGCGCGGCTACGCCCACTCCACCGGCACGGTCCGCGCCCTGACCCTGATGATCGACTTCTCCGACGCCCCCGGGCAGGGCAGCGCGATGGACCGCTTCCACGAGTTCTTCCCGCAGACCCAGGAGTGGTTCCGCACCGCGTCCTACGGCCGCCTCGACTACCGGCCCCAGACGCCGATCACCACATGGCTGCGGATGCCCAAGCCCTTCAAGCAGTACGGCATAGAGCGCGGCGCGCCCTTCGATCCCGGCTACCGGCAGCTGGTGAAGGACATCGTGGCCGCGGCCGACCCGAGGGTGGACTTCCGCTCGTACGACATCCTCAACGTCCTGGTCACCCCGAACGCCGGCCCCTCCGCCCTGGACACCGTCCTGTCCGTGACCTTCGCCGGCAACACCGACGCCCCGGTCGCCGACGGCGTCACCGTCGCCAACGCGTCCTTCATCTACTCCCGCCAGGACGACGGTTCCGGCTCCTTCCCCCGCACCGGCTACCGCGTGCTGCCCCACGAGAACGGCCACACCTTCGGCCTGCCCGACCTGTACACGCAGGAGGGCGGGGGCGCGGTCGGGCACTGGGACATCATGAGCGAGGACTGGGGGGCCGACAACGACCTGCTCGCCTGGCACAAGTGGAAGCTGGGCTGGCTGGACGGCTCCCAGGTGGGCTGCGCGGCGATCCGGGGCAGCGTCGAGTACCTGCTGTCGCCGCTGTACAAGCCGGGCGGCGGAAAGCTCATCCTCGTGCCCGTCAACGCGCAGAGCTCGTACGCGCTGGAGGTCCGCGCGCCGGGCGGCAACGACGAGGCGGTGTGCAAACCGGGCGTGCTGATCTACAAGGTGGACGGCACCGTCGACACCGGACGCGGTCCGGTCACGGTGTACGACAGCCACCGGGGCAGCGGCGGCTGCACGCGCAGCCCCAACGTCCAGGCGGAACTCTCCGACGCCCCCTTCTCCCCCGGCGAGACCTTCAAGGACCCGGCCCACGGCATCACCGTCGAGGTGGTCGGCACGGACGCCGACGGGAACTACAAGGTGCGGGTGACACGGGCGTAGGACCCGGCGGGCAGGCGTGGCCCCGGGGCGGCCGGAGCTCCCTGGCCGGTCACGGCCGGCACTTGGGGCGGAGGGACGCCGGGCGGGATTACCGTAGGCGTGCCCCTCTGCCGTACCGGAGAGCCGATGCCCGCGAAGACCGCCCCGAATGCCGACGCCCGCGCCGAAGCGGGGGAAACGGTCGGGCCGTTGCTGCGCGGGGTCGGGGTGCTGCGGCGGCTGACCGAGGCGGGCGGCACGCTGACGCCGAGCGCGCTGGAACGCGCCACCGGCCTCGCCCGCTCCACGGTCGACCGCATCACCGCGACCCTCTCCCGCATGGACTACGTCCGCCTCGACGGCCGGGACGTCGTCCTGACCCCCCGCGTGATGGAACTGGGCAACGCCTACCTCGCCGCCCTGCGGCTGCCCGCGCTGCTCGGCGCCCGCGCCGACGCCCTCGCCGACGAACTGGACGAGTCGGTGTCGCTCGCGGTCGCCGACCTCGACGGCATCCGCTTCATCCACCAGGCCACCCGCCGCCGCGCGCTGTCCGTGAGCTTCCGCATCGGCGACCTGCTGCCGGCCGAACGCACCGCACCGGGGCCGCTGTTCGCCACCGAGTGGAGCGAGCCGGACTGGGCCCGCTGGCGTGCCCGGCGCGCGGCCGACCCGACGGACGCGGCCTTTCCCGCCGTACCGCCCCGTCAGACACCCACCGACGACCCGGCCTTCCCGCACGACGCGGCCTTCCCGCACCAGGTGGAGCGGGCGCGCCGGGACGGCTGGGCGGTGGACGACCAGCTGATCGAACCGGGCCTGGTCGCCGTCTCCGTACCCGTGCGGGATCCGGGCACCGGCCGCCTGGCCTGCGTGGCGAGCGTGGTCAGCCACACCAGCCGGCACTCCGCGGCCGACCTGCGCACCAGCCTCCTGCCGCGCCTGCGTACAGCGGTGGCGGCGATGGAGTCCGACCTGCGCACGGCACCACCGCCCGCGCCGGGGCCGCCCCCCGCGGGCCTGGCGACCTGGACGACGGAGTCCAAGCACCAGCTGGGCCGGGACTTCGTGGAGTCCCTGGCGCGCGGCCTGACCGTGCCGACCGCCTTCGGCGAGGGCCGCGCGGCGCTGTCCCTGAGCGAGGTGGCACGGGCGACCGGGC
This sequence comes from Streptomyces sp. NPDC052109, assembly GCF_040680195.1. NCBI lineage: Bacteria > Bacillati > Actinomycetota > Actinomycetes > Kitasatosporales > Streptomycetaceae > Streptomyces > Streptomyces sp. NPDC052109. Next base: position 8,907 of record NZ_JBFAWF010000013.1, on the reverse strand, counting down.
TCGCCCGGGCCACGGCCCGCCGCGCGCTGCTCACCCACGAACACCTCGGCCTGGTGCTCGCCCGCCCCGACCGCACCTTCGCCCTCACCCCGCGCGTCCTGGACCTCGGCTTCCCGCCGCTGTCCCGCACCACGCTCCCCCGCCTGGCCGAACCCCACCTGCGCTCCCTCACGGACCGTTTGCACGAACCGACGGCGCTGGCGGTGCTGACGCCCGATGGCTCGGAGATCCAGTACACCGCCGGGGCGGGCCCGAGCCGGGTCCTCACGGTGCACGTCACCGTCGGCGCCCGCCTGCCCGCCGCGGCGACCTCCCTGGGCCGCGTCCTCCTGGCGGACACCGCCTCCCCCCTCCCGCCGGCCCTCGCCGAGGTGCGCGACCAGGGGTACGCCCTGGCCGACGAGGAACTGGAGTCCGGGCTGCGGTCCGTCGCCGTACCGGTACGGGACCGGGCCGGCCGGGCGGTCGCCGCGCTGAACGTGGCCACGCACGCGGCCCGCCGCACCCTGGAGGACTGCGTCCACGACGTCCTCCCCGCCCTCCGCACGACCGCCGCCCACATCGAGTCGGACCTCCACACGGCCTCCCGCTTCAACCCGGTCCCGACGTCCTGACTCACTCCCCCCGCCGCCCCGTACCGCGACGGACCACCCGCTACACTGTCCGCGGTGGCTGCATCGCCACCGAACGAGCAATGCCTTCGTAGCTCAGGGGATAGAGCACCGCTCTCCTAAAGCGGGTGTCGCAGGTTCGAATCCTGCCGGGGGCACCGAGAGAAGGGCCAGCTCAGGAGGGGTTTCCTCCCAGGCTGGCCCTTCGGCGTTTCAGGGGTCGTGCCACAGGCGTGCCACTACGGGCCCGCAGGATCCTTCTCGGACAGGTCGGAGGCCGCTCCCCCACCTCCCTGGATCATCGCACCGAGCCGATCGGCGGTGGCCCGCTCCGGGTCGCTGGTCATGTGCCGATAGATCAGCGCGGCGCGCGAGCTGCTGTGGCCCATCCGAGTCATCAGCTCCCGCGGGCTGGCCTCGGCCACGGAGGCCAGCGTGTTGCCCGTGTGCCGCAGATCATGGAAATTCAGCTCGGCCGAGACACCCGCAGCCTTCCGGGCTCGGACGGGGGCCGGGTCGGTCGGCGCGTGGGTGTGGGCGGGCGGCGGGTCGGGCTGTCCGAGTACTTGGGCAGGAACACCGCGACCTCCTCTTATCTACTCGTCTAGGTGTGTGCGCCGTTTACGACGCTCACTCCGGAGCTCGTGCCGGACTCGATGGCGGGGGCCAGGAAGGTGTGCGAGAGTCAGGCGCCGAAGAGGGCGATCAGGACGACGACCCAGGTGCGCACGTCGAGGAACGGCGCGCCGCCGCCCCCGTTGACATCGTCGACGTGCTCCGCCTCACCCCGACCACGGCCAGGGACATCCGCGCGGGTGAGCGCGCCTGGCCGGTGGTGTGTGCCACGAGCGGCCGGGGTACTCGGGTGCACCCACCGTGCGGGGCGCCCCGCAGGAATGCAGGCCGTCACGGCTCGACGGCTGAGGGGCACCCGGCGTCCCACATCCCTCCTGCGAGGCCTCCGATGAGCCGTCTCTTCTCGCCGCTCACCCTCCGCGGCACGACCTTCCCAAACCGGGCCTGGGTGGCTCCCATGTGCCAGTACAGCTCGGTCGACGGCTATCCGCAGGACTGGCATCTGGTCCATCTCGGCTCCCTGGCACGCGGCGGGTCCGGCCTGGTCATGCAGGAGGCCACGGCAGTGGAGCCTGAGGGCCGGATCACCCCTTCCGACGCCGGCATCTGGGATGACGGGCAGGCCGCCGCGTACAAGCGGATCACCGACTTCGTCCACGGGCAGGGAGCCATTGCCGGCATCCAGATCTCCCATGCCGGCCGCAAGGCGTCGACGGCACCGCCCTGGGAGGGTGACGTGTACGTCGAACCGGAGGCCGGAGGATGGCAGACGGTCGCACCGTCACCGCTGCCGTTCGGCGACTGGCCAGCCCCGCGGGAGCTCGGCGCGGACGACATCCGCGCTCTGGTCCGGGCCTTCGGCGAGGCCGCCGCGCGGGCGCTGTCCGCCGGCTTCGAGGTCCTGGAGATCCACGCCGCGCACGGCTATCTGCTGCACCAGTTCCTGTCACCGCTGTCCAACTACCGCAGCGACGAGTACGGAGGCGATCTCGACGGGCGCAGCCGTTTCCTCGTCCAGGTCACCGACGCCGTACGGGCGCAGTGGCCGAAGGACCGCCCGCTGTTCGTGCGCTTCTCGGCCACGGACTGGGCCGACGGCGGCTGGACCCCGGAGGAGACGGTCGAGCTGTCGCGGCACCTGGTGGCCCACGGCGTCGATCTGGTGGACATCACCAGCGGCGGGCTCGTCCACAACGCCCGTATCGAAGTGGAGCCCGGCTACCAGGTGCCCTTCGCCCGAACCGTCCGCGAGGGCGCGGCGCTGCCCGTCTCCGCGGTCGGCCTGATCACCGCACCGGAGCAGGCCGACCAGATCCTCGTGGACCGCTCGGCCGACGCGATCATGCTCGCGCGCGAACTGCTGCGCAACCCGACCTGGCCGCTCCGCGCGGCCCAGGTGCTCGGTGACGACGTCCCGTGGCCGAAGCAGTACCAGCGTGGCCGCCCACGTCATCGCTGAGGCCGTCGTCGCCCGAGCACCCGGGAATTCGGCATAAGGCAATGAGGTTTCCTCCGATATGAGCGATGAATGCACCAATGCCGCTTTTCCCGCACCCCAGGGCGAGTCGATGCGGGCGCTGCTCGCGGCCGACCGTGTGGGCACGCTGCGGCAGATATCCGCCCTTAGCCGTGAGTTCGAAGGGATCGTCGAGGCGAACGCACTGGTGGCCATTGACGACGAGCACGACCCGGAGGGGGCGAGCACGGCCTTCGAGCGGGCGCACGTCGCCGCCCTGCTGGCCCAGGCGCGCGAGCATCTGGACGATCTCGATCGCGCTCTGGAGCGGTTGGAGAGAGGCGACTACGGGCGCTGCGTGCAATGCGGTGAGCCGATCCCGACGGAGCGCCTCGAAGTTCGCCCGGCGGCGAAAAGCTGCGTGCGCTGCGCGTCCGAAGCTCGTTTAAGGGTGCACAGTTGAGGGCGCGACATGTCGTCCTGCCCCAACTCGGCGTGCGGGTAGATGCCGAGTTCCTCCGCCGGCGGCCGTTCACCATCTGACCTTCGTCCGGCTTGATCAGGAGACGACACGGCCTGGCTCATCGGATACCGCCGACCGCACCGCCGCTACGAACGCAAGGCCGACCGCTTCCTCGCTTACACGAGCATCGCCTGCACCCTCATCTGCTACCGCAAACTCGCCGTCTGCAAGAACATGGAGCTGGGCGTCGTGGCCCTGGTCTTCCGCTGCGAACCAGTGGCCGGCACCGAGCGCACGTCCAGTGAGACGACGGCCGTCGAGTGGCTCACGCCCGACGAGGTCCCTACGTTCATCAAGCCCCGGCTGCGCTCCGCTCCGCCGGGCGCGCTTCCCGGCTCCGCTGCGGGCGACGCTCCTGCCTCCGGCCCGCTCCGCCCGCGCTGCGCCCACGCGCGCCCACAAGTGGATAGGGCCGGTGGCCATGAGTCTTGGGGCTGCCGGCGGGGGCAGGAAGCCGTCGGCAGCCCTGTGGAGCTCGGCCCACATCCTGACCTCGCTCCGCTCGGCGAACGCTGATGCGCCGTGGGTCCAGAAGGCCGGATTGCCCCTGGCGGCACGCCACAACGGGACCCAAGCCAGCCACGGGCACCGGCGCACTATCGCGGGGCCTACTCGTAGCCGAGGACCTTGAAGTTCTTGCTTACGAAGATGTGGTGCGGCCAGTTGACGCTGATGTTGTGGACCTCATACTCGCCGTTGCTCAGCTTCACCACCCGGTCGTTGATGCCTCCGGGGACGACGGCCTGCGCGGCCTTGGTCGCCTTGTCCGCCGCCGCCCCGCTGACGATCGTCCCCTCTCCCTCGATGTAGTCCGGGATCTGACCGACCGACTTCGCCGGTGACGGCGTTCCCTGCTTGAAGGGGATCACCCCTGCCGCCTCGGCAGCCGCAACTCCGCCGTCACCCTTGGGCTGCACGATGACCTTCGTAGCCGTGATGGTCGCGCTGTCGACCGTCCCCAGGACGAGAACGCTTGCGCCCTCCTTCACGGCGCGCCCCGAGGCACGGCGGGTCCCCATGTTGTAGGTCGTGGAGGACGCCTCGTCGACGGTCACCTTCACACCCATTGCCGTTGACAGAGTGAAGCCCGACGTGGACGTGGTCTCGACGATGCCGGTCGCACCCCCGGCAGACGGCCCAGCCACGGGCCCGCCACCGGCGGGCCGACTGGGCGTTGCGGTCGGTGAGGATGAGGCGGTGGAAGAAAGGGACAACGCGGACGACGAGGAAACCGCCGCGGCGGACGTTCCGGCATTGGCCAGTCCGGCCAACGCACACGTCAGCCCGGCGGCCACAATCAATCCGCCCTTCTTCTTCGACAGTAGCCGCCGCACCCTCGGGCGGCGTGCTTGCATCGCCGGGGCTGAGTCCGCCGGCGAGTGGCTTGTCGGGTCATAGTCATTCATGACTGCTCCTGATCGCGTGGGGCAACTGGTGCTGAGCCTGCTGGCCGTTCGTATGAGGACGCTGTAGTTGAGCTGAGGACGTCCTAAGAAGCCGTTGTCCTACCGATCGCGATTGTCGAGTTTCCGCTGGTGGGGCGGGGAGACTTCTTCCTCGGTCTGCTCAGGAGGACCGGCGAGGACGACACCGAGTGGAATCGGATCAGGCCGGCGCGCAGGCGCGTGATCACCGATGTCGAGGACGTGATCGTCGCGGTCACCGCTGACCCACGGCGCCTTCGAGATCTCGGTGGAGGTCCTCCCCCGGGTCCTCTCGCTGCTCCCCGACTCCTCGCTGAGCAGGCCCTTGCCCGCCATGGCGAGATCGCGGTGTCCAAGAAGCGCAAACCGGCGCGGCCGTTGGTCACCGTCCATGGCAGGACGTACGAGATCCGCTTCCACGAGCGGCAGAAGCAGGTCCGGCCATGCCGGACAGGGAGATCACGTGTCCCCTAGAAGGAGATCAGTTTGTCCCGGGGGGAGGTCGGCGTGTCCGTCGACATCACGGACGGTTGGCGGTCGTACTCCGGTTCTCAGGGGCAGTCCTGGCCCTGCTCGACCGCGTCTTGGCGGTCGGCGCCGTTCCTGACGAGGATCGACAGCAGGGAGGGCCTCGGCGGGGTGGCGCAGGATCTTGCCCGGATCCATCGTGGGGTCACTGTTCGTGACCAAGGTCGCCGATGAACTCTGCCACCAGGGTGGCGAACTGCTGCGGTGCCTCTTGGTGCGGGGCATGGCCGACGCCTTGGATCACTTGAACCTCGCCGCGCCACAGCGCGGGAATGTCCAGTTTGCGCAAGTAGTCGAGGCTGACCAGCTGCTCGTTGGCGCCTTGCAGGATGGCCAGCGGCTGGCGGAGCTCTTTGACGATGGTGATCTCGTCCGCGAACCGGGCCGCCCCAGCGCTGGACTGCAGCCCTATGCGTGCCGCGCCGTCGGTGGCCAGGATGTCGGACACGAACTCGCCGGTCCCGAGCGGCGAGCCAGGCGCGGTGAAGCTCTCAGCGGCCAGCTTTGCCTCGGATTCGCTGACGTGCTCGGCGAAAAGGGCGCCTATCGCCAGGTTCGGCAGGAACGCCTCCGCCATCTGCGCAGGTGACGCGATCGGCGGCGCGCCGAAAATGACGAAGCCGCGTGCGTCCGGCAGCATAGGTGCGGCCTCCATCGCGGTCTGCCCGCCCATGCTCCAGCCGACGACGACCGCGTCGGGAACACCGAGCTCCTGCGCGAAGCCGGTGAGCACGGCCGCGTATCCCGGCAGCGAGTAGTCGGCAGGGTCCGTGGCAGGCGCGGACTGCCCGTGACCGGGCAGGTCCAGCGCGAGGCAGCGAAACCGATGGCCGAAATCACCATTCATCACCGGAAGCCAGGTCCTGGCGGATGACGAGTTGCCGTGAACGAAGATGACTGTCCGACTGTCGTCTTGGCCGCCCTGGTCGGCAGGGCTCTCCAGGTAAGAGATCTGCTGCCCGTCGATCTTTGCGCTCAGCTGTTTCACTTGTTTTACCCGACGCCTCTCGGTTCGGCCGGCCGGTCTCCCCGGCCGCCGCCTGAAGCCTGGCTCGCTGATTCCAGCCGGGTTGCTCCTCCAGCAGAGCCGGGCTCCGTTCTTTTGCACCGTCGGCGCACTGTCAAAGACTGAACGACACGCCTGTGAGCGTCTCCGAGGCATCCCAGAGGCGCCGGGCAAGCTCTGTGTCCTGCGCGGTCTCGGACCGGCCGATCAGTTCGGCACCGCCGCGCATGTGCATCCAGTGTTCTGGTCCGGTGAAGCTGTCGCCGGGGACGTCGCCGGTGGCGGCATAGAGCACCGGCAGGGCGCCATGTTCCGGGTCCTGCGCGAGCAGGCGGAGCATCAGTCTGGTGACAAGCCCCGCCGACCGGTCGTAGATGTTCGTAGCGACGAAGCCGGGGTGCGCCGCGACCGCCAGCACGCTCGACCCGGCGGCCTTCAGTCGACGTTGCAGCTCGGACGAGAACAGCACGTTTGCCAGCTTCGACGTTGCGTAGGCGCGGGACTGTTTGTAGGGGGTGTGCTCCCAGTTGAGGTCGTCGAAGTTGATCCGCCCCATTCGCTCCGCCTGTGATGCCAGTGACACCACTCGTCCGGTGACGTGGGGAAGGAGCAGGTTCGTCAAGGCGAAGGCGCCGAGATGATTGGTGCCGAACGCTCGCTCGAATCCGTCGGCGGTCCTTTCGAGCTCGGGGACTGAGACGCCTGCGTTATTGATCAGTAGGTGGATCGGGTCCCGCCAGTCGGTGGCGAAACGGCGTATCGATGCCAGGTCGGCCAGGTCCAGTTGCCGCACCTCTGTGTCACCGGGCGTCGCTTCGGCGGCGCGCCTGCCCTTCGCCGTGTCGCGCACCGCGAACACGACGCGTGCGCCGTATCCGGCGATTGCCTTGGCGGTGGCGAGACCGATTCCGCTGTTCGCGCCCGTCACGATGACCGTCTTGCCTGTCAGATCGGGATTCATGACCGCCAGACTAGACACTGCCTAGTAAGTAGTCAATGACTAGTTTCCGGTAGGGTGAAGGGGTGAACCCTAGGCCCTTCCATCACGGGAACCTGCGAGCCGCCCTCCTGGACCAAGCGGAGCAAACCTTGCGTGAGGACGGTATCGACGCGCTGTCGCTGCGTGAGCTGGCACGTCAGGTCGGCGTCAGCCACGGCGCACCTCGCAGCCACTTCATTGACCGACAGGCATTGCTGGACGCGCTCGCTGAGCGAGGCTTCAACCGCCTCGCCGACGAAGTAGGAGCAGCGATCGGTTCCGACGCCGTGGACTACAAGCAGCGATTCCGCGCTGCCGCAGCCGCATACGTGCACTTCGCCGTCACCGACACCGCACTCCTGGACCTCATGTTCACCGCGAAGAACGGCAACGCCCCTGAGGGGCTGCGCGTCGCCTCAGAACGACTTTTCGCGACCTTCCGCAACCTGATCGACCGCAGTATCGAGGCCGGAGAACTCAGACCTCAGGACCCGCACCGACTACAACTGCTCCTCGCCGCCGTCATGCAAGGAATCGCGGTCCTCGTCAGCACCCGCCGAATCTCCACGGAGGACGGTGCCTCCCTCATCGACGACGCGATCTCTCTACTGGTCCGCGACCAGGACGGATGAAGAGCCGACGAGGCTGCGCCGCCCGTGGTCGAGAGCTTCCACTTGCTGAGGACCGCAGAGGGGCGGCCCGGCCCCGCACGGCGAAGCCGCGGGGTCCACTCCCATCCGACAGACCGGCCGGACAAGCCACCACCTGAGAAGCCGTATCTCAACCGAACATGATCGCTTGATTTTCGCTGGTCAGGCATGGTCTGGCTCGGAATGAGGGAGGGATGCGGCGTCTTGTTTCGGCCCCGTGATCGAGGGGTGCACGATGGCGTCGGTGCTGGGAAGTTGTGACGGCACCAGTCGATGAGGGAGCCGGTGTAGCCGCCGTCGGCCCAGACAAGGGTGATGTCGCGGTGCGGGCGGCGCAGCCGCCTCAGCAGGCCCACGGCGGCGCCCCGGTCGCCGATGTTCGGCTGCCAGCACGGCCGGCGCGAAGGAGCAGGACTCCGCCGACGCACGGCAGGACCTGTTCGTGTCCGCGGTGATGGCCCTCGTCGTCGGTGCGGGTGTGATCGTCGGCGAGCTGGGGGCGCCATCGCCTTCCTGGCGCCGCTTCTTGCCCGGTACGGCACGCTGATCACCTACGGGCTGCTGGCCGCGTGGTTGGTCTCGGCCGGAATCGTGGGATCGCGGGTGGCCCCTCCCCTGGGGTCCGCCCACAACCCAAAACGATCATGAAAAATCTGCGGGGGAGAGGTCGCGGGAAACCGCGCCCGCCATGGACCCGGCCGACGTGCAGGCCCGCGCCGAGCGCGAGCTGTGCATCGTCATCCTCCAGGCCGTGCAGGACGCCCATGAGAAGAAGCGCAAGGGCATCCACATTGCCGATCTCCTCGACCAACTGCGAGAGGAGTACACCGGCTTCGACGAGTGGGACGTCACTACCACCCTCGGGATACGCATCCCCGAGGCCCTCTCAGCCCTCCGCAACGCCCCCCTCCCGCGCCCCGCAGCAGGGGTACAGGAGGAGGCCGAGGAGGGGGCCCTCACCACTCCCGCTGCCGCCCCGGACTCCACCGGGGATGAGGCTGTCCCCACCACCCTGATTGCCCGACACCTCCGGGCAGTCTCCGACCCCTCCCCTGGAGAGGCTGCCTAATGCTGATGTCAAGCGATGAGGCGGAGTTGGGGACGTCCTTCGTAGGGCTTGCGATCGCGGAGCATGGCGTAGACGACGTTGACGC
>NZ_JBFAWF010000012.1:176878-262316 GCF_040680195.1 Streptomyces sp. NPDC052109 | reverse complement strand
CCACCGCCCCATCCGCCCCGGGACCCCCCAACGGGGGGTCCCACGCCCAGGCACGCCCCCCCCCCCCCCCGCCCGCCGCGCGAGGAACCGGCGGCCCCCACGGCGAGCGCGGGCAACGGCACGTCTCCCGTCGCGGGGGCGGCGGGCAACGGCTCGGCTTCTGCCGTGCGGTCCGCCGGCGCCGGCCCGTCCTCTGCCGAGGCCGGTGCGCCTGCGGGTCGGCCGTCCGTCGCGGGCGGGGCATCGGCCGGGAGGTCCGCGGGTGCCGGCCCGGCTTCCGGCGGCGCCACCGCCCCTGACGGTCGGCCTTCCCGTGAGGGCGCCGGTGCCCCCGGCGGGCAGGAGAGCCGGGCCGGACGGACGGGGAAGCCGCGTCCCGCCGTGCCCGCCGCCGGTGCGCCCGTGAGCCCGCCTCCACCGCCGGCCTCCGCGCGGTTCCCCGACGCGCCGCCCAGCACGGGACGTGAGGCGCGCCGGGACGGGACCGGTGCGGTCGGGTCCGCACGCTCCGCCCCCCTCGTCGGCCGGGAGGTCCGGCGGCCCGGCGCCCCGGCGGAGACGCCCACCGAGACGACGGCCCGGCTCCGCCCGGTCACCGCGGCCGAGACCACGACCCGGCTCCGGCCGATCACCGACTCCCCGAACTCACCACGCCCCGCAGCCGCGTCCGGGCGTACGGCCGCCGAGCCCGGCCGGGAGCGCCGTACCGCCCCCTCGGCGTCCGGCGCCTGGAACCCCATGGCGCCCGCGCGTCCCGTCGGCCCGCCACCGCCGGCGGGCGTGTCCCTGCCGGACCCGGCGCTGTCCTGGAGCGCCGCCGCGGGGCGGCCCGTCATGACGGCCGGGGCACCCGATGTCTTCGGTGAGCGCACGCGGCACCGGGTGGGGCCGCGCACCGCCGCCGCTGCCGCCTGTCTCGTGCTCGGCCTCGGCCTCATCGGCGGCGCCGTGACCGGTAGTTGGCTCACCGACGACGGCGGCGACGACGCATCCGGTGACCACTTCGCCACCGCCGGCACGATCTGGCACAACGAGCCCGTCGACCAGCTGTTCCCGCCCACCGTCCAGGGCGCGGGCGCCGGGCCCGGCGGCGCCGACCGCACCTGGACCAGGATCGCCGTGGCCCCGGACGGCGGCTGCGCCCACGCCTTCGACCCGCTGCTGTCGAAGGTCCTCGCCCCCGTCGGCTGCCAGCGGCTCCTGCGCGCCACCTACACCGACGCCACCCAGAGCTACGTCACCACCGTCGGTCTGCTGTTCACCAAGGCCGACCCCGCCGCCATGTCCGCGCTCGCCCACCGCTTCCGCACCGAGCGCCTGGACCGGCGCGCCGACCTGATGCCCCGCCCGTACGCGGCCCAGGGCACGCCAGCGGCCGGCTTCGGTGACAAGCAGCGCGCGTCCTGGACCATCTCCGTCCTCACCGACGCCCCCGTGGTGGCGTACGCCGTCTCCGGCTGGGCCGACGGCCGCGGCGTCGACGCGCCCCAGCCCGCCGCCGACGCCGTCAGCGCCGGCGCCACCACGGCACCGGCCCAGGCCGGCCTCGGCAACGAGGCCCAGGGCCTGGCCGACCGCATCGAACGGCGGCTGCGCCAGAGCATCGGCACGGTCACGGAGAGACCTTCATGAAGCATGCCCCCGGCGCCGCGCTGACCCTGCTGCTCGCCGGCGCGCTCGCCCTGCTGCCGTCCACCGCGGCCCACGCGGACGGCATCCGCGCCCAGCAGTGGGGCCTCGACGCCCTGCACCTGGACGACGCCTGGCGCACCACCAAGGGCCGGGGCGTCACCGTCGCCGTCCTGGACACCGGCGTCGAGGCCGACCATCCCGACCTCGCCGGCAACGTCCTGCCCGCCAAGGACATGATCGGCTTCGGCGCCAGGCAGGGCGACCGCGACTGGGCCCGGCACGGCACCGCGATGGCCGGCATCATCGCCGGGCACGGCCACGGACCCGGCGACAGCGCCGGCGTCATGGGCGTCGCTCCGGAGGCGAAGATCCTGCCCGTGCGCGTGATCCTGGAGGACGGCGACCCTGCCCGCGCCAAGGCCCGCACCAGCCGCGGCAACGCCCTTGCCGACGGCATCCGCTGGGCCGCCGACCACGGCGCGGACGTCATCAACCTCTCCCTCGGCGACGACTCCAACTCCGCGCACCCCGAGCCCAGCGAGGACGAGGCCGTGCAGTACGCCCTGAAGAAGGGCGTGGTCGTCGTCGCCTCCGCGGGCAACGGCGGTGACAAGGGCGACCACGTGTCCTATCCGGCCGCCTACCCGGGCGTGATCGCCGCGACCGCCGTCGACCGCTACGGCACCCGCGCCTCCTTCTCCACCCGCCGCTGGTACGCGGCGGTCAGCGCGCCCGGCGTCGACGTGGTCATCGCCGACCCCGACCACAAGTACTACGAGGGCTGGGGCACCTCGGCCGCCTCCGCGTTCGTCTCCGGCGCGGCGGCCCTGGTCAAGGCCGCCCACCCGGGCCTGAGCCCGGCCCAGATCAAGAAGCTGCTGGAGGACACCGCCGAGGACCCGCCGGTCGGCGGCCGCGACGACTCCCGCGGCTTCGGCATGATCGACCCGGCGGCGGCCCTGAAGGCGGCCGACCGCCTCAGGCCGCAGAGCCTGCGCGTGGCGACGTACGGCAGGAAGTACTTCGGCGCCGGCCCGGACGCCCCCAGGGCCACCTCCTCGACCGCCGACTGGGCGGGCCCGCTGGCGGGCGGCGCCGGCGGGGTCCTCCTCGTGGCGGGCGTGGTGCTGTGGCGGGGCCGCAGGCGTACGGTCTGAGGGCGCCGGACGCCGGCCGCTACCCGGCGATGTACTCGATCTCGGGGTAGCGCCGCGAGGCGCCCCACAGCAGATGACCGGTGTCGGGACGACCGCGCAGCTGGAGGTCGAAGAAGGCTCGCACCGTCGCCCGTACGGCCGCCACCGCCCGGTCGGCGGGGATGGTGCCGGCCTGGAGCTGTGCGCGCACCTGCTCCGGCAGCTGCGGTGCGACGGCCACGATGTCGGTGTAGGAGTTGTGGTCGGCGTCGGCGAGCCGCAGACAGCGGTGCCAGTCGCTCAGGTGCCGCCAGAACGAGGGCCAGCTCGGATCCTGGTTCAGCCCGTCGTGGATCGCCGTGTCCATCAGCAGGAACGGCCGGTCGAGTCCGTGCTCGACCACCGGCCCGGCCAGGCCGCCGTCCAGGTCGATGCCGGCCCGCACCCGCTCGTCCAGGTACATCACGGCCGCCGACGCGGCTCCGCCCCGGGAGTGCCCGAAGGCGCCGACCCGGGTGAGGTCCAGCGTCCCGCGCAGTCCGCGCGGGAGCGGGCGCCGCTCGGCGTCGGGGTTGCCGCCCCGCTCCAGCTCGGCCAGCGCGTCGAGGACGAACCGCAGGTCGGCGGCGCGCACCGCTACCGCTGCCGTGACGGCCTCCACGCTCCAGTCGTCGGGTCGGGTGACCACCACGCGGCCGTCCGGGAACTCCACCTCGCCGGAGTCGTAGGGGTGGTCGACCGCGGCCACGACATGGCCCCAGGAGGCCAGCTCCTCGATGAGCAGCGTGTTGAAGGTGCGGTCCGACTGGTAGCCCGGCGAGTGGAGCAGCACCGGACGCCGGCCCGGCCGGGCCGGCGCGCGGTCCGCGCTGTGCGTCCGTGGGAGCGCGTAGCCGTCCACCGCGCCCCCCAGGCGGGCCTTCAGCGCACGCTCGGCTCCCGTCGGCAGCCAGGGCAGCATCGGGCGGTCGTGCACGTGCACGGCCGGGTACGTCACGGTCACCATCACCTCGCGCGGCTGCCCCGACCAGGGATCGGTCCGCGAGGAGTCGACCAGGTGCAGGTCCACCGCGCCCACCGGCAGCGGTCCGGTCGGCCCGGCCAGCTCGATCGGGATGAGACCGGCCGCGGCCGCCGGTGCGGGCACCGACAGGGGAACGGCGAGGGCGGCGACGACTCCGAGGCCACCGGCCACGAGGGAACGGCGAGTTGGGCGTACGGGAGGCACTGCACTCCTTCCGTGGCCGGACCCGAGGCGCACAGCGAAACGGTAAAGAGGACGCCATCGTCCGGCCCGCTCATCGTCAAGTTCCTTAAAGACTAGATCACTTGGCGCCCAAATCCAGGTCATCCACCGGTTCACACCGATCACTTACCGGCGAACGCCGACACCGCCGCCTTCGCCGCCGCCTCCACCAGCGCGATGCCCTTCGCCTGGGTCGGCGTGCCCTTCGACAGCACCGCCACCAGGTAGTCGGTGCCGTCCACCGTCACCCGTCCGATACTGTTCACGTCCCACAGCCCGGTCGTACTGCGCGCCAGCCAACCGTTCTTCAGCGCCCAGGAGTTGCCCGACGCGGCGGCCGACACTCCCCACTGCTGGTCCGCCTCGACCGACTCCATCAGACCCTGCACGTACGTCCGCGAGGTCGCGCTCAACTTCGAGTCCTCGCCGAACACCTGCCGCAGCAGGACGAGTTGGTCCGCGGCCGTGGTCTGGGTCAGCCCCCACAGCTCACCGTCGCCGCCGGTGGTCGAGGTCAGTCCGAAGCGCTTGTTCGCCGCGTCCAGGCCGTCCGCCCGGCCGATCGCGTGCCACAGCTCCGTCGCGGACGCGTTGTCGCTGTTCTCGATCATCTTCGTGGCGTACGCCTTCTCGGCCGCCGTCAGCTGCCGGCCCGCGTCCTGCGCCTGGAGCAGCAGCGTGGCCAGGATGTCGACCTTGACGATGCTCGCCGTGTCGAAGGCCGCGTCCCCGTAGGCCGCGCTGTCACCGGAGTCCACCGCCAGCACCGCCGCGGACACCTGCGCGCCCGCCGGCACGCTCACCCCCGTCATCGCCTCGCTCAGCAGCGCGTCCGGGTCCACCGCCGGCTCCGTCACGGGGGTCTCCCTTCCCGCCCCGGCCGAGGAGGAGACCGCGGGCGCCGCCGCCGACGATACGGCCGCCGTCCCGGGGTGCGCCCGCGCCTTCACATAGGCCGTGCCGCCGGCCGTGACCCCGCCCACGGCGACCACGGCCAGGGCGGTGAACAGAAGCGGACGGCGCCGGGACGGACGCGCACGACGGCCACGGCGGGCTCTGGAGGACTCCATGCCCGCGATGCTCGGCGCGAGCCCTGTGGGCGCCGTGGGACAGACCTGAGATCCACGTCTGGGAAGGCTGAGATTCCTGTGAAAGGCAGGTCACCGGTGTGCCCGGCCCCGCACAGGTCCGGCAGCCCGCACCTATAGGGTCGGTGACCGTGGCGAACAAGAACATTCCCGACCCCGGCTTCTCCGACGACGACGGCTCCGCCGACCCCCGGCTGAGTGCCGCGCTCGCGGCCTGGGCCGAGGACCGCAGCGCTCTCGGGCCCGTCCTGGAGGCGCTGAAGGGCGCCCGCCTGCTCGTCCCGGTCGTCGCCGTGCTCGGCGAGGTGGAGGAGGACGAGAACGGGCTGCGCCGCGAGAAGACCAGCGACATGGCCGTACCCACCCTGAAGGCCGGCCCGCGCACCGCCCTGCCCGCCTTCACCTCCACCGACTCCCTCGCCCGCTGGGACCCCGCGGCCCGCCCGGTCGCCGTACCCCTGCACCAGGCGCTCCAGGCAGCCGCCCACGAGAAGGCCGACACGGTCGTGCTCGACCTCGCCGGGCCGGTGCCGTTCGAGCTCACCGGCCCGGCGCTGCTCGCCCTCGCCGAGGGCCGCACCAGCACCGACCCGCTCGCCGACCCGGCCGTGCTCGAGGCCGTCCGTACGGCCGTGGCGGCGGAGCCCGCCGTGCTGCGCGCCCACCTCGGGCCCGGGCAGGCCGACGGCACCCTCGCCCTCGTCCTCGACCCGGCCGCGCCGCCCGCCGATGCGGCCCGTGCGGTCGCGGAGCGCCTCGCCGCCGACGAAACACTGAGGGCCCGCCTGGTGCGCGGCCTCGACCTGGCCCTGCTGCCGGCCGGGGCCACGCCTCCGGGCGAGCCCCTGTACGTACGCGGGTGAGCTAGCCGTAGACCGGGCCGGTGTACTTCTCGCCCGGACCCTGGCCCGGCTCGTCCGGGACGACCGACGCCTCGCGGAACGCCAGCTGCAGCGACTTCAGGCCGTCGCGCAGCGGGGCCGCGTGGAAGGAGCTGACCTCGGTCGCGCTCGCGTCGAGCAGGCCGGCGAGCGCGGTGATCAGCTTGCGGGCCTCGTCCAGGTCCTTGTGCTTCTCGCCCTCCTCGCTCAGTCCGAGCTTCACGGCGGCGGCGCTCATCAGGTTGACGGCGACCGTCACGATCACCTCGACGGCGGGGACCTCGGCGATGTCCCGGGTCATCGCGTCGAAGTCGGGGTTCTCAGGAGGGGTGTCACTCATGCCCCACACGATAGGCGGTGCGGGGCCGGGCCCTTCGATTAGCCCTTACCCGTCCGTGCTGCTAACCTTGTGTAACGACCGGCTGGACAACACTGTGTCCAGCCCACAAGTGGAGGCTCCGATCTCCCACCTGACCGTCCTCCGGGGCGGCGGGTCATCCGGTCAGGCGGCCACCATCGTTCCGTACGGACGATGGAGCCGCCCGAACTGCGCCCCGCGGTCACCGCGGCGGTGCTCCGGTAGCCATTGGAGCCCCGCCTGTGATCGTCCGGGGCATTTTTTGTGCGTCGGCGCGGTTAGGTCTTACGAACAAAGACGTTACGCGGCTGTCCGCCAGACCGTCGCGTGGTGCTATCGAGGAGGATCCATCAGCGCCGAGCCCCGCATCAACGACCGGATTCGCGTTCCCGAGGTGCGACTTGTCGGTCCCAGTGGCGAGCAGGTGGGCATCGTCCCGCTCGCTAAGGCACTGGAGCTTGCGCAGGAGTACGACCTGGACCTGGTCGAGGTCGCGGCGAACGCCCGTCCGCCCGTGTGCAAGCTCATGGACTACGGGAAGTTCAAGTACGAGTCGGCCATGAAGGCCCGTGAGGCGCGCAAGAACCAGGCGCACACGGTCATCAAGGAGATGAAGCTCCGGCCGAAGATCGACCCGCACGACTATGACACCAAGAAGGGTCACGTCGTACGGTTCCTCAAGCAGGGCGACAAGGTCAAGATCACGATCATGTTCCGTGGTCGCGAGCAGTCCCGGCCCGAGCTGGGCTACCGACTGCTGCAGCGTCTCGCGGAGGACGTCCAGGACCTCGGTTTCGTCGAGTCGAACCCGAAGCAGGACGGCCGGAACATGATCATGGTCCTCGGTCCGCACAAGAAGAAGACCGAGGCCATGGCCGAGGCCCGTCAGGCGCAGGAGGCCCGCAAGGCCGAAGCGAAGGCGCACCCCGGTCGGTCGCAGAACCCTGCCGAGGCTGAGGCGCCGTCCGAGGAGCCCGCCGAGGCGTGATCCCGGGGGACACACGTCCCCGAGGATGTAATCGAAACAAGAGCGACGCTCCACCGTGCCCGGTTTCGCGACCGGGCATCGGAGCGCCACCGACGAGGAGATAACGGCGCTATGCCGAAGAACAAGTCGCACAGCGGTGCCAGCAAGCGCTTCAAGATCACCGGCTCCGGCAAGGTGCTCCGTGAGCGCGCCGGCAAGCGCCACCTGCTCGAGCACAAGTCGTCCCGCGTCACGCGTCGCCTCACCGGCAACGCCGAGATGGCCCCGGGCGACGCCGCGAAGATCAAGAAGCTTCTCGGCAAGTGACGCGGCGGCGCCCCCTGAGCGCCGTGCGTCTGGACCGGGACCGAATCGTTTCCGGGTCGTGTGAGGACCACCACGACCCCGCTACAAGGAGTTAAAAAGTGGCACGCGTCAAGCGGGCAGTCAACGCCCACAAGAAGCGCCGGGCGATCCTCGAGCAGGCCTCCGGCTACCGCGGTCAGCGTTCGCGCCTGTACCGCAAGGCCAAGGAGCAGGTCACCCACTCGCTGGTCTACAACTACAACGACCGCAAGAAGCGCAAGGGCGACTTCCGTCAGCTGTGGATCCAGCGCATCAATGCCGCTGCCCGCGCCAACGGCATCACCTACAACCGCTTCATCCAGGGCCTGAAGGCCGCGAACGTCGAGGTCGACCGCAAGATCCTGGCCGAGCTCGCCGTGAACGACGCGAACGCCTTCGCGGCGCTCGTCGAGGTCGCGCAGAAGGCGCTGCCGTCGGACGTCAACGCGCCCAAGGCCGCGTGACGCTGCGCCGGCTTCAGCCGCCGCTCACTGGACCCGCAGGCCCTTCTGGCTTGCGGGTCCTGTTGTTGGGGCGCATCGGTCGTCGTCCGGCTGCGGACTGGTGGGGGCTGATCGCGCAGTTCCCCGCGCCCCTGGGGAACTGCGCTGCCGTCCGCCTCGCGGCGCCTCAGTAGTTCCGTTGAATTCTCCCTGAAGGTGACCAAGAGGATGCCCACCCCCGAGCTGCTCTCCACCCGGTCCGCCCGTGTCGCCGCCGCCCGAAGGCTCGCCAAGCGCAACTTCCGGGGCAAGGACCGGCTGTTTCTCGCGGAGGGGCCGCAGGCCGTCAGGGAAGCGGCCGGGCATCGGGCCGGCGGGTCCCCGACGCTCGTCGAGCTGTTCGCCACGGTCGAGGCCGCGGAGCGGTACGCCGACATCATCGGCGCCGCACGGGACGCCGGTGCCCGCGTGCACCTCGCCGCCGAGGAGGTCATCGCCGACATCTCCACCACCGTCACCCCGCAGGGGCTGGTCGGCGTGTGCCGGTTCCTGGACACGCCCTTCGAGGAGATCCTCGCCGCCCGGCCGAAGCTGGTCGCGGTGCTCGCGCACGTACGCGACCCCGGGAACGCCGGCACCGTGCTGCGCTGCGCCGACGCCGCCGGCGCCGAGGCCGTCGTCCTCACCGACGCGTCCGTGGACCTGTACAACCCCAAGGCCGTACGCGCCTCCGTGGGCTCCCACTTCCACCTGCCCGTCGCCGTCGGCGTCCCCGTGGAGCGGGCCGTCGAGGAGTTGAAGGAGGCCGGGGTGCGCGTGCTCGCCGCGGACGGCGCCGGGGACCGCGACCTCGACGAGGAACTGGACAAGGGGACCATGGGCGGGCCGACCGCGTGGGTGTTCGGCAACGAGGCCTGGGGACTCCCGGAGGAGACCCGCGCCCTCGCCGACGCCGTCGTACGCGTCCCCATCCACGGAAAGGCCGAGAGCCTGAACCTCGCCACGGCCGCCGCCGTATGTCTCTACGCTTCGGCCCGTGCACAGCGCGCCTCCGGAGGGTGCCGCTCCGTCACCGAGAGCTAGTAGGGTGACGTGCTCGGGGCCCTGCGCCGTATGAGAGGTGGAGTACGGGGATGAGTGTGGCCGCCACGAGCACCTCGCCGGAGGGACGGGACGCGCGGGGCGCACCCGTGCCCGGGCGGAGCGGCCCCGCGGACCTCGACCCGGACCAGCTGCCCGACGGCCTCGTCGTCGCCGACGAGCACGGGCGTGTCAGCTGCTTCAACGCCGCCGCGGAACGCATCACGGCCGTCCGGGCCGCCGACGCCCTCGGCCGGCCCCTGGAGAAGGCGCTGCCGTTGGAGGACCTCGAGGGCCGACGCTGGTGGCAGCTCACCGATCCCTACGGAGGGCTCGCGATCCGGGTGCGGCAGCCGGAGCGCAACCTGCTGCTGCCCGGCGGGAGGGAGGTCCTCGTCTCCGCCCGGTACATCCGCGCCGAACCCCTCGGGGCCGTCCGGCGCGTCGTCGTCTCCCTGCGGGACACCGAGGCCCGCCGCCGTACCGAGCGCAGCCACGCCGAGCTGATAGCGACGGTCGCGCACGAACTGCGCTCGCCCCTCACCTCCGTGAAGGGGTTCACCGCCACGCTCCTCGCCAAGTGGGAACGCTTCACCGACGACCAGAAGCGGCTGATGCTGGAGACCGTCGACGCCGACGCCGACCGGGTGACCCGGCTCATCGCCGAGCTGCTCGACATCTCGCGCATCGACTCCGGGCGGCTGGAGGTGCGCCGGCAGCCCGTCGACATCGGCGCCGCCGTCTCCCGGCACATCCAGGCCTACGTCGCGGCCGGGCAGCCAGCCGACCGCTTCCTGCTGCGCATCGAACAGCCGCTGCCGGACCTGTGGGCCGACCCCGACAAGATCGACCAGGTGCTCAGCAACCTCATCGAAAATGCCGTGCGGCACGGCGAGGGAACGGTCACCATGGACGTCATGCCCTGCGCATCCCCGCGCGAGGGCGAGGCAACCGGCACGTCGGTCACGGTGAGCGACGAGGGTCCCGGCATCCCGGAGGAGTCCATGAACCGCGTCTTCACCCGCTTCTGGCGGGGCAGCAGGCGCGGCGGGACGGGCCTCGGGCTGTACATCGTCAAGGGCATCGTCGAGGCCCACGGCGGCACCATCACGGTCGGCCGCGCCCCCGGCGGCGGCGCCGAGTTCCGATTTACGTTGCCCGTGGGGGCCCCGGCGTATCTCGCCTGACGAGAGCCGGAGCGGCCCGCGGGCGCATTCGTCCACCCCCACCCCGTTAGACTCGGCCTTTGGCACCTTTGTGTCCTTCACGCGGCCCTCGCGAGTCGGTGACGGGGACCATCCGCCAGCCAATCGGAAGCACGGGAAGAGATGTCGGCACCCAATAAGTCGTACGACCCTGTCGAGGTCGAGGCGTTGAAACCGGAAGAGATCGAGCGCATGCGGGACGAGGCGCTCGCCGCCTTCGCCGCCGCGGACTCCCTCGACGCGCTCCACGAGGCCAAGGTCGCCCACACCGGCCCCGCCTCCCCGCTGGCCCTCGCCAACCGCGAGATCGGCGCCCTGCCCCCGCACGCCAAGGCCGACGCCGGCAAGCGCGTCGGCATGGCCCGTGGCGCCGTGAACAAAGCCCTGGCCGGCCGCCAGGCCGAGCTGGAGGCCGAGCGCGACGCCCGGGTGCTCGTCGAGGAGGACGTCGACGTCACGCTGCCGTACGACCGCGTCCCGGCCGGCGCCCGCCACCCGCTGACCACGCTCTCGGAGCGCATCGAGGACATCTTCGTGGCCATGGGCTACGAGGTCGCCGAGGGCCCCCAGGTCGAGGCGGAGTGGTTCAACTTCGACGCCCTGAACATCGGCCCGGACCACCCGGCCCGCGGCGAGGCCGACACGTTCTTCGTGCAGGGCCCCGACGGCGGCACCGAGTCCGGTGTCGTGCTGCGCACCCACACCTCGCCCGTGCAGATCCGCTCGCTGCTCGACCGCGAGCTGCCGGTCTATGTGATCTGCCCCGGCGTCGTCTACCGCACCGACGAGCTGGACGCCACGCACACCCCGGTCTTCCGCCAGGTGGAGCTGCTCGCCGTGGACGAGGGCCTGACCATGGCCGACCTCAAGGGCACCCTGGACCACATGGTCCAGTCCCTGTTCGGCGAGGGCATGAAGACCCGGCTGCGGCCGAACTTCTTCCCCTTCACCGAGCCGAGCGCCGAGATGGACATGCTCTGCTACGTCTGCAAGGGCGAGTCCGTCGGCAACCCCGACCGGCCCTGCCGCACCTGCTCCAGCGAGGGCTGGATCGAGCTCGGCGGCTGCGGCATGGTCAACCCCCGGGTGCTCACCGCCTGCGGCGTCGACCCGGAGAAGTACAGCGGCTTCGCCTTCGGGTTCGGCATCGAGCGGATGCTGATGTTCCGCCACAACGTCGAAGACATGCGAGACATGGTCGAGGGTGACGTCCGGTTCACCCGGCCGTTCGGGATGGAGATCTGATGCGGGTCCCGCTTTCTTGGCTGCGGGAGTACGTCGACCTGCCGGCGACGGAAACCGGCCGCGACGTCCAGGAGAAGCTCGTCTCGGCCGGCCTCGAGGTCGAGACCGTCGAACAGCTCGGCGCCGACCTCAAGGGCCCGCTGGTCGTCGGCCAGGTACTGACCATCGAGGAGCTGGAGGGCTTCAAGAAGCCGATCCGCTTCTGCACCGTCGACGTCGGCCAGGCCAACGGCACCGGTGAGCCCCAGGAGATCGTCTGCGGAGCCCGGAACTTCCAGGTCGGCGACAAGGTCGTCGTGGTCCTGCCCGGCGCCACGCTCCCCGGCGGCTTCTCCATCTCCGCCCGCAAGACGTACGGCAAGACGTCCCACGGCATGATCTGCTCCACCGACGAACTGGGCATGGGCGACGACGGCACCCACGGCATCATCGTGCTGCCGCCGGAGACCGAGGTCGGCAGGGACGCCATCGAGCTGCTGGAGCTGGTCGACGAGGTCCTGGACATCGCCGTCACCGCCAACCGCGGCGACTGCCTGTCCATCCGCGGCGTCGCCCGCGAGACCGCCATCGCCTACGGCCTGCCGCTGCGCGACCCGGCCCTGATCGACGTACCGGCCCCGAACGGCTACGGCTACCCGGTCCAGGTCTCGGACCCGTTCGGCTGCGACCGCTTCACCGCCCGCACGGTCACCGGCCTGCGTCCCGAGGCCCGTTCGCCGATCTGGCTGCAGCGCCGGCTGCAGAAGGTCGGCATGCGCCCGATCTCGCTCGCCGTCGACGTCACGAACTACGTGATGATGGAGCTGGGCCAGCCGCTGCACGCCTACGACCGGTCCCTGGTCCAGGGCACCATCGGCGTGCGCCGCGCCCAGGAGGGCGAGAAGCTGGTCACCCTCGACGGCGTCGAGCGCAAGCTGCACTCCGAGGACCTGGTGATCACCGACGAGCGCGGCCCCATCGGCCTCGCCGGTGTGATGGGCGGCGCCAACACGGAGATCGCCGACCATGAGGTCACCGAGGACGGGGTGAACGGGACCACCGACGTGGTCATCGAGGCGGCCCACTTCGACGCCGTCGCGATCGCCCGTACGTCGCGCCGTCAGAAGTTGCTGTCCGAGGCGTCCCGCCGCTTCGAGCGCGGTGTCGACCCGCAGGCCGCCGCTGCCGCCGCTCAGCGCACGGTGGATCTGCTGGTGCTGCTCGCGGGCGGTACGGCCGAGGCGGGCGTCACCGAGATCGTCGCCCCGTCCGCGCCGCACACCATCACCATCCCGGCCGACCACCCGGACAAGGTCGCGGGCGTCGTGTACGGCCGTGAGACGGTCGTCCGCCGCCTGCAGCAGGTCGGCTGCGACGTCTACGGGCAGGACGAGCTGATCGTCACCGTCCCGTCCTGGCGCCCCGACCTCGTCGACCCGAACGACCTCGCCGAGGAGGTCATCCGGCTCGAGGGCTACGAGAACCTGCCCTCCACGCTGCCCAAGCTCCCCTCGGGCCGCGGCCTGACCCACCGCCAGCGGCTGCACCGCCGGGTCGGCCGCGCGCTGGCCGGCGCGGGCTACGTCGAGGCGCCGAACTACCCCTTCATCGGCGAGCAGGTCTTCGACCAGCTCGGGCTGGAGGCCGACGACCCGGCCCGCCGTGTCGTCAAGCTGGTCAACCCGCTCAGCGACGAGGAGCCCGCGCTGCGTACGACGCTGCTGCCGGGCCTGCTCGGTGCACTGCGGCGCAACGACGGCCGGGGCTCGCACGACCTGGCGCTGTTCGAGACCGGGCTGGTGTTCCACCCCCGCGACGAGCAGCGCGTGGCCACGCACCTGCCCGTCGACCGGCGTCCCACCGACGAGGAGATCGCCGTCCTCAACGCCGCGCTGCCCGAGCAGCCGCGGCACGTGGCCGTCGTCCTCACCGGCGCCCGCGAGCAGGCGGGCTGGTGGGACAAGGGCCGCCCCGCCGACTGGGCCGACGCGATCGAGGCGGGGCGCGCCGTCGCCCGCGAGGCCGGTGCCGAACTGATCGTCCGCAAGGGCCAGTACGGCCCGTGGCACCCCGGCCGCTGCGCCGAACTGGTGGTCGTCGCCGACGGCACGGATCGGGTCGTCGGCCATGCCGGCGAACTGCACCCGCGCGTCCTCAAGGCCCTGGGCCTGCCCGAGCGCACCTGCGCGATGGAGCTGAACCTGGACGCCGTGGAGGCGGTGGGAGGCGGCGCCCCGCAGGCGCCGCGGATCTCCACGTTCCCGGTCGCCACGCAGGATGTCGCCCTCGTGGTCGACAGGCCCGTCCCGGCCGCGGAGGTCGAGGCCGCGCTGCGCGAAGGCGCGGGAGAACTCCTCGAGTCCATCCGGCTGTTCGACGTGTACGAGAACGCCGATCAGCTGGGTGACGGGAAGAAGTCGCTGGCGTACGCGCTCCGCTTCCGGGCCGGTGATCGTACGCTGACCGTGGACGAGGCTTCGGCCGCGAGGGATGCGGCTGTCGCCCTCGCGGGCGAGCGTACGGGTGCGGTCCTGAGGGGCTAGTCCGTCCAAGGGGCGGGGAGCTGCGGCTTGTGCGGCCTCGGGCTGTCCGGGCTCGTCGCGCAGTTCCCCGCGCCCCTTCGGGGGCACGTTTTCCCCTCCGCCGGCCGCATAAATGCATGTTGGCTCGGGTCGCCTCACTCGTTCGGGTGGGAACCCATGGTGATCCGACCCGCCCGGCTCATGCCGTCGACAGAATCGGACCGGCCTTTCGGGGTCGGTCCGTCTGCCCTGTCAGGGACTCTCCATGGGGGACCAGAGGCATGATCCGCATCAAGGCACGGGCGCCCACCGCGCGGGCAGCCGTACTGCCCACGCTCTGGGGAGCCGTGGCGGTCGCCTACAAGTTCGGCTGCCCACTCGCCCAGCAGGACGGGCTCGGCGCACGCATCGCCACCAGCGCCGTCTTCTTCGCCGTCGGCACCGGGCTCATCTTCCACGTCCGCCGCGCGCTGCTGCGTGAGCTGCGGCAGGTCCGCCGGGTGGCGCGGGCCGCGCAGAGCGTCGTCCTGCGTCCGCTGCCGCCACGCCTCGACGGGCTGAACATCGCCGCCGCCCAGCTGTCCGCGGACCGGGGCGCGATCATCGGGGGCGACCTGTACGAGGCGATCGCGACCGAGCACGGGGTGCGGGTGGTGATGGGCGACGTACGCGGGCACGGTCTGGCCGCTCTCGGCACCGTCGCCGCCGTCCTCGGCAGCTTCCGCGAGGCCGCCCACGACGAGCCCGAACTCGAAGGCGTGCTGCGCCGGCTGGAGCGCGCACTCGCCCGGCATCTGCGGGAACGGGCCCGCGCCGAGCACCCGGCGAACGGCGGCCCGGACCCCGACCACCCGGTCGCCGAGGAGTTCGTCACCGTCCTGCTGCTGGAGCTCGACGGGGAGGGCGAGCTGCGGGCCCTCAACTGCGGGCATCCCTGGCCGTACGTGCTGAGCGGCACGGGGGTCGAGCCGTTGACGCGCGCCGAGCCGCTTCCCCCGCTGGGCCCGTTCCCCCTGCCCTCGGCCCTCCAGGCCCATCCCTGCGGACGGCTGCGGCCCGGTGACTCGCTGGTCCTGTTCACCGACGGCGTGGAGGACGCCCGGGACGGCCAGGGCCGCTTCTTCTCGTTGCCGGACGTGCTGCGCAGGGCCGGCCGCGAGCACCCGGTGCCGCCGCAGACGGTCCTGCGGACGGTCTTCACGGCCCTCCTGCACCACACGGCCGGCAGTCCGTCGGACGACATGGCGCTGCTGGTCCTGCGGAACGACCGGACCACGGCGTGCTCCCACCTCCTGGGGGCACGGGGGTCCGCGCGCGCGACCACCGACGGTCCGCAGCCGACGACGCACCGCTGACCGCCACACCAGCAGTCGTCGACCCGGCCAAGCCACCGCTTTTCGAGGGGGAGCCGGCGGCTTGACCGGGACCCCAGTCAACCGGCGGAACACGCTGAGCGACACCGCGTGCACAGCGCGGATGCACGTGTTCCGTTCACACCCCGTGTGAACGGGAGCACACTACGCTGAACCGCACCAGGCCACTCGGGGGGCATCCCATGCAGCCCAACACTCTGCTCGACGCACTCCTGGACGAGGCGGGGATCTCGCACGCCGGTCTCGCCGCCCACGTGAACCAGGCGGGCCGGAAGCGGGGCCTCGCGCTCCGCTACGAACACACCGCCGTGGCACGGTGGTTGAAGGGCCAGCGGCCGCGCGGCCAGGTACCCGACCTGATCTGCGAGGTGCTCGCCGTCCGCCTGCACCGTCCCGTCACGCTCGACGACATCGGCCTGGGTGTGCCCGGCGAGCCCAGCACCCCGCACGCCGGCTCGCTGAACGGATTCGTCGAGCGGGCGACCGCGCTGTGGCGCTCCGACGAACAGCAGCGGCCGCATGTGCTGGGTGCTCCCGCCGTCACCGGCACCCCGGCCGTGATGCCCGTGTGGGAGTGGGAGAACCCGCCCGAGGACGTCGACGTCTCCCGGGGCGGCCGGCACCGGGTCACCGGGGCCGACATCGAGATGCTGCGCGCCGCGCGGACGCACTACGAGCAGATGTACCGCAAGGCCGGCGGCATCGCGACCCGCACCCGGATCGTCGGGTTCCTCAACGCCGATGCGGCACCGCTGCTGCGCGGCAGCTATACGGATGCCACCGGACGCCAACTGCACCGGGCCACGGGCGGCTTGGTGGCGATCGCCGGCATCTGCGCCTACGACTCCGACGCCCACGGTCTCGCGCAGCGGTACTTCCACCAGGCGCTGCGGCTGGCAAAGGCCAGCGGTGACCGGGGACTTGGCGCCTACGTCATAGCGCTGCTGGTCAACCAGTCGCTGTTCATGCGGGAGTACCGGCAGGCCGTCGCCTTCGCGGAGGCGGCGCTGCGGGCCGCCGGCAAGCACATCACCCCGGCCCTCGCCTCCGACCTGTACGCGATGCAGGCCAAGGCGTACGCCCACCTCGGCGACTCCGGCAGTGCCCTGTCCTGCATCCGGCGCGCGGAGACGGCGGCCGAGCGCATCAGACGTGGCTACGAGCCCGACGAGACCGGCTACGTCCAGCCCGGCCTGGTCAATGTGCAGGTGGCCGAGGCACTGCTGAGCCTCGGCGAGCTGGCGGCCGCCCGGGAGCACGCGGCGGCGGCCGTCGACAACCCCGCCCACGACCGGGGGCGGGTGCACCGGCTCGCCATGCTCAGCACCATCGAGCTGCGCCAGGGCAACGCGGAGAAGGCGGTGGCCACGGCCGTGCAGATGGCCGAGCAGGCCCGCGGGATGGAGTCCCAGCGGCTGCGCGACAGACTCCGCGCGGTACGCGAACACCTGGTGCGCTGTGGCTCGGCCGGGACCGCCGAGGCCGCCGAACTCATCGACGGGGCACTGCGCGTACCGCTGTAGGCCCCCTGTAGGTGCACAGTCCCTGCTGCGATATTGCCACTTACTCGGCGGAAGGTGGCAGAACCGTGCAGTGGATGAAACAGAACGAACAGACTGTGTATGCAAACCGCTGGTTCAGCGTCAATCTCGCTGATGTCGAGCTGCCGGACGGCCGGCACCTGGACCACTTCCTGATCCGGCTGCGGCCCGTGGCGGTGGCCACCGTGGTCAACGAGGCGAACGAGGTGCTGCTGCTGTGGCGGCACCGGTTCATCACCGACAGCTGGGGCTGGGAACTGGCCGCGGGGGTCGTCGAGGACGGCGAGGACATAGCGGGCGCGGCGGCCAGGGAACTGGAGGAGGAGACCGGCTGGCGACCGGGGCCCCTGCACCACCTCATGAGCGTGGAGCCGTCCAACGGCCTCACCGACGCCCGGCACCACATCTACTGGTCCGACCGGGGCGAGTACATCGGGCATCCCGTGGACGACTTCGAGTCGGACCGCCGGGAATGGGTCCCCCTCAAACTCGTCCCCGACCTGATCGCCCGTGGGGAGGTCCCGGCCGCCAACATGGCGGCCGCGTTACTCCTGCTGCACCACCTCAGGCTCGCCGAGGGCTAGCGGGCCCGAGGGGCCCCGGTGCCGAGGGCCTAGTGGGCGGCCAGCGCCTGCCAGACCGTCACGACGAGCGCTCCGAGGGCCGTGAGCGCGGCGAGCGAGGGCAGTGGCCAGCGTGCGTGTTCCAGCGAGATCATGCGGGAGTTCAGCTCGTCCAGCTCCTTGGCGGTCTCCTCGGTGCGATGGCTGAGCAACGCCAGCCCTCCTTCGACGCGGGCGTAGGCCACGTCGAGGCGGCGCCGTAACTCTGCGAGTTCTCCGTTGACCACGGGATGCTCCGGATCGGCGGTCACGGGTCCGCTCCTTTCGGTAGTCGACATCGGTGGTTCCGCATCCCTTGCATGCGCATGAGGAGTCAACTCGCCTGGTGGGTGCGTGGGGAGCGTGTGCGAGGGGCATATGCGGGTCCGGCGCGCACACGGTGTGTGAAACAGATGGGCCCGGCACCGAGTTCGGTGCCGGGCCCATGAGCTGTAGCTCTGTGTGATCAGCCGTAGGTGTAGAAGCCCGAGCCGGTCTTCCGGCCCAGCCGGCCCGCCTCGACCATGCGCTGGAGCAGCGGGGGAGCGGCGTACAGCGGCTCCTTGTACTCGGCGTACATCGAGTTGGCGATGGAGACGATGGTGTCCAGGCCGATCAGGTCGGCCAGCTTCAGCGGGCCCATGGGGTGGGCGCAGCCCATCTCCATGCCGTTGTCGATGTCCTCGCGGCTCGCGATGCCCGACTCGAACATCCGGATCGCGGAGAGCAGGTACGGCACGAGCAGCGCGTTGACCACGAACCCGGAGCGGTCCTGGGCGCGGATGGCGTGCTTGCCGAGCACCTTCTCGGCGAAGACCTGGGCGCGGCTGAGGGTGCCCTCGGACGTGGTGAGCGCCGGGATCAGCTCGACCAGCTTCTGCACCGGGGCCGGGTTGAAGAAGTGGATGCCGACCACGTGGTCCGGGCGGGAGGTGGCGACCGCCAGCTTCACCAGCGGGATCGAGGAGGTGTTCGAGGCGAGGATCGCGTCCGGCCGGGTCACCACCTGGTCGAGCACCTGGAAGATCTCCGTCTTCACCGCCTCGCTCTCCACGACGGCCTCGATCACGAGGTCGCGGTCGGCGAACTCGCCGAGGTCCGTGGTGAAACTCAGCCGCGCCAGCGTGGCGTCCCGCTCCGCCTCGGTGATCTTGCCGCGCTCGGCGGCCTTGGCCAGGGAGTTGAACAGCCGGGTGCGGCCGATCTCCAGGGCCTCGCCGGTGGTCTCCGCGACCCTCACGTCCAAGCCGGCGCGGGCGGAGACCTCGGCGATGCCCGCGCCCATCTGGCCGCAGCCCACGACTCCGACGCGCTCGATGTCGGTCACATCGTTCCCTTCCCTGGTTCGGCTCGCTCGGCAGGACCTCCGGGTTCGGCGCCTGCTCCGATCGTGCACGTTACCGCCAAGTATCGATGATCGATCGCCCGGGTGGGAGCATCCTGGGGCGCGGAACGATCCGTGAGGGAGCGGATCCGGAGCGTATGGGGGTGTGCCGATGAGGCATGTGTCACGCCGGGCCTTCACCCTGGCGGCGCTGTCGACGCTGGCCACGGCGCCGCACGCGGTCGCGGCGGGGGTACGGCCGCCCCGGCCGGCCGCGGAGATGCGGGGTGTGTGGCTGGCCACCGTGTCCAACCGGGACTGGCCGTCCCGGCCCGGGCTCCCGGCCGCGGCGCAGCGCGCGGAGCTGATCGCCCATCTCGACAAGGCGGCCCGCGACCGGCTCAACACGGTGATCTTCCAGGTACGGCCCACCGCCGACGCCCTGTGGCCGTCCCCGTACGAGCCCTGGTCCGAGTACCTCACCGGAGTCCAGGGCCGGCGCCCCGGCTGGGACCCGCTCGGCACCGCGGTGCGGGAGGCGCACGCCCGGGGCCTGGAACTGCACGCCTGGTTCAATCCGTACCGGATCGCGAACCACACCGACCGCGGCCGGCTCGCCCCCTGGCACCCGGCCCGCAAGCACCCCGCCTGGGTGGTGCCGTACGGCGGGAGGCTCTACTACAACCCCGGCCTGCCCCAGGTCCGCGCCTTCGTCCAGCGGGCGATGCTCGACGCGGTCGCCAAGTACCCCGTCGACGCCGTCCACTTCGACGACTACTTCTACCCGTACCCGGTCGCCGGGCAGACCTTCGACGACGAGGACGCCTACGACCGGTACGGCGGCGACTTCTCCAGCCGCGCCGCGTGGCGGCGGGACAACATCAACAGGCTCGTGCGGGAGATGGCCGCCGGCGTCAGGCGCATCCGTCCCGGCACCCGGTTCGGGATCAGCCCGTTCGGGGTGTGGCGCAACGCCTCGACCGACCCGCGCGGCTCGGAGACGCAGGCGGGCGTGCAGACGTACGACGACCTTTACGCGGACACCCGGGCCTGGGTGCGGGCCCACTGGATCGACTACATCGTGCCCCAGCTGTACTGGAACATCGGCTTCGCCGCCGCGGACTACGCGAAACTGGTCGACTGGTGGGCGGCGGTCGCGAAGGGCACCCGGACCCGTCTCCACATCGGCGAGGCCCTGTACAAAGCAGGGGCCGCCGGGCAGCCTTCGGCCTGGCAGGACCCGGTCGAGCTGTCCCGGCACCTCACCCTCGCCGCCCGCTACCCCCAGGTGCGCGGGCACGTGTTCTTCGCCGCCAAGGACGTGGCGGCCGATCCCATCGGGGCGATGTCACGCGTGATCGCCGACCACTACGGGCGGTCCGCGAAGCCGCCCCGCTGATCCATCGCCTGCTCTTCCCGGTGCTTGACCTGGCAGTCCGGCCCGGGCGACATGATCGCCTCGTGTCCGTCCTGGAAACGGACCCGGTAGGGCGGGTTGCCCTCGGGGCCCAGTACCTCGACCACTTCTGAGACCTGGTCGTGTTGGCCGACCACCCTGCCGTGCTGGACAAGGCGGTCGCCCTTGGTTGCACGCATCTCGCAGGTCCTCCTCATGATCACGACCGCTGGGTGACGGCGATGCACACGAGCACGGCGACGGCGGTCACCGGAGCGGCCGCTGTGAAGTGCTCGCCCAGCAGCAGCGCCGACCACACCAGTGTGAGCAGCGGCTGAGCCAACTGCAACTGGCTGGCCCGGGGGATGCCGATCGCCGCCATCCCCCGGTACCAGACCACCAGACCGAGGAACTGCGAGCCCAGCGCCACCCACAGCACACCGGCGGCGCCGTGCCAGGTGAGGTGAGCGGGCTGGTGCGTCAGGGCCACCGCGGCTGCGGGCACGCTCAGCGGCAGGCACAGCACCAGAGCCCAGCCGATGACCTGCCAGCCCGGCATCACCCGGGCCAGCCGGCCGCCCTCGGTGTAGCCGGCCGCGCACACCAGCAGGGCGGCGAAGAGATAGCCGTCGGCGACCGTGAGCGCGCCGCCGCTCTGGGTGAGGGTGAAGGCGACCACGGCAGCGGCGCCCGCCAGCGCGGCCAGCCAGAACCGGCGCGAGGGACGGCTGCCGGTGCGCAGCGCCGAGAACACGGCGGTGGTCAGCGGCAGCAGCCCCACCACGACGGCGGCGTGTGCGGTCGTGGAGGTCTCCAGCGCGAGCGTGGTCAGCATCGGGAAGCCGAGCACGACTCCGGCGGCGACGACCGCGAGACCCGGCAGATGGCGGCGATCCGGCAGCGGTACGCGCAGGGCCAGCAGACAGCCACCCGCGACGAGCGCGGCGAGGACGCTGCGCACGGCCACCAGCGACCAGGGTCCGAAGCTCTCCAGGCCCCAGGCGGTGGCGGGGAAGGTGAGGGAGAAGGAAGCGACACCGAGGGCGGCGAGGCCGGTGCCCAGGCCCCGGTGTTCCCGGGGAGCGGTGACCGCTATCGAACTCGGAACAGTAGCGCTACTCTGTGTTCTCATGCATCAGCGTAGCAGCGTCCGTGAACTGGCAGAACAGCTGAGGCAAGACCTCGACCGCTACTCACCGGGTGGAAAGCTCCCGTCCAGCCGCGCGCTGGTCGAGCGCTTCCACGTGAGTCCGGTGACCGTCTCGCGGGCCCTCGCCCAGCTGGCCGCCGAGGGGCTGGTGGTCACCCGGCCGGGAGCCGGCGCCTTCCGGGCTCGGCCGTGCGCCACGGGGGCACCGGCCGGGGACACCTCCTGGCAGGAGGTCGCGCTGAGCGCCGAGGGCGCCGCCGAGCTCGCACCGCGCACGGTCGACGCCTCCGGGGTCACCGTCTCGCTGGCCGCCCCACCGCCCGGCGTGCTGGAGTTCAACGGCGGCTATCCGCATCCCTCCCTGCAGCCCGAGCGGGCCATAGCGGCGGCCCTCGCCCGTGCCGGGCGGCGGCCGGGTGCCTGGGGGCGGCCGCCGCTGGAGGGGCTGCCGGAGCTGCGGGAGTGGTTCGCGCGCGGGATCGGCGGCGCCGTCACGGCGGCCGAGGTGCTGATCGCGGCCGGCGGTCAGTCCGCCCTGGCCACCGCCCTGCGCGCGCTCGCCCCGCCCGGCGCCCCGGTCCTCGTCGAGTCGCCGACCTACCCCGGCATGCTGGCCCTCGCCCGCGCCGCCGGACTGCGCCCGGTCCCGGTCCCCGTCGACCCCGACGGCGTGCGCCCCGAACTGCTCGCCGACGCCTTCCGGGCCAGCGGCGCCCGGGTGTTCGTCTGCCAGCCCCTGTTCCAGAACCCGACCGGCGCCGTGCTGGCCCCCGGCCGGCGCGCGGAGGTGCTGCGCATCGCCCGCGAGGCCGGCGCCTTCGTCATCGAGGACGACTTCGTACGGCGCCTGGTGCACGCCGACGCGGGCCCGCTGCCCCGCCCGCTCGCCGCCGACGACCCGGACGGCGTGGTCGTGCACGTCGGCTCGCTGACCAAGGCGACCTCGCCGAGCTTCCGGGTGAGTGCCCTGGCCGCGCGCGGCCCGGTGCTGGAACGCCTGCGCGCCATCCAGGTCGTGGACAGCTTCTTCGTCCCCCGGCCGCTGCAGGAGGCGGCCCTTGAACTGGTCGGCTCCCCGGCCTGGCCCCGCCATCTGCGGGCGCTGTCGGCCCAGCTGAAGTCCCGCCGCGACGCCATGACGGCCGCGCTCGCCACACACCTGCCCGAACTCGCCCTGCCCCACATCCCGTCCGGCGGCTACCACCTCTGGCTGCGCCTCCCCGACGGCACCGACGAGACGGCCCTCACCGCGGCAGCCCTCCGCGCGGGTGTCGCCCTCACCCCCGGCCGCCCCTACTTCAGCGCCGAGCCCCCCGCCGCCCACCTCCGCCTCAGCTTCGCCGCGGTCGCCGGAAGCGGGGAGATCACGGAGGGGGTACGGCGGCTGCGGGCGGCCTGTGACGAGGTGTTCCAGGGGGCGTCAGCCGCGCGCGGCTGAACCCCGCGACTCGAACGGCTCGGGCGCCGTCCGTACCCCGGTGATCACTCGTGCGTCCCTTCAGGGCGAAGCCGGCCCTGCGCGTCTCGGCGAGCAGGGCGTCCGGGTCGCTGCCGTCCCGCTGGGCCGGGAGACGCGGCTCGAAGCGCAGGCGCCCGACGCCGTCGTCGACCAGAGACAGCGGTCCACCGCGTCGCCCAGCCGTCGTACCCCGGCCCGGTCGGCGGCGGCCGTGCTCCCGTCCCCTGCGAAAAGCATGCCAGGTGCCACTGACGACTCTGCGATGATCGGCCGATGAGCGACACGCCCGAACTCCCCGACGGCTACGAGTTCTCCGCCGACACCGCCCGCGTCGACGTCGACCGCGTCCATGCCTGGCTGTCGACCGACGCCTACTGGGCGATGGGCCGGCCGCGCGAGAAGCACGAGCGCGCGATGGCGTCCTCGATCAACTTCGGGGTGTACGAGACGGCCTCGGGAGAACAGGTGGCGTACGCGCGCGTGGTCACCGACCAGGCGCTGTTCGCCTGGCTCGCCGATGTGTACGTGGACCCCTCGGTGCGCGGGAAGGGCGTCGGTACGGCCTTCGTGGGCCGCATCCGTGACCATCTGGAGCCGTACGGTCTGCGCCGCTTCCTGCTCGCGACGCACGACGCGCACGGCGTGTACGAGAAGCTGGGCTTCCGCCCGCTGGACCGCCCGGACCAGTGGATGCTGCACCGCTTCCAGTAAGCGGTTGCTCACCCCGGGTAGCTCACAAGCGGCAGCTCTTGACCTGCGCACACGGTGGGCACACCATCACCGCATGCCACTGAGGGTGACGTTCGTCGCCGCCGCGCGCAGCGCCCCGCTGCTCGCCGAGCGCTTCGAGGACGACCGGCCGCTGGACCAGGCCGGCTGGGACGAGGTGCAGCGTGCCGCCGGGGGCCTGCTGCCGCTGGCGGCCGCCGAACTGCGGTACTGCTCGCCGACCCCGCGCAGCCGGGCCACCGGCGACGCGCTGGGGTACGCCCCGCTCGTCCAGCCGGCGCTGCGGGACTGCGACATGGGCCGCTGGCGCGGGATGACCCTGGGGGAGGCGATGGCCCGCGAACCGGAGGCGGTGGACACCTGGCTCGCCGACCCGCGAGCCACCCCGCACGGCGGCGAGTCCCTGCTGGCCTTCATCACCCGGGTCGGTGGCTGGCTGGACACCCGGCCGGCGGAGGACGGCGGCCGGATCGTCGCCGTCGCCGAGCCCGCCGTGATCCGTGCGGCCCTGGTCTACGCGCTGAAGGCGCCGCCCGCGACCTACTGGAACATCGACGTGCGCCCGTTGTCCATGTCCGCCGTCACCGGCCGCGCGGGCCGCTGGAACCTCCGCCTCGACGGTGGCACGGCTCAGCCCTCGCGCGCATAGTCGGTGGTCATCAGCAGATCCTTCGCCGGACCGCCGGCCCGCCACACCGTGCGCCAGTGGTCGGCGTCCCGGACGGTGAACTCGCCCCGGTAGAGGTCGGCCGCGCACGGGTGGGCGGCGACGTGGTGCCCCGTGCTGAGGTCCAGCTCGTGGAAGGGCCGCCCGTCCGCGAACCGCACGTCCGCCGTGCCCGGTGTGGGCCCCGGCAGAAACCGCAGCGTCCGCGTGGCGGGCCGGGCCACGCCCTGCCAGGTGAAGGTGCCGGACTCCTCGTGCAGCAGGCCTCCGGCCGTGAGCGCGGTGAAGACGGTCACCCCTGAGAAGTGGCCCTCGTCTCCGCTCGCCAGGTCCCTCACGGTGCGCTCGACCCGCCAGCGGCCTGCCAGGTGGGCCAGCACGTCGGCCACCGGCCAGTACCTCGGCTGCACATCCATGCGTCGAGCTTACGGGTCACCCTCGCCGCCCCATTGACGTCCCGCACCGGCCCGGTCAGCCGCCGAAATACTTCTGCGCCGCCCGCCCGCCCTCCACCAGCGCGTCCACCTCGGCCGGGCGCAGTGGTGGCCGACGCGGACGGCCATGCCCCGCTCACCCTCGACACCGCCCTGGCCGCCGCGCCCGTCACCCCCGGCTCGCCTGGACCGCCGACGGCCCGCGGCGCGCCGGCCTCCCCGACGCCGGGAATCCGGCCTCGGCCGCCGCGCCGCCCAGGGCTGCGTCCGCTTGTTCCCGCGCCCCGCCACGGAGCCCGCCGCTGGTGCACCACCAGGTGCGGCAACCGGGTCCGGGCCGCCCGTGCCCGCGCGGCCCGCAAGGCCGGTTCACCTTAGAAACATCTCCCGGAAATGAGAGGTTTCCGGGTCGCCATCAAATTCATACGGCGTTTCCCGTATTCGGAGGATGTCGCATCACTTCTGAGTGCGCACACAACCATCCGGAAACACGAACCGTCTACGTCGGCGAAAAAAAGACGGGCACACCTTTGTGGGGGATCGCCGGAAAATGCAACAGGGTGCGACACCGATTTCCCCGCCGAGGCGCGCCGCCGCGCTGCTCGCCGCGGCCGTCGCGATCACCGCGTGCTGCGCCGGGGACGTCCTCGCGCGCAGCCACCCCTTCGGCCCGCCCACCCGCAGCGTCAACGACCTCGGCAACCAGTACGTGCCCTTCCACGCCCACCTGTGGGACCTGCTGCACGGCCGGGCCGACGGCGGCCTCCTCGTCAACTGGCAGTCGGGCTACGGCTCCAGCTTCCTGCCCACGTCGAACTCGTCGACGGCGTGGGCGACTTCCGGCTGCTGTCGCGCCGCGTGGTGGACGCCGTGTACGAGAACGCCGCACGCGAGGCAGGCAGCAGCTCCTGGAACCTGCGCGGACTGCTCAACTACGGCATCGACGGGCTGCTGTCCTTCAACAACCGCCCGCTGCGCGCCGCCCTCTGGCTCGGCGTGGGACTGCTGCTGTGCGCGGGTCTCTACACGGCCTGGATCGTCGGCGCCGCACTCGTCCACGGGGTCCAGACGCCCGGCTATGTGACCATCATCACCGCCGTAACGGCCCTGGCGGGCGTGCAGATGGTCATGCTGGGAGTGATCGGGGAGTACACCGGCCGCATCTACTACGAGGTGAAGGGTCGCCCGCACTTCCTGGTGAAGGCGACCGACGTGGAACGCACGAAAGACCTCATTCCTTGAAACGACAGATCGTCACCTTTGCCGCGGTCGGTGTGATCAACACGGCTGCCTATTACTGTCTCTACCTCTTGTTCCTCACCTGGCTGCCCTATCTGGCGGCGCATATTCTGGCCTTCGCGCTCAGTATGGTCGGCTCCTTCTTCCTGAATGCGCGGTTCACCTACCGGATCCGTCCCACCTGGCGTAAATTCCTGCTGTTCCCGCTGACCAACGTCACCAATTTCGTGATCACCACGGCCGGCGTGTACCTGATCGTCGACGTCCTGCACGCCGGCAGCCGTCTCGCGCCGCTGCTGGCTTCGGCGGCGGCGATCCCGGTCACCTTCGTCGTGTCCCGCTGGGTGATGCTGCCGAAGCCGAGCGCATAGTCGTTGCATAAAACTGCGATGCTACGTATAGTCATGCCATCACGAGGAGGATGGACATGGCGGTACGTGCGGCGGTGGCCGGAGCGAGCGGATACGCGGGCGGAGAGGTCCTGCGCCTGCTCCTCGCGCACCCCGAGGTCGAGATCGGTGCCCTGACCGCGAACTCCAACGCGGGCCAGCGCCTGGGCGCGCTCCAGCCGCACCTGCTGCCGCTGGCCGACCGAGTGCTGGCGGAGACCACGGCCGACGCGCTCGCCGGGCACGACGTGGTCTTCCTCGCGCTGCCGCACGGGCAGTCCGCCGCCGTCGCCGAGCAGCTCGGGCCCGACGTCCTCGTGGTCGACATGGGCGCCGACTTCCGGCTGAAGGACCCGGCCGACTGGGAGCGTTTCTACGGCTCCGGGCACGCCGGCACCTGGCCCTACGGCCTCCCCGAACTTCCGGGCGCCCGCGCCGCGCTGGAGGGGTCCAAGCGCATCGCGGTGCCCGGTTGCTACCCCACGGCCGTCACCCTCGCCCTGTTCCCGGCCTACGCCGCCGGACTCGCCGAGCCGGAGGCGGTGATCGTCGCCGCGTCCGGCACCTCCGGCGCGGGCAAGGCGCCCAAGCCGCACCTGCTGGGCAGCGAGGTCATGGGCTCCATGTCGCCGTACGGCGTCGGCGGCGGCCACCGGCACACGCCCGAGATGATCCAGAACCTCAGCGGGGTGGCGGGGGAGCGGGTCGCCGTGTCCTTCACACCGACCCTGGCGCCGATGCCCCGCGGGATCCTCGCCACCGGCAGCGCGTCCGCCGTCGCGGGCGTCACGGCGGACTCCGTCCGCGCCGCGTACGAGAAGGCCTACGCCGACGAGCCCTTCGTCCATCTGCTCCCCGAGGGTCAGTGGCCCGCCACGGCGGCCGTCTACGGTTCCAACGCCGTTCAGGTGCAGGTCGCGTACGACGAGGCCGTGGGCCGCATCATCGCGATCAGCGCCATCGACAACCTGACCAAGGGCACCGCCGGCGGTGCCGTCCAGAGCATGAACATCGCCCTGGGTCTCGACGAGAGCACCGGGCTTTCCACGATCGGAGTCGCACCGTGAGTGTCACGGCAGCCAAGGGATTCACGGCGGCGGGCATCGCCGCCGGGATCAAGGAGAACGGCAACCCCGACCTGGCCCTCGTGGTCAACAACGGGCCCCGCCGTGCCGCCGCGGGCGTCTTCACCTCCAACCGTGTGAAGGCCGCGCCGGTGCTGTGGTCCGAGCAGGTCCTCAAGGGCGGTGAGCTGACGGCCGTCGTGCTGAACTCCGGCGGGGCCAACGCCTGCACGGGCCCCAAGGGTTTCCAGGACACCCACGCCACCGCCGAGAAGGTCGCCGAGTCGCTCAACACCGCCGGGCACGACGAGACCGGCGGCCACGCCCCGGGCCACGTCGCCGTCTGCTCCACCGGCCTGATCGGCGTCCTGCTGCCGATGGACAAGCTGCTGCCCGGCGTCGACAAGGCGGTCGCCCAGCTCAGCCCGCACGGCGGCGAGAAGGCCGCCATCGCCATCAAGACCACCGACACCGTCCACAAGACCTCGGTCGTCACCAAGGACGGCTGGACCGTCGGCGGCATGGCCAAGGGCGCCGGCATGCTCGCCCCGGGCCTCGCCACCATGCTGGTCGTCCTCACCACCGACGCCGACCTCGACAGCGAGACCCTGGACCGGGTTCTGCGCGCCGCCACCAGGGTCACCTTCGACCGCGTCGACTCCGACGGCTGCATGTCCACCAACGACACCGTGCTGCTGCTCGCCT
Source organism: Streptomyces sp. NPDC052109 (assembly GCF_040680195.1). NCBI lineage: Bacteria > Bacillati > Actinomycetota > Actinomycetes > Kitasatosporales > Streptomycetaceae > Streptomyces > Streptomyces sp. NPDC052109. The sequence goes on along the minus strand of NZ_JBFAWF010000012.1, from coordinate 234,117 downwards.
CCGGCGCCTCCGGCATCGCCCCGGACCACGACGAGTTCGCCGAGGCCGTGACGCAGGTCTGCGACGACCTCGGCCGGCAGCTCATCGGCGACGCCGAGGGCGCAGGCAAGGACATCAAGGTCGAGGTGATCAACGCGGCGAGCGAGGAGGACGCCGTCGAGGTGGGCCGCTCCATCGCCCGCAACAACCTCCTCAAGTGCGCCATCCACGGCGAGGACCCCAACTGGGGCCGGGTACTCTCCGCGATCGGCACCACCAGGGCCGTCTTCGAGCCGGACCAGCTCAATGTCGCCATCAACGGCGTGTGGGTGTGCAAGAACGGTTCCGTGGGCGAGGACCGGGAGCTGGTCGACATGCGCTACCGCGAGGTGCACATCGTCGCCGACCTCGCCGCCGGCTCCGAGACCGCGACGATCTGGACCAACGACCTCACCGCCGACTACGTCCACGAGAACAGCGCCTACTCCTCATGACCACGACGCGGAAACACACGGCACTGCCCAAGGCCCAGATCCTCATCGAGGCGCTGCCCTGGCTGACCCGGCACCACGGCAGGATCGTCGTCATCAAGTTCGGCGGCAACGCCATGGTGAACGAGGAGCTCAAGGCCGCCTTCGCCCAGGACGTGGTCTTCCTCCGGCACGCCGGCCTCAAGCCGGTCGTCGTGCACGGCGGCGGCCCGCAGATCAGCGCCGCCCTCGACCGGCACGGCATCGTCAGCGAGTTCAAGGCCGGCCTGCGCGTCACCACCGAGGACGCCATGGACGTCGTACGGATGGTGCTCGCCGGGCAGGTGCAGCGCGAGCTGGTCGGCCTGCTCAACCAGCACGGGCCGCTCGCCGTCGGCCTGACCGGCGAGGACGCGCACACCATCACCGCCACCAGGCACCAGCCCGAGATCGACGGCGAACTGGTCGACATCGGGCGGGTCGGCGAGATCACCGCGATCGACACGGGCGCGATCGAGGCGCTGCTCGCCGACGGCCGTATCCCGGTCGTCTCCTCCATCGCCCGCAGTCAGGACGACGGTCATGTCTACAACGTCAATGCTGATACGGCGGCTGCGGCACTCGCTGCTGCTCTGGGCGCCGAAACCCTCATGGTCCTCACCGACGTCGAGGGCCTCTACGAGGACTGGCCGAACTCCGACGAGGTGATCAGCCGCCTCACCGCTTCCCAACTGGAGAAGCTGCTGCCGGAGTTGAGCTCCGGGATGGTGCCGAAGATGGAGGGCTGCCTGCACGCCGTGCGCAACGGCGTGACGACCGCCCGCGTCATCGACGGCCGGGTCCAGCACTCGATCCTGCTGGAGATCTTCACCGACGAAGGCATCGGCACCATGGTCGTGCCCGACGAACTGGGGGAGTCATGAGCAACCAGGAGCTGACCGGGCGCTGGCAGGGCGCGCTGATGAACAACTACGGCACCCCGCGCCTGCCCCTCGTGCGCGGCGAGGGCGTGAAGGTGTGGGACGCCGAGGGCCGGGAGTACCACGACTTCGTCGGCGGCATCGCCACCAACGCCCTCGGCCACGCCCACCCGGCGATCGTCGAGGCCGTCAGCCGGCAGATCGCGCAGCTCGGCCACATCTCCAACTTCTTCATGGCCGAGCCCACCGTCGCCCTCGCCGAACGGCTGCTGCAGCTCTTCGGCCGGGAGGGCCGGGTCTTCTTCTGCAACTCCGGCGCCGAGGCCAACGAGGCCGCCTTCAAGATCGGCCGGCTCACCGGGCGCACCCACGTCGTCGCCACCGACGGCGGCTTCCACGGCCGGACCATGGGCGCCCTCGCGCTCACCGGCCAGCCCGCCAAGCAGGACCCCTTCCGCCCGCTGCCCGGCGACGTCACCCACGTGCCCTTCGGCGACGCGCAGGCGCTGGCCGCCGCGGTCACCGAGGAGACGGCCCTGGTGATCATCGAGCCGGTGCAGGGCGAGAACGGTGTCGTCGTGCCCCCGGCCGGCTATCTGAAGGCAGCCCGCGCGATCACCGCCGCCACCGGCGCCCTGCTGGTCCTGGACGAGGTGCAGACCGGCATCGGCCGCACCGGGACGTGGTTCGCGTACCAGGCCCACGAGGGCGTGCTCCCCGATGTCGTCACCCTCGCCAAGCAGCTGGGCGGCGGACTGCCGCTCGGCGCCACCGTGGCCTTCGGCCGCGCCGCCGAACTGCTCCAGCCCGGCCAGCACGGCACCACCTTCGGCGGCAACCCCGTCGCCTGCGCCGCCGGACTCGCCGTTCTCGACACCATCGCGAACGAAAGTCTGCTCGAGAACGTCAAGCGGCAGAGCGAGAGGCTCCGCGAGGGAATCGAGGCCCTCGGCCACCCGCTGATCGATTATGTACGGGGCGCCGGCCTGCTCCTGGGTATCGTGCTCACCGGGCCGCACGCAGTGCGGGTGCAGCAGGCGGCCCAGGAGGCCGGTTTCCTGGTGAACGCGCCCGCCCCCGACGTCGTACGGCTCATGCCGCCGCTGAACCTCCACGACGACGAGGTGGGTGCCTTCCTCGGGGCACTGCCCGGCATCCTCGACGCAGCGAACCCAGTGGATGGGGACGGACGATCCGGAGAATAGGACGACGATGAGCCAGGCGCAGGACCACGAGCAGGCGGCGGGTGCCGGACCGGCCGTGCCGCAGACCCGTACCGCGCGGCACCGCCGGATCGTGGACATCCTCAACCGGCAGCCGGTGCGGTCGCAGAGCCAGCTGGCGAAGCTGCTCGCCGACGACGGGCTGAGCGTCACCCAGGCGACGCTCTCCCGGGACCTCGACGAGCTGAACGCGGTGAAGATCCGCAACACCGACGGCGAGCTGATCTACGCGGTACCGAGCGAGGGTGGTTTCCGCACGCCCCGCGCACCGCTCGGGGAGTCGGCGAAGGAGGAGCGCATGCGGCGCCTCTCCCAGGAACTGCTGATCTCCGCGGAGGCCTCGGCGAACCTCGTGGTCCTGCGCACCCCTCCCGGTGCCGCGCAGTTCCTCGCCTCGGCGATCGACCAGGCGGAGCTGCACGACATCCTGGGCACGATCGCCGGTGACGACACTCTGCTGCTGATCAGCCGGGGGCCGACCGGCGGCCAGGCACTCGCGGACCACCTGCTGCGGCTGGCCCAGAACGGGCACTGAGCCCGCATGCGGCGCGCCACCCGGCGGCGGAGAATGGCCGTGTGATCTTCCGCGGCGGGCGGGCAGGTGGGCGGGCAATCCCCTGGCGGCCGTCGGCCGTACACAGGGGTGTGTCGGGTCTCCGGTTCCCCGTGGACCGCCTGCCGGACGAGGCCCTGCTGGCCGGGCTGGCCACCGGTGATCCGGAGCTCGCGGCGGTCTTCGTACGGAGGTTCCAGCACCGGGTCTTCGGGGTCGCCATGGCCGTCACCGGGGACGAGCAACTCGCCGAGGACGTCGCCCAGTCGACGTTCGAGCGGGCATGGCGGCACGCCCAGATCTACGACTCGCGCCGCGGTTCGGTCGCCACCTGGCTGACGACCATCGCGCACAACCTCGCCGTCGACGCCGTCCGGGCGCGGCGGACCGAGCCGATGGCACCGGAGGACCTCGACGCCGTGATCGGCGTCGTCACCGAGACCCCCGAGCAGTGGGCGCTGGCCGACGAGACCTCCTCCCAGCTGCGGGCCGCCGTGGCGCGGCTGCCCCGGGAACAGGCCAGGGCCCTGGTGATGGCCGGGATCTACGGGATGACGGCGCAGCAGATCGCCGACGCGGAGGAGATCCCGCTGGGCACCGCCAAGACCCGGATCAGGGCCGCCATGGCGAAACTGCGCACCACACTCGCGTCTCCGAAGCGAGGCGACCATGTCCAGTGACGCGTACTGCGACAGGCTCCGGGAGATCGCCGCCGAGCTGGCGCTGGGCGTGCTGCCCGGCCGGGAGCGCGCCGCGGCGGTCACCCATCTGGACCGGTGCGCGGACTGCCGGGAGTACGTCCGCCAACTCACCCTGGTCGGCGACCGCCTGATCGGCCTGCTGCCGGACCGCGAGCCACCGCCCGGGTTCGGGACCCGGGTGGCACGCACGCTGGCCGAGCGGGCTCCGGCACCGGAGAGCGCCGCGGGCGCCTCCGGCCGGGTGTCCCGGAGCCTGCGCGGGCGTGCCCGGCGTGCCCGGCTGCGGTTCGCGGCCGTCGCCACCGCCCTCACCGTCGCCGTCGGGTTCGCCGGCTGGGGGATCGGCACCGCCGTCGAGGAGATCGTCGCCTCCGCGCCCGCCGCCGAGCCCATGCTCGTCGGGGACATGATCTCGACGGTGAGCGGCGGCGGCACCGTCGGCGAGGTCTACGCCCACCCCGGAACCCCCGGCTGGATCTTCGTCTCCGTCGGTCTCACCGGCCCGCACGCCTCGTACACCGGCAAGGTGACCTGCCTCCTGGAGCACTCCGACGGCACGACCGTGCGCGTCGGCGACTTCTCCCTGACCGCCGGTCGCGGCGAGTGGGGCGTGGCCGCTCCGGGCGACCTGTCGACCCTGTCCGGGGCGCGCCTGACGGCACCCGACGGCACCGTCCTCGCCACGGCCCACCTGGAGATGGGGCACGTAGTGGAGCCGTCGTAGGAGACAGGGCCGGCCCGCGTCAGAGGTGCCGCGGCAGGGTCGCGTCCAGGGCTGCGCCCAGTTCGGCGACCGTGGGCCGCGCCGCCGGGTCGAGCCGCGGTCAGGCGTCCACGGCGGCGGCGAGCGCGGACGGCAGCCGGTGCCGGGACGCGATCGGCGGTGCGGTCTCCTCCGTCTGCCGACACCAGCGTCCGTCAGCGGCGGCCGTGAGCGGACCGCCCCGCGCCCGGTCCGGAGCGAGACAGCAGCACGTGCCCACCCCGGCCGGCGTCGGCCCAGGCGGCCGCGAGACGCCCAGGTCAGGCACCTTGGCATGAACGCGCTCCACGACCACGCCGGACGGTTCGAGGTCCACAAGCGGCAGCCCACGGCCGGCGCGGCAGCCGCTCCACGAGACGGGACAGGGTCTCCCCGTCAGCGTCTCCAGGACGACCAGCGGCTCGGCGGGACCCGACGGTCTCGCGCCCCCGGACCAGGTGCGTATGGCCGAACTCCCGCAGCCGTCAGCCCAGCCGCGCCGCAAGCCCCCCGGTGCACCGCACCTCGTCCCCCGCCGTGATCAGCAGCCCCTCCACGTCCGGCAGCGACTCCAGCCAGGCCAGCCCGGCCCTGGAGCCCATCGCGAACGCCGCCGTCGCCCAGCAGTCCGCCCACGTCAGCCGAGGAGCGACCACCGTCACGGCCACCAGGTCGGTCACCGCCGACTTCCCGGTTCGCGGATCCACGATGTGGGCGCCCCGCTCGGCCGTACCCGAGGTCGCCACCGACAGCTCGGCCGCACCCGCCGCCGAGATCACCGCCGCGAGACCTCCCGGCCGGAGCGGATCGGCCACCCCCACCCGCCACGGCCGCTGCGGCTCCGGCGTGCCGAGCAACTGCACGTCCCCGCCCCCGTTGACGCTCACTCCCCGCACCCCGGACACCTCCGCCAGCAGCCGCGCCGCCCGCTCGGCGGCCCAGCCCTTGACGAGGCCGGTGGGATCCAGCGAGCCCCGGTAGCGAGTGCTGAACCAGCCCTCGCTCACCCGTTCCGCCTCGGCCGCGAGGTCCAGCACCTCGGCCACCTCGGGCGCGCAGTCCGCCGCGGTCAGCTCACCCCGGGCCAGCCGCGAGACGTCGCTGTCCTCGCGGTAGGTGCTGAACACCGCATCCGCCCGGTGCAGACCGGCGATCGCCCCGGCCAGTGCCTCGCGCACCGCACCGGGATCCCCGCCGCGGACGTCGAAGGAGAAGACGGTCCCCATGACCTCCTCCGCATGACGCACCGCGGCGGGAGTCTCAGCCGACTCGGTCACCGTGTCAGCCACCGGCCTGGTCCAGTGCCGACTGGAGGGACTGCTTGTAGCCGGTACTGGTGTAGGTGGCCCCGGAGACGGAGTCGATGTTCGCGTTGCCGGCCGTGACGGCCTCCTGGTTGAGCCTGGGTACGGCCAACGCCGTCTTCTGGTCGCTGAGCCCACCCTTGGGTGCCTGGACGGCCTCCGCCTTTGCGATCTTTCCACCGCTGACCGTGATCCGCACCTGGACGGGTCCGTACTGGGTCTGCGCGACCTTCCCGACGACCGTCCGGGCCTGCGCCGCGCCCGAGGAGCCGGAAGCCCCCGAGGAGCCGGAGGATCCCGTCCCCGAGGAACCGGCCGCCTTCATCTTGTCCAGCGCCGACTGCAGCGACTTCCGGTAACCGCCGCTCGTGTACGTCGCCCCGGACACCGCGTCGATCTGCGCGCTCTGCGCCGCGACGGCCTCCTGGTTGAGCCTGGGTACGGCCAACGCCGTCTTCTGGTCGCTCAGTCCGCCCTTCGGCGCCTGCACCGCCTCGGACTTGGTGATCTTCCCGCCCGCGACGGTCAGCCGTACCTGCACGGTCCCGTACTGCGTCTGCACCGCGTCACCGGTCACCGTGCCGCCGGCCGCACCCGCCGCCTGTGCGCCGCCCTGCGGTGACTGCTGCGCCGCCGTCGCCTGCGGGGCCGCGCCCGCCGCCGACGCCGCGGCCGGACCGGACGCCGGCTTCAGCGACAGCAGCAGGACGACACCGGACACGGTCGCGGCGGTGGCCAGCACGACCCGTCGAATGGGATGGCTCTTCCTCATCTGTCCGTATCTCTCCGTAGCTGCCGCTCACATCTCGAACGACTCGTGATGGATGCGGCGGGCGGGGACCCCCGCGCCGCGCAGTGCCTCGTACACCGACTGCGCGAACCCGGCCGGGCCGCACATGAAGACGTCGTGCCGGTCGATGTCCGGGATCTTCCGCTGGAGGTTCTCCGCGGAGATGTCCGGGCGTTCCCCCTCGGGGCTGTTCACCGCGTACATCAGCCGGGCGCCCCGCTCGTCGGCGATCTTCGCCAGCTCGTCCCAGAGCGCCAGGTCCTGGGTGCTGTTGGCCCGGTAGAGCAGGGTGATGTCCCCGGCCGCGCCGGGCAGCGTCTCGAACAGCGCCCGCATGGGCGTGATGCCCACTCCGCCGGCGACCAGCAGAACCTTGCCCCGGCTGCGGCGCTGTGCGGTCATCGCCCCGTACGGGCCCTCCGCCCACACCCGGGTGCCGGGCGTCAGCTCGCGCAGCCGGGCGCTGTGGTCGCCGATCGCCTTCACCGTGATCCGCAGCATGTCCGGGCGGGGCGCCGCCGACAGCGAGTACGGGTGCGAGCTGAACCGCATCCCCGGCGCGAGGAACCGCCAGCGGAAGAACTGGCCCGCCTCCGCGCCCATCCGGTGCAGCCGCCGCCCGCCGATCAGCACCGACACGATGCCCGGCGTCTCCTCGATGACGGCCTCCACGCGCATCCGGTGCCGGAGGTTCAGCCGGATCGGGGTGAGGATCCGGTACCAGACCACGAGCGCGGTGACCGCGCCGTACAGGCCGTACCAGAAGGTCTTGGCGACCGGCTCGACCGCGAAGTCGTTGCCGGTGGTGATCTGGTGCCAGAAGGTCAGGAACACCGCCGCGTACGTCGTCAGATGGACGTGGTACCAGGTGTCGTACGGCATCCGGCGGCGGACCGCACCGATCGAGGTCAGCCCGATCAGCACGAACAGGCCCGTGCCGACGGCCGCCTTGCCCAGGTCGGGCAGTTGGTTGATGGAGTCGATGGTCTGCTGCACGATGTCGCCGAGCGACTTGCCCGCCTGCAGCGCGTACCCCCACATGGTGAGGAAGACGTGCGCCACGATCAGGCAGAGCGTGTACCGGCCGCTCATCGCGTGCCAGCGGGCCACCCGGTCCGAACCGACCCGCCGTTCCAGGGCCGGCACGCGCGCCATCTGGAGGACGACCAGCGCCATGAGATAGCCGGCCAGCAGACCGGTGATCCGGCCCGCGTTGAGGATCCTGCCGTTGTCGTCGGCGATGGACGGGGTGTTGTGCCACCAGAGCCACAGCACCGCCACCGCGCCCGCCCAGACGGCGAGCAGCAGCGGTACGGCCGGGCTGCGGCGCGGGCGGATGCGGCGCATCGTCTGTCGGCGGGCGGCACGTCCGCCTGCGAGCGTGGTGGTCACGGTTCCTCCGTGGGGACTTGACCCTTGGCCCACAGATACGCGCCGCGTGCGCCGAGTGTTCAGAGCCCCGCGGAGTCCAGCGCGGACTGGAGGGACTGCTGGTAGCCGGTGCTGGTGTAGGTCGCGCCGGACACCATGTCGATCTGGGCGCTCTGCGCGGCCAGCGCCTCGCGCCGCAGCTGTGGGAGCGCGTAGCTGTTGATCTCCTGGTCGCGCGGGTTGTCCTGCGGGTACTGCACCGCCGTCACGTCCGTGAGCTTGCCGCTCTTGATCGTCACCCGCACCTGGACCGGGCCCCAGCGGGTCTGAACGGTGGCGCCGGTGACGGTCTTGCTGACGCTCTTCGTGCCCGGGGCGGAGCCGCCGCCCGACGAGCCGCTCGATCCACCCGATGCGCTCGACCCACCCGACGGAGCCGAACTGCTCGACACGGAGGGCGACTTGGTGTCGGCCGTGGCCAACGTGGGAGCGGTGTGCGGCTTCAGCGACAGCAGCAGCACCATCCCGGAGACCGTGGCGGCGCTGGCCAGCACGATGCGACGCAGGGGACGGTTCTTCTTCAGGGCATGCACGTGATCTGCCTCACAGCTCTCGCAGTTCTCACAGTTCGAACGACTCGTGGTGGATGCGGCGGTCCGGCACCCCGGCGGCCCGCAGGGCCTCGTACACGTCCTGTGCGAAGGCGTGCGGCCCGCAGATGTAGACGTCGTGGCCGGCGAGGCCCGGGAAGGTCGCGCGCAGCGACTCCGCGGTGATCGGCGGGCGCTCGCCCCGGGGGCCGTTCAGCGCGTACCGCACCTGCGCGCCGCGCCAGCGGGCGATCGCCTCCAGCTCCCGGCCGAGGGCCAGGTCCTCGGCGCTGCGCGCCCGGTACAGCAGGGTGACCTCGCCGGGCAGCGTCTCGAACAGCGCGCGCAGCGGGGTGATGCCGACGCCGGCCGCGATCAGCAGCGCGTGGTGGCTGGTGGCCCGGTCGGCGGTCATGGAGCCGTACGGCCCCTCCGCCCACACCCGGGTGCCGGGACGCAGCCGGGCGACGGCCGCGCTGTGGTCGCCGAGCGCCTTGACCGTGATGCGCATCAGGTCCGGGCGCGGCGGTGCCGACAGGGAGTACGGCGTCGACGTCCAGCGCAGACCCTCGCCGAGGAAGCGCCAGCGGAAGAACTGGCCCGGCCGCGCGCCCAGCTCGTCCAGGTGCCGCCCGCGTACGACGACGGAGTACACACCGGGCGCCTCCAGGTGCACCGCGTCCACACGCAGCTGGTGGCGCCGGTTGAGGCGGACCGGGTGGAGGATCCGGAACCACACCACCAGCGCCGCGACGCCCAGGTACAGCGCGTACCAGACGGCGGTCGCGACCGGTTTGCCGTTGAACTCGTTCCCCAGCGTCAGCTGGTGGAAGAAGGCCAGGAAGACGGCCGCGTACGTCAGCAGGTGCACGTAGTACCAGAACTCGTGGCTGGTGCGGCGGCGCACCGCCCGGGCCGAGGTGATGCCGACCGCGAAGAGGATCACCGTCCCGGCGGTGGCCTTGAGCATGTCCGGATAGTCCAGGACCACGGTCACCGTCTCGTGCCAGAGCGAGGCCCGGTCCTGGGCGGCGTACCCGGCGAGGATCAGCACGATGTGCGCCACCAGCAGGCACACCGTGTACCGGCCCGCCATCGCGTGCCAGCGGGCCACCCGGTCCGAGCCGATCCGCCGCTCCAGCAGCGGCACCCGCGCCATCATGCCGACCAGTACCGCGCAGGCGTACCCGCACAGCAGTCCGGCGATCCGCCCGGCACCGGTCAGCCAGTCGGCCGTACCGACCACCGACCCGGTGTCCGCCCACCACAGTGCGACCACGGCAGCCGCCCCGGCCCACAGCAGGGCCAGCACGGGCGCTGCGGGGGAGCGCCGTGTGGTCACGGTCACGGGCGGGGCCGCCCGCCGTGCATCCACGGTGGTCATCAGTCGCTGTCCCTTCGTCAGTCGTGCCACGCCACTGTGCGCGGCGAAGCTCTGAGACACCTCTGAGCGACCCCGTGACCAGGCACTTTGAGAGCAGACTCAAAGGAAGTTCTCAGACGGGGTTCAACGGACGGGCGAGTCGCTCAGAGAAAACTCAGAGCGGAGGCGGTACACCCCACCCCCTCCCAGGGGTGATGCTGGTAGGCGCTATGAACACCACCCGTTCCGGCCGCCCGGCCCTCACCCGACCCGACGGCACCCCGCTGCGCGTCCTCGTCGTCGACGACGACCCCGACCTCGCGGAGGTGCTCACCGGCGCCCTGCGCTACGAGGGCTGGGAGGTGCGGGCGGCGGGGGACGGCGCCTCGGCCGTCGCCGGCGCGCGCGAGCTGCTGCCCGACGCGGTGGTGCTGGACGTGATGCTCCCGGACACCGACGGCTTCGCCGTGCTGCGCCGGCTGCACGAGGTGAAGCCGGACGTCTGTGTCCTGTTCCTCACGGCCCGGGACGCGGTCGAGGACCGAATCGCCGGGATCACCGCGGGGGGCGACGACTACGTCACCAAGCCCTTCAGCCTGGAGGAGGTCGTGGCCCGGCTGCGCGGCCTGCTGCGCCGCGCGGGCATGGCACGGCAGCTGGAGGAGGGCCCGCGGCTCGTCGTGGGCGACCTGGTGATGGACGAGGAGGCCCGCGACGTCACCCGCGCCGGTGAACTGATCGAACTCTCCCCGACCGAGTTCGAGCTGCTCCGCTTCCTCATGCGCAACCCGCGCCGCGTGCTCAGCAAGGCGCAGATCCTCGACCGGGTCTGGTCCTACGACTTCGGCGGCCGGGCCCATGTGGTCGAGCTGTACATCTCCTACCTGCGCAAGAAGGTCGACGCGGGCCGCGAGCCCATGATCCACACCGTGCGCGGGGCGGGCTATGTCCTGAAACCGGTGGCCAAGTGAGCCGTCCGAACGTCCGTGACCGCCTGACCCGGCTGCCCCGCCCCCGCACCCTGCGCGCCCGGCTCACCTTCGGCCTGGTGGTGCTGCTGGCGGTGAGCTGCGCGGCCGTGGGCGTGGCGGCGGTCGTCGAGCTGAACGGCTTCCTCACCCAGCGCCTGGACGAGCAGCTCGCCCAGGTCGGCACCCGTTTCCCCGAGAGCCTGGAGCACAACGGCAAGCTGCCCGACGACCACGACGGGGACGAGCGCGGCGACACCCGCCAGATGGCCGCCGGCACCTTCGGTGCCCGCCTGCTGAACGGCACGGTCACCAACAAGGGCCTGATCCGCTCCGGTGACCCGGCGGCGGACCTGACCGTCGACCTGACCGCGCAGGACGCCGCCCGGCTGGCCCGGGTACCGGTCGACGGCCGGGCCCGCACCGTCAGGCTCTCCGCACTGCACGACTACCGGGTCCTCGCCACCGCGGGCCGGGACGGGGACGTGCTGATCGTCGGCCTGCCGCTGGAGGGGGTCGAGGCCACCGTCCACCGGCTGGAACTGGTCGCGGCGAGCGTCCTCGGCATGGCCCTGGTGGTGACCGGGGTGGCCGGGGGCCTGTGGGTGCGCTGGTCGCTGCGGCCGCTCAGCCGGGTCGCCGCCACCGCCACCCGGGTCAGCGAGCTGCCGCTGGCCAGCGGCGAGGTGGCGCTGCCACCACGCGCTCCGGACGCCGACCCGGGCACCGAGGTCGGCCGGGTCGCCGCGGCCTTCAACCGCATGCTCGGCCATGTCGAGGACGCGCTGACCAAGCGGCACGCGAGCGAGGAGCGGTTGCGCCGCTTCGCCGCCGACGCCAGCCATGAGCTGCGCACCCCGGTCGCCTCGGTCCGCGGCCACGCCGAACTGGCCCTCCTCCACCCGGGCCCGGTGCCGCCGGAGGTGACCCGCGCCCTGCAGCGCATCGCCGCCGAGTCCTCCCGCATGGGCCTGATGGTGGACGATCTTCTGCTGCTCGCCCGTCTCGACGCCGGCCGCCCGCTGGAGCGCCACCCCGTGGACCTGACCCATCTGGTCCTGGACGCGGTCACCGACGCCCGGGCCACCGGTCCCGGCCACCGCTGGACCCTGGACCTGCCCGAGGACCCGGTGACGGTGCCGGGCGACGCCCACCGCCTCCAACAGGTCTTGGCCAACCTGTTGGCCAACGCGCGTGTGCACACACCCGTGGGCACCAAGGTGACCATCACCCTGGAAGCCGTGGCCGACACGGCCGTCCTCTCCGTCCACGACGACGGCCCCGGCGTCCCCGAAGAGGTCCAGCCCGGCGTCTTCGAACGCTTCACCCGAGCGGAACACCGCCGGCGCGTGGACGCCCCGGGCGGCGGGGCCGGGCTGGGGCTGTCGATCGTGGCGGCCGTGGTGGAGGCGCATGGGGGGACAGTGGGCTTGGAGAGCAGCCCGGGATCCACGACGTTCCGGGTCACTCTGCCCGTCTGAGGGTGCGGGGCTGCATCGATCCGCCGCTCCGCCGCGGGGGCGTGACCGGCCGAGGGCGACGGTCAGCCGCCGACGCACCCCCGGTCCACTGCGCGTCCGCCGCTTCAGTACCGCGTCACAGCGGTGAGGCCGGCCACGGTCCCGATGGCGACGTGCGGCCGCCTCCCGGGCTTCGCCCACTGGAGCATCCGCCGCATCGCGTCCTCCGGCACCGAGACACAACCAGCCGTGGCGCCGGCACCGTTGACATGCAAGAAGATGCCGGCGCCACGCCCGCGCACCGGTTGGTCGTAGTTGAACCCGATCACGAGCGCGTACGTGTACTGCGTCGGGTAGGCGACGAGGTGCTCGGACTCCGAGGCCCGGCAGTCGCCCGGCAGGGGATCCACCCACCGGTTGTAGGACGCCGAGTCATTGTCCTGGCACCACCACGAACCGTCCTTCACCGCCCGGTACTCGACGCTCGTTCCGCCCGGCGCCGCCTTGGTCCCGAAGCCGAAGGGCAGGTCGTACAGCCCGGTCGGCGTGGTGTTCGTGCCCTGCCGGCGTGAACCGCCCTCGACGAGCCCGTTGGCTCCGAACCGCGCGGGTGCCGTGCCGGCCCGCACCCACTGCCCGTCCTTCAGGTCCCACCAGATGAGCGTGCCCGAGGTCGAGCCGGGGTCCGGCGCCTGCGCGGTGATCAGCTGGCTGCCGCCGCCGGTGTCCGCCATCAGCGCGGGCAGCGGCGCGGACCGGGGTCCCGGTGCGAGACCGAGCAGGGCGAGCGAGGACGCGGACACGAGGGCCAGCACGACACCGGGGCGCATGCTCAGACGCTAGACGGCGGGAGCGGCAACGGCAGCCCGGGTAGTCCGTCCAGGCTCGTCGCGACATGTTCCTTCTTCTCGAAGTAGGCGCCCAGCGATGCGTCGTCCTCCCGCGCGAAACGCTTCGCGTGCAGGTCGCGGTCGCTCTCGTACGCCATGTGGGGGACGGCGTACCCGCAGCTGTCCCGGACCAGTTCGGCGTGGACGACGATGATCGCGCGCAGGCCGTGCAGGGTCGGGTCGATCTCCGGGAAGTGGCCGAGCAGCTCCTTGAAGCGGGGGGCGTCCCGGAAGACCGGCTCGCCGCGGCCGTGCACGCGGACGATGTTCGGTGGGCCCTGGAAGGCGCACCACATCAGGGTGATCCGCCCGTTCTCCCGGAGGTGCGCGATGGTCTCGGCGTTGGACCCGGCGAAGTCGAGGTAGGCCACGGTCAGTTCGTCCAGCACGACGAAGGAGCCCTTGAGGCCCTTGGGGGAGAGGTTGACCGTGCCGTCGCCGGACAGCGGGGCGGTCGCGGTGAAGAAGAGGGGCTGCTCCTCGATGAACGTCCGGAGCCTGCCGTCGATGCGCTCATAGGTCTTTCCCATGTCCAACGAGTATCGACGCAACTCCTTCGCCTGGCTGCGGAAATCTCGCAAGCGCCGTGTCCGGACCCACCGTGGCCGCCCCGGCCGGCGCTGGTCGGGGCGGCCACGGCTGCCTGCTGCCTCACCGGGTGAGCGTGCAGGCGGCCAGGGTGTCGGCGATCACCGCGCCGGACAGCACCACGGCCGCCGGGCGCCGATGACCGGCACGCGGCGCCCGCGTTCGTGGAGAGGTACGAGAAAGCGATTTCGGGTGTTCAGTGCCTCTTTCGAAACTCCTGCGGCCCCGGTCTCCTCCGCTCGCCCCGCGCCCGCACCCGCCCCACCTCACGGCCTCCATTGACGAATCATGCAGAGTTCTGCATACTCATGCATGACAGCAAGTGCAGTGTGAGGAGAAACCCGTGACCGAGCGCGTCGTACTCGCCTATTCGGGCGGTCTGGACACCTCCGTCGCCATCGGCTGGATCGCCGAGGAGACGGGCGCCGAGGTCATCGCCGTCGCGGTGGACGTCGGCCAGGGCGGCGAGGACCTGGACGTCATCCGCAAGCGCGCCCTCGCCTGCGGTGCCGTCGAGGCCGAGGTGGCCGACGCCAGGGACGAGTTCGCCGACGAGTACTGCCTCCCGGCGATCAAGGCCAACGCCCTCTACATGGACCGCTACCCCCTGGTCTCCGCCCTGTCCCGGCCGACGATCGTCAAGCACCTCGTCGCCGCCGCCAAGAAGCACGGCGCCACGACCGTCGCCCACGGCTGCACCGGCAAGGGCAACGACCAGGTCCGCTTCGAGGCCGGCATCGTCGCCCTCGCCCCCGACCTGACGTGCATCGCCCCGGTCCGCGACTACGCCATGACCCGGGACAAGGCCATCGCCTTCTGCGAGGCCAAGCAGCTCCCGATCGCCACCACCAAGAAGTCCCCGTACTCCATCGACCAGAACGTCTTCGGGCGCGCCGTCGAGACGGGATTCCTGGAGGACATCTGGAACGCCCCGATCGAGGACATCTACGCGTACACGGCCAACCCGGCCGAGCCCCGCGAGGCGGACGAGGTGATCATCACCTTCGAGGAGGGCGTCCCGGTCGCGATCGACGGCGGGCCCGTCACCGTCCTGCAGGCGATCCAGCAGCTCAACGAGCGGGCCGGTGCCCAGGGCATCGGCAGGATCGACATGGTCGAGGACCGCCTCGTCGGCATCAAGTCCCGCGAGGTGTACGAGGCTCCGGGCGCGATCGCCCTGATCACCGCCCACCAGGAGCTGGAGAACGTCACCGTGGAGCGCGAACTCGCCCGCTACAAGCGGCAGGTCGAGCAGCGCTGGGGCGAACTGGTCTACGACGGCCAGTGGTTCTCCCCGCTCAAGCGCGCCCTGGACGGCTTCATCGACGAGGCCAACCAGCACGTCTCCGGCGACGTCCGGATGACCCTGCACGGCGGCCGCGCGGTCGTCACCGGCCGGCGCTCCGAGTCCTCCCTGTACGACTTCAACCTCGCCACCTACGACACCGGCGACACCTTCGACCAGGCCGCGGCCAGGGGCTTCATCGACATCTACGGCCTGTCGTCGAGGATCGCCGCCAGGCGGGACCTGGCCTGAGTACGGTTCAACCACCACCCTCTCTCTAGGAGCAGCGCAAGTGAGCAGCAGCAGCGGTGACGTACGGCTCTGGGGCGGCCGTTTCGCCGACGGTCCCGCCGAGGCCCTGGCGAAGCTGTCCGCGTCCGTCCACTTCGACTGGCGGCTCGCGCCGTACGACATCGCCGGTTCGCGTGCCCACGCACGCGTCCTGCACAAGGCGGGCCTGCTCACCGAGGACGAGCTGACCCGCATGATCGCCGGGCTCGGCCGGCTGGAGGCCGACGTGGCGTCCGGCGCGTTCGTCGGCACCATCGCCGACGAGGACGTGCACACCGCGCTGGAGCGCGGCCTGCTGGAGCGCCTCGGCCCCGACCTCGGCGGCAAACTGCGTGCCGGCCGGTCGAGGAACGACCAGGTGGCGACCCTCTTCCGGATGTACCTCCGGGACCACGCCCGGACGATCGGCGGCCTGATCGCCGACCTCCAGGACGCCCTGGTCGGCCTCGCCGAGGCCCACCCCGACGTCGCGATGCCCGGCCGCACCCACCTCCAGCACGCCCAGCCGGTCCTCTTCGCCCACCACGTCCTCGCCCACGTCCAGTCCCTGTCCCGGGACGCCGAGCGCCTGCGCCAGTGGGACGAGCGCACGGCCGTCTCGCCCTACGGCTCCGGCGCCCTCGCCGGCTCCTCCCTGGGCCTGGACCCCGAGGCGGTGGCCCAGGACCTCGGCTTCGAGCACGGCAGCGTCGGCAACTCCATCGACGGCACGGCCTCGCGTGACTTCGTGGCGGAGTTCGCCTTCATCACCGCGATGATCGGCGTGAACCTGTCCCGGATCGCCGAGGAGATCATCATCTGGAACACGAAGGAGTTCTCCTTCGTGACCCTGCACGACGCGTTCTCCACGGGCTCGTCGATCATGCCGCAGAAGAAGAACCCGGACATCGCGGAGCTGGCACGCGGCAAGTCGGGCCGCCTGATCGGCAACCTGACGGGCCTCCTTGCCACCCTCAAGGCCCTGCCCCTCGCCTACAACCGCGACCTCCAGGAGGACAAGGAGCCGGTCTTCGACTCCTGCGACCAGCTGGAGGTGCTGCTGCCCGCCTTCACCGGCATGATCGCCACCCTCACCGTCAACCGCGAGCGCATGGAGGAGCTGGCCCCGGCCGGCTTCTCGCTCGCCACCGACATCGCCGAGTGGCTGGTCAAGCAGGGCGTGCCGTTCCGTGTGGCGCACGAGGTCGCCGGCGAGTGCGTGAAGGCCGCCGAGGCCGAGGGCAAGGAACTGGACGACCTCACGGACGAGCAGTTCGCGAAGATCTCCGCGCATCTCACCCCGGAGGTGCGCACGGTCCTCAACGTGCCCGGTGCCCTGGCCTCCCGCAGCGGCCGTGGCGGTACGGCCCCGAGCGCGGTCGCCGTCCAGCTGGCCGAGGTCAAGGCCGACGTGGCGGCCCAGCACGAGTGGGCGCAAGCCAAGAGGAAGAGCTGAGCCGAGGCGCCCCGACAGGGGCGCGGGGAACCGCACGAGACACCACGTCGCGCCTGCACCCGCCAAAGCACCGAACGAACCGAGTCCTCAGGCGGACCCGAAGGTCATCGCGGGTTACGTTGGTCGGAGGCCGTACCGGAGCCGACCGAACGGAGCCCGCGATGCCCTTCGCCCGCCTGGCAACAGCAACAACCCCCACCTGCCACATCGGACTCGGTCTCGCAGCAGTCGGCCGCCCCGGCTACATCAACCTCGGCCGCGAGGAAGACCTCGGGGAGAACCGCAGCGCGGACTCGCTGCGCACCCGCACCCACGAACTCCTCGACGCCGCCTACGCGCAGGGCGTGCGCTACTTCGACGCGGCCCGCTCCTACGGCCGTTCGGAGGAGTTCCTCGCCGACTGGCTGAACGCCCGCCCCGACCTCGACGACGTGGTGGTCGGCAGCAAGTGGGGCTACACCTACACCGCCGGCTGGTCCACCGAGGCCGAACAGCATGAGGTCAAGGACCACAGCCTCGCCGCGTACGAGCGGCAGCGCGCCGAGACCGACGCCCTGCTCGGCGACCGGCTCGACCTCTACCAGATCCACTCGGTGACGCCGGACAGCCCGGCCCTCACCGACAAGGACCTGCACACCCGGCTCGCCGAGGCCGCGGCTCAGGGGCTCACCATCGGCTTCTCCACCAGCGGTCCCGCCCAGGCCGACGCCATCCGTGCCGCCCTCGAGATCACCGCGGACGGCAAGCCCCTGTTCCGTACCGTCCAGTCGACGTACAACGTGCTCGAGAAGTCGGCGGGCCCCGCGCTCGCCGAGGCGCACGACGCGGGTCTCACCGTGATCGTCAAGGAAGGCATGGCCAACGGGCGGCTGGCCGCGCCGCACGCCCCGGAGGCGCTGAGGACCGTCGCCGAGGAGGCCGGCCTCGGCTGCGACGCCGTGGCCCTCGCCTGGATCCTGCGCCAGTCCTGGGCCGGCGTGGTCCTGTCCGGCGCCGCGACGGTCACCCAGCTCGTCTCCAACCTCCACGCCCCCGCCGTCGACCTCGACGCGGACCAGCTGACCCGCCTCGCCACGCTCGCCGAGGAGCCGCGCGCCTACTGGGAGCGGCGCGGACAGCTGCCCTGGCACTGATCCCGCACCCTGCGGCCGACCAGCAGGAATGAGTCGTTCAAGCCTTCTTTGAGACATCAGTGTCTCATGTGGGTTACTCTTGTCTCATGGCCCTCGACCGTGACCAGGTGCTGCACAGCGCCGCCGCCCTGCTGACCCGCAAATCCACCGCGACCATGGACGAGGTCGCCAAGGCCGCCGGAATCAGCCGGGCCACGCTGCACCGGCACTTCGCCGGGCGTGACGCGCTCGTACGGGCGCTGGAGGCGCGCGGCATCGAGGAGTGCGAGGCGGCACTGGACCGCGCCCGGCTGGACGAAGGGCCCGCGAGCGAGGCCGTACGCAGGCTGGTACGCGAGATCCAGCCCGCCGCCGGTCTGCTGGCCTTCCTGTACGGCGAGAGCCAGCTGTGGGAGGGCGATCGGCAGAACGGCGGCTGGCTCCGCCTGGACACCCGCATCGGAGCGCTCTTCCAGCGCGGGCAGCAGACGGGCGAGTTCCGTATCGACCTGACCCCGGTCTGGCTCACCGAGGCGCTGTACGGACTGATCGCATCCTGCGCCTGGGCCACCCTGGACGGCCGTGTGGCCTCCCGGGACTTTCCGACGATGGTCGCCGAGCTGCTGCTCGGCGGCGCTGCACGAAGAGAGGAATCATGACCAGCACCCTGCAGCCGGCCCACGCGGCGGAGGTGGAGAAGCGCCCGGGCCGCTGGCTCGCGCTCTCCGTCCTCGTCCTGGCCGTGCTGCTGGTGGCCGTCGACGCCACCGTCCTCGGCCTGGCAACTCCCTACATCAGCGAAGACCTTGACCCCTCCGGCACCCAGCTCCTGTGGATCGGCGACGTCTACTCCTTCGTCATCGCCGGTCTGCTGGTCTCCATGGGCAGCCTCGGCGACCGCATCGGCCGTAAGCGGATCCTGCTCGGCGGGGCCACGGCGTTCGGCGCGATATCCGTGCTCAACGCCTACGCCACGACTCCCGAACTGATGATCCTGGCGCGGGCGCTGCTCGGCGTCGCGGGCGCGACCCTGATGCCCGCCACCCTCGCCCTGATCCGCAACCTCTTCCACGACCCGCGCGAACGCAGCCTCGCCGTCGGCGTCTGGGGCGCGACCGCGTCCGCCGGCACGGCCGTCGGCCCCATCACGGGCGGCTTCCTCCTCGAACACTTCTGGTGGGGCTCGGTCTTCCTCATCAACCTGCCGGTGATGGCGGTGCTGGTCCTGGTCGGCATCCGCACTCTGCCCGAGTCCCGCAATCCCGATCCCGGCCCCTGGGACCTGCTCAGCGTGGTCCTGTCACTGGTCGGCATGATCGGCGTCGTCTACGCGGTCAAGGAGGCGGCCACCCACGGGGTCACCGGTCCCACGCTCGCCGCGGGCCTGCTGGGCGCGGCGGCACTCTACGGCTTCGTGCACCGCCAGCTCACCATGCCGACCCCGCTGCTGGACATGCGGCTGTTCAGGCGCCGCGGTTTCGGCGGGGCGGTCCTCGCCGACCTGCTGACCGTGCTCGGCATGTCCGGTCTGGTGTTCTTCCTGTCCCAGTACCTGCAACTCGTCCAGGACAGGCGCCCGTTCGAGGCGGGCCTCGCCGAACTGCCCGCCGCGGTCGGCGCGGTGGCGGCCGGACTGGTCGCGGGCCGCGCGGCCCGACGCTTCTCGGTCCGCATGGTGGTCTCGGGCGGGCTGGCGGCGGTCGGCGTGGCCCTGGCCGCGCTGACCACGCTCGACCGGTCCACCGGCTACCCGGTCCTCGGCGCCGCGCTGCTGGTGGTGGGCATCGGCGCCGGCTTCTCGTTCACGGTCACGGCCGACGTGATCCTCTCCAGCGTGCCCAGGGAACAGGCGGGCGCCGCCTCGGCGGTCTCCGAGACGGCGTACGAACTGGGCGCGGCCCTGGGCATCGCCCTGCTGGGCTCGATCGTGACGGGCGCCTACCGTGCCTTCACCGGCCCGACCGGCACCCCGGCCCGGGCACACGAATCACTGGGCGCGGCAGTGGAGGCGGCAACCGAGATGCCTCCGCACACGGCCCAGCAGATGCTGGCAGCGGCCCGGGAGGCCTTCGTCCACGGCCTGCGCCTGGCCTCCGGTGCGGGAGCGGCGGTCCTGCTGGCGACGGCGGTGGCGGCATGGTTCCTGCTGAGGGGGCAGCGCCTGGAAAACGCAGGGTGAGCGAGGCGCCCCGAAAGGGGCGGCCGGGGCTGCGCCGGCCTGCGGCTCCGGCCGCGTGGGCGCGAGGCACCTCAGCGCAGCGGCACCCGCAGGGGGTCCCGCCCCCGAAGGCGATCAGGCCGCCTTGGCCTTCGTCGCATACATGTCCACGTACTCCTGCCCCGACAGCCGCATGACCTCGGCCATCACGGAGTCGGTCACGGCCCGCAGCACATACCGGTCCCGATCCATCCCCTCGTACCGGGAGAACTCCATCGCCTCACCGAAGCGGACGGTGACCTTGCCGGGCCGCGGAATCCCACGCCCACCCGGCTGCAACTTGTCCGTTCCGATCATGGCGAAGGGCACCACCGGCGCACCGGTCATCAGCGTCAGCCGCGCGATACCGGTGCGCCCCCGGTACAGCCGGCCGTCGGGGGAACGCGTGCCCTCGGGGTAGATCCCGAAGATCCTCCCCTCCTCCAGGATCCGCCGCCCGGTCATCAGCGCGGCCACACCACCGCTCGCACCGTCCCGGTCCACCGGGATCATGCCGACGCCGGTGAAGAACCAGGCCATCAGCCGGCCCTTGACGCCCTTGCCGGTGACGTACTCGTCCTTGCCGATGAAGAACACCTGCCGCTTGGTGACGAGCGGCAGCACGATCGAGTCGATGAACGTGAGGTGATTACCGGCCAGGATGACCGGGCCCTCCCCCGGAATGTGCTCCACGCCCTCCACCTGTGGGCGGAACATCAGGCGCATGATCGGTGCGAGCACTGCCTTGATGAGCGCGAAGCGGGACAACGGGTCCTCCGATGTCGAGGGATCGATATGAGTCTGTGCAGGTGAGGACATTACTCGCGGGCACCGTGCGGGCGCACATCGGGTACGCCCGGTTCACCGAGGTCTTACGAAGTGTTGACACGGGTTTACCTGCGGTGGCGTGCCGAAGACGGGGCGTGACCCCCCGGCGGCGATGTGACGGATGTCGCGCGCGGCAGTCACTCACTCGGCCGCCTCGCCCCGCCCCGGCCCGGCCGCCGCAGCCGACGGGCCGTCACCCCGTGCCTCCCACACGACACACGGCATCACCCCCGCGTTCCGGCCCAGGACTCCCTGAGGCCATGTCCACGACCCTACGATCGGCCCGCACTCAAGAGCGGACGGCAGGAGGGCGCTGATGCGCAGCGACCAGGCGAACGAGAAGAACCAGGGCACCGGGCGGCGGGCGATCCTCGGCGCGGCGGTGTTCGGCGCGAGCGGAGCGGTCCTCGGGCTGCCGGGCGCGGCCGAGGCCGCCGAGGCCCGGACGGCCGGGCAGGGCGGCCGGGGGCTGAAGAGCTTGCCGGTGCCGACGATCATCGGCCACCGCGGGACCAGCGGCTACCGCCCGGAGCACACCTTCGGCTCGTACAACCTGGCGCTCGACCTGGGCGCCGACGTGGTCGAGGCCGGTGACCTGGTGCCCACCAAGGACGGCCATCTCGTCTGCCGGCACGAGCCGGAGATCGGCGGGACCACGGACGTCGCCTCGCACCCGGAGTTCGCCGACCGCAAGACCACCAAGATGCTGGACGGGGTGGCCACCACCGGCTGGTTCACCGAGGACTTCACCCTCGCCGAGCTGAAGACCCTGCGTGCCGTCGAGCGCATCCCCGCCAACCGGCCGCACAACACCCTCTACAACGGGCGCTGGGAGATACCCACGTTCGAAGAGGTCCTGAAGTGGCAGGACGAGCAGACCCGCAAGCGCGGCAAGCAGGTCTGGATCTACCCCGAGACCAAGCACCCCACCTACTTCCGGGGGCTCGGCCTCGGCCTGGAGGAGCGGGTGGCCAAGCTGCTGCGCAAGTACGGCAAGGACGGCCGGAACTCGCCCGTCATCCTGCAGTCCTTCGAGCCCAGCAGCATCCAGAAGCTGAACCAGCTGGTCGACAACCCGCTCGTCGTGCTGCTCTCCTCGGCGGACAGCCGCCCCTACGACTTCGTCGAGGCGGGCGACCCGCGCACGGTGGCCGACCTGATCACGCCCAAGGGCCTCAGGGAGATCGCCGGCTACGCGCAGGGCATCGGCCCGACCCTCGACCTGATCATCCCCAAGAACGCGGACGGCACCCTGGCCAAGCCGAGCACCCTGGTCTCCGACGCGCACAAGGTGGGTCTGGTCCTGCACCCCTACACCATGCGCAACGAGAACCCGTTCCTCCCGGCCGAGTACCGCAAGGGCGGTGCGGCCGACGCCTACGGCGACTCCTTCGGCGCCTTCAAGACCTACTTCGCCACCGGCATCGACGGTGTCTTCACCGACAACGCCGACACCGGCCTGCTCGCCCGCGCCGACTTCCTGGCGGGCTGAGCCCGGCCGCCCAGCCGGCCGGCGCCGTCAACGAGTTGCCCCGTCGGCACCCTCGTTCGGGCTGACTCCGCGCCGCCCCGGAAACCTGCCCCCGGGGCGGCGCGTCGTTCCGCATATGACGTACGACTTGGTAGCCGCCCTGCACCCGCTGCTCACCGCAGAGGCCTCGGCCGAGGCATATGCCGCCGGAAGCGAGCCGGGCGACCTGGAGCAGGCCGTCTGGCTCCGGCTGCTGGAGCGCCTGGACAGCGACGGGCCGCCGCTGGATCCCGAGGGCTGGCTGCGCAAGGCCGTCCGCGCCGAGGCCCGCCGCAGCCGTCGTACCACCCGTCGCGAACGGCCGTACACCGTCGAGCCGGCCGACGACGCCGGCCCCGGCCCGGAGCAGCTCGCCCTCGCCGCCGCCCGGCACCGTGCCCTGCGTGACGCGGTGCGCCGCCTGCCCGGCCGCTGCCCCCGGATCATCGAAGCCCTGCTGTCCCCGAAGGACCTCACATACCGGGAGATCGCGGGGGAGTTGGGTATCTCACAGGGCAGTCTTGGCCCGGAACGCTCCAGATGTCTGGGATGTCTCCGCCGATTGCTGACGCCGGAGGTTGCGGCTCGCGAAGCGCGGGGATAGGAGTGGGGACGACAGGTGATCAGGTGAGCGGGAGGCGTGCGCACATGGGCATGAGCGTGACCATCTCGGTGGCGACCGAGCAGGACGCGGAGCAGATCTTCAAGCTCCAGTACCTGTGCTTCCAGAGCGAGGCGGCGCTGTACGGCAACTACCGCATCGAGCCGCTCGTTCAAACCCTGGACTCCGTCCGCCAGGAGGTCGCCTCCGACTGCGTCTTCGTCGCCCGGCTCGGCGACGAGGTGGTCGGCTCGGTGCGCGGCAAGGTCGCCGAGGACGGCGCCGCCGCCATCGGCAGGCTCTGCGTTCACCCCCGCCTGCAGGGCCACGGCATCGGTGCCAGGCTGCTCCGCGCGGCCGAAGCGGCGCTGGTCGAGGAGCGGGGCGCCACCAAGTTCCGCCTCTTCACCGGCCACCGCAGCGAGGGCAACCTCCGCCTGTACCGCCGCTCGGGCTACGAGACGGTGGGCCGCTCCCAGGGCGACGACGGCGTGGAGCTGATCATCCTGGAGAAGCAGGCGGGGACGTACGCGGCTACGGCGTGACCGTGTTCCGGGCCTTCCGCAACCAGTACATCGCGGAGATCGGCAGCAGCACCGGGATGAAGATGTACCCCGCGCCGTAGTACGACCACACGGTCGCGTCCGGAAACGCCGAGCGGTCGACCAGCGTCCAGGTACCGACGATCAGC
Organism: Streptomyces sp. NPDC052109; assembly: GCF_040680195.1. Lineage (NCBI taxonomy): Bacteria > Bacillati > Actinomycetota > Actinomycetes > Kitasatosporales > Streptomycetaceae > Streptomyces > Streptomyces sp. NPDC052109. Next base: position 210,255 of record NZ_JBFAWF010000012.1, on the reverse strand, counting down.
ACACCCGCGAGCTCGGCGGCGCAGCACACCAACGCCGCCCGCCGAGCGGTCTCCCCGCCCCGGACCAGTGTGTACGTGATGAACCCGTACACCACGCCCGCCACCGCCGACAATGCATAGGCGAGTGGCGCCCGGTCGAACTCGGTGCCGATCTGGTACGCCGAACGCGACACCGCGCCGACCACCATCACGCCGTAGAACCAGACGAGCAGCATGCCCGGCCCGCTGATCAGCCGGGTCGGCTTCCCCTCCACCGCCGCCATCTCAGCCTCCCCAGATGTCATAGAGCCGCACCTCCAGCACGGCGAGCACCACACCGCCGGCGGCCACGGTCACCGAGCCCCAGCGAGTCCGCTCGGCCAGCGACATGAAGCCCGCCGCCGGCACGCACGCGAACGCGCCCAGCAGATACGCCACGAAGATCGTCGTGCCCTGCGCCGGCTTCTCGCCCCGCGCGAGCTGCACGATGCCGACCACCAGCTGGACCAGGGCCAGCAGGAACACCACGGCCATGCCGATGAAGTGCCAGTCCTTGGTCGGCTGGTCCCGATGGGCGGCCCAGCCGCACCAGGCGGCGAGCAGCAGCGCGGCGACTCCGGTCACCAGCGTCAGGGCATTGAGCATGCGGTGACCTTATTACGCCCGAAACGGGCCCCGGCCGCCGACCCCGCCGTACACCGTAGGGTCTAGACCATGACGATCCATGCGCACGCCCTCCTGTTCGACAACGACGGCACTCTCGTCTCCACCCTCGACTCCGTCGAGCGCTGCTGGACCCGCTGGGCCAGGGAGTACGCGATCACGGCCGAGGAGTTCGGGCGCGTGGCACTGCACGGGCGGCCCGCCGCCGAGATAATCGCCGACCTGCTGCCCGCCCACCTGGTGCCGGAGGCGGTCGCCCGCGTCGAGCAGCTGGAGGTGGACGACGTACCCGACGGCGGTGTGCGGCTCCTGCCCGGCACGCGGGAGTTCCTCGAGTCCCTGCCCGCCGACGCGTGGGCCGTCGTCACCTCCGCCACCCGGCGGCTCGCCGAGGCCCGCCTGGACGCCGTCGGCATCCTGCCCAAGACGCTGATCGCCGCCGACGACATCACGCGCGGCAAGCCCGATCCCGAGCCCTACCTGCTCGCCGCCCGGCAGCTCGGCGTCGACCCGGCCCACTGCGTCGTCTTCGAGGACGCGCCGGCCGGACTCCGGGCGGGCCGCGCCGCCGGTATGACCACCGTGGCGTTGGCCACAACCCATCGTGCGGCGGAGCTGGACGCCGATCTCGTGGTCAGGGACCTGTCGGCCCTGTCCGCACTGGTCACCGACCGGGGCGTGGAGATCTCCGTCCGCCGCTGAGGCCCCGGTCCGGACTGTCCGCCGCTGTCCACTATCCGGACAGCGGTGACCGGTCAGGACCGTACGTCTGCTTTACTGATCGCATGACCACGACGAGCTGCCGCACCCTTGCGACCGAGGCGACCATGACGCCCGGTGCTCGTTGTATGTGTCGCCTGATGTGTCGAATGTGCGCCTTCTAGAGGGCCCCCGCATCAGCTGAGCTCGCGCCCCGAAGCGAGAGCCGTGGCATGTCCGTGCGCCGTAGGCCGTACGAGACGTAACCCCACTCATGCCTCGACCGCATGCACCCGTGCCCGGGCACACCCACGCCCGCGCACTCGACAGTGACGGAAATCCTGTGATCACCACCTCGGGCCTGACCAAGGTCTACCGCTCCCGCGGCCGTGAGGTCACCGCCCTCGACGGCGTCGATCTCCACGTCCGCGAAGGCGAGGTCTACGGCGTCATCGGCCAGTCCGGCGCCGGCAAGTCCTCCCTCATCCGCTGCGTCAACCTGCTGGAGCGCCCCACCTCCGGCACCGTGACCGTCGCCGGACAGGACCTCACAGCCCTCGCCGGCCGCGGACCGCGCGCCGGCAGGGAGCTGCGCCGGGCGCGCAGCGGGATCGGCATGGTCTTCCAGCACTTCAACCTGCTGTCCTCGCGGACCGTGCAGGACAACGTCGAGCTGCCGCTGGAGATCCTCGGCGCCTCCGGGAAGGAACGCTCCCGCAAGGCCCTGGAACTGCTCGACCTGGTCGGCCTCGCCGACAAGGCCAGGGCCTACCCGGCCCAGCTCTCCGGCGGCCAGAAGCAGCGCGTCGGCATCGCCCGCGCCCTTGCCGGCGACCCCAAGGTGCTGCTCTCCGACGAGGCCACCAGCGCCCTCGACCCCGAGACCACCCGCTCCATCCTCCAGTTGCTGCGCGACCTGAACCGGCAGCTGGGTCTGACCGTCCTGCTCATCACCCACGAGATGGACGTCGTGAAGTCGATCTGCGACTCCGCCGCCCTCATGGAGAAGGGCCGGATCGTGGAGTCCGGCACCGTCAGCGAACTGCTGGCCACCCCGGGCTCGGAGCTCGCCGCCGCGCTGTTCCCCGTGAGCGGCGAGGGCGCGGGCGCCGACCGCACCGTCCTCGACGTCACCTTCCACGGTGAGGCCGCGACCCAGCCGGTCGTCTCCCAGTTGGCGCGCACCTACAACATCGACATCTCGATCCTCGGCGCCGCCATCGACACCGTCGGCGGCCTTCAGATCGGCCGGATGCGCATCGAACTGCCCGGCCACTACGAGGACAACGTGGTGCCGATCGGGTTCCTGCGTGAACAGGGCCTGCAGATCGACGTGGTGGGCCAGGAGGCTCTGCTGGTGAAGGAAGGTGCGAAGTGACCTGGTCCGAGATGCAGCCGCTGCTGTCGCAGTCGTGTACCGAGACCTTCCAGATGGTGCTGTGGTCCACCCTGATCGCCGTCGCCGTCGGCCTCCCGCTCGGCATCCTCCTCGTCCTCACGGACCGGGGCGGTCTGCTGCAGAACGTCCTCGCCAACAAGGTGATCGGCCAGATCGTGAACATCGGCCGGTCCATGCCGTTCATCATCCTGATGGTCGCGCTGATGAGCTTCACGCGCTGGGTCACCGGGACGACGATCGGTACGACCGCCGCGATCGTGCCGCTCGCCATCGGCGGCATCCCCTTCTTCGCCCGGCTGGTCGAGACGGCCGTCCGCGAAGTGGACAACGGTCTCGTCGAGGCCGTGCAGTCCATGGGCGGCAGCACCTGGACGATCGTGCGCAAGGTCCTCGTCCCGGAGGCCCTGCCCTCGCTGATAGCCAGCACCACGACCACGATCATCGCCCTCATCGGCTACTCCGCCATGGCCGGCACGGTCGGCGGCGGCGGTCTCGGCGACCTCGCCGTCCGCTACGGCTACCAGCGCTTCGAGACCCAGCTGATGTGGATCACCGTCGCGGTCCTCGCCGTCGTGATCTCCCTGATCCAGTTCGCCGGCGACCTCGCCGCCCGCTCCCTGCACAGCCGCGGCGGCCGCTCGGGCCCGGCGCCGAAGCTCCGCCTGCTGAAGGCCAAGGAGCCCGCGGCGGCCGACGTCGGCAAGGTCGCCTAGCGCACCTGCCGTGTCCGGCACCCACAGACTCCCCGTTCACCCGTACACGGGGTCGCACCACCCTTAAGGAAAGGCACTTTTCGTGCGTAACACCGCCAAGCTCACCACCGCCGTCCTCGCCGCCGGAGCCCTCACCTTCGGGCTGACCGCCTGCGGCTCCGGCAGCTCCTCCAGCTCGCACGACTACAGCGGTCCGCTGGTCGTCGCCGCGAGCCCGACCCCGCACGCCGAGATCCTGAACTTCGTCAAGAAGAACCTGGCGAAGAAGGCGGGCCTCGACCTGGAGGTCAAGGAGTTCACCGACTACATCACGCCGAACACGGCGACCGAGGACGGCTCGGTGGACGCCAACTACTTCCAGAACCAGCCGTACCTGGACGACTTCAACACGAAGCGCGGCACCCACATCGTGCCGGTCGTCACGGTGCACCTGGAGCCGCTCGGCCTCTACTCCCACAAGGTCAAGAAGGCCGACGCCCTGAAGAGCGGTGCGACCATCGCCGTCCCGAACGACGCCGTCAACGAGGCCCGTGCGCTGAAGCTGCTCGCGGCCAACGGGCTCATCACCCTCAAGTCCGGCGTCGGCAACGAGGCCACCCCGCAGGACATCGCCGACAACCCCAAGAACCTCAAGTTCAAGGAGGTCGAGGCGGCCCAGACCCCGCGCTCCCTGGACGACGTGGACGCCGCCGTCGTCAACGGCAACTACGCCATCTCCGCGGGCCTGAAGCCCGCCAAGGACGCGATCCTCCTGGAGTCCGCGAAGGACAACCCGTACGCCAACTTCCTCGCCGTGAAGAAGGGCAACGAGAAGGACCCGCGGGTCAAGAAGCTCGCCAAGCTTCTGGTCTCACCCGAGGTGAAGAAGTTCATCGAGGACAAGTACCAGGGCTCGGTCATTCCGTCGTTCTGACACCGGCCGACGGGTGACCGGAGGACGACGCGCAAACGGGTCCGTCCCGCCGGTCACCGGCAGCTGACGGTACGTATACGGCGTTTCGCGACGCACGGGGTCCGCTCCCTCACCCGGGGTGGACCCCGTCGTGCGGTTCAGTGGTTTCATGCTGCATGCTGGGCAGTTCAGCAGGCCCTGACGGTTTTTCCGAAGTTACGGAGCGGCGCATGACTGGCACCTTTCCCAACGTCTCCATCAGCACGGAGCGGTTGGTCCTGCGCCCCTTCGAGGAATCCGACATCGCGGCCTTCGCCGAGATGATGAACGACGAACTGGTCACCGCCTGGACCTCCGTCCCGCAGCCCTACACGGAGGCCGACGCCCGGGGCTGGATCACCACACAGGCCCCCGCCGAACGCGCCGGGGGCCGCGGGATCGTGTTCGCCGTCGACGAGTTCCTCACCCAGCGCCTGGTCGGCACCGTCCATCTGCGCAACACCGACTGGCGGGTGCGCTCCACGGAGATCGCCTACGTCATCGCCCCGTGGGCCCGCGGTGAGGGCTATGCCTCGGAGGCCGCGCTGGCCACCGCACAGTGGCTCTTCGGCGAGCAGGGGTTCGAGCGGCTGGAGCTGCGCACCGCCGCCGACAACACCGCCTCCCAGCAGGTCGCCCAGAAGATCGGCTGCATCAGCGAGGGCGTACTGCGAGGGGCCTGGATAGCCCGGAGCAGGACGGAGGACGGCGCGTGGACGGACGTCCGCACCGACGTCATCGTCTGGAGCCTGCTGCCCGAGGACCTGGCCGGGGCCGGCGAGCAGCTGGCCGACACGGGCGGATTCACCTCGTACTCCGACTGGAACTGAGCCCCCGCGCCTCACCGGGTACGCTCAGGGGGCCCGGCTAAGGGCCCGTACCCCTGAGGACCTGCGAAGACCTGGAGTGAAACGACGATGGCCGACCGGGTCACGGTGATCGGCTGGGACGGCTCGCCGCTGACCGCCGCGGCACGCGCCGCCCTCGGCGCCGCCACGCTGGTGGCCGGCGCGGCCCACCACCTGGCGCTGCCCGAGGTCCCGCCCGCCGCCGAACGCGTCCGCCTGGGCAGCATCGCGCTCGCCGCCCGCCGGATCGCCGCCCACCGCGGCACCGCGGTCGTGCTCGCCGACGGTGACCCCGGATTCTTCGGCGTCGTACGCACCCTGCGCGCCCCGGAGTTCGGCCTGGAGGTCGAGGTCGTCCCCGCCGTCTCCTCCGTGGCAGCCGCCTTCGCCCGCGCCGGCATGCCCTGGGACGACGCCCAGGTCGTCGTCGCCCACCCGCGCACCCTGCGCCGGGCCGTGAACGTCTGCCGCGCCCACACCAAGGTCGCCGTCCTCACCGCCCCGGGTGCCGGACCCGCCGAACTCGGGCTCCTGCTGGAGGGCGTCCACCGGACCTTCGTCATCTGCGAGGAACTCGGCACCGAGCGCGAGCAGGTCACCGTCGTCACCTCCGACACGGCCGCCGACCACACCTGGCGCGATCCCAACGTCGTCATCGTCATCGGCGGCCCCGCCGGAAGAGGCGTCGCGGCGGACAGCGGCGGCTGGATCGCCGGCCGCGACCCGGGCGCCGGTCCGCGCGGCTGGGTCCAGCCCGACGAGTCCTACGGCGGCGGCCTCGGCGAGGGCGAGACGGAACTGCTGCGCGCCGCCCAACTCGCCCGCCTCGGCCCCCGGGTCGGCGACCTCGTCTGGGACATCGGCTGCGGCTCCGGCGCGTTCGCCGCCGAGGCCGCACGCGCCGGAGCGGCCGTCATCGCCGTCGACCGGGACCCGGGCGCCTGCGCCCGGACCGACGCGGCCGCGCGGCGGTCCGGCGTTCAACTCCAGGTGGTCCAGGGCACCGCGCCGTACGTCCTGGAGAACCTGCCCGAGCCGGACGTCGTCCGGGTCGGCGGCGGGGGAGCGGCCGTCGTCTCCGCGGTCGCCGACCGGCGCCCGCAGCGCATCGTCACGCACGCAGCGACCCGCGACGCGGCCGAACTCGTCGGTCGCGACCTGACGGAGCACGGATACCGGGTCGAGTGCGCGCTGCTGCAGTCCGTCGAACTCGACACCCGGGCCTGGACCGAGACCGAGCGGAGCGTGGCGTTCCTGCTCAGCGGTGTTCTCCCGGATCGCAACCCGTGATCCTGTTGTCGTACTGCGCGCGGTAGGCTGGCCGATCGTTGTACCGCACCGGGCGGCCCGGAACTTCGTTCGCCAATGTCCGGAAAGCACGCCCGTTTTGGGGTGGGTGTGGTACTGCGAGACCGGAGGACGCGCAACGTGGCGCAGTCCACAGCGGGCTGTCGCGGATCATGCTGTCGCGACGGCGGGACGGCCGGGACAATGCCACTGAATGGCTTTGTCGCCTTTTCCGGCGGGTCGTTCGTGCCGCTGGGCGCGGACGCTCGTTCTTCACTACGGGCGGTCGGCGCGCCGTTCCGGGTGAGCTGGTCGTAGGAGCACTAAACCGATGGGCGAGGGGTACGCATGACCGACACCGGCCAGGGCCCGGGCGAGGGACAGCCGGAGAGCGCAGGCATGGTGGAGCAGCCGGGCGTCGCCGCGCACGGTGCGTACGCCTACCTCTCCGAAGCACCCGCCGAGGACGAAGACCTGCTGCTGCCGGGTGCCCAGGGGGCGTGGGGCAACGAGGTGCCGCCACCCGCTCCGGAACCGGTCGTCGAGGCCGTCCACGAGCCGGGCCCGCACGAGACGTCCGGCCGCGACAGCGGCTCCGTCGACCTCAGCGGCGTCCGCCTGCCGAGCCCGGCCCCGGCCTCGGTGCCGCCGTCGCCCGTCCTCACGGCCCCGCAGGACCAGTCGGCCGCCCCGCAGCCGCCGCGCCGGCCACTGCACCTCGGCCCGCCGATCCCCGACGCCTCCGCCAGCCCGGTCCGCTCCCTCGCCGACCGCGGACCCGCCGGAGCGCCGGTACGGCAGCCCGGCCCGGCCACGGTCGGCCCCGAGTACCTCGACGCGCAGCCGCTGCACGACATGGCCCCGCAGAGCGCGGCCCCCTGGGGCGCGGCGCCCGCCGTCGCACCGGAGGCGGCCGCCGTGGCCCAGGCCGGCGTACGGACACCGGCTGCCGAAACGGTTGACCCGGCCGCCGTCTCCGCGGACGCCACCGACCGGGCCGAGCCGTCCGGCGCCGCCCAGGCCGCCGTCGCCCGCCTCACCCACCAGGCGGCCGCGCAGGCCCCGGGCGCGGCCCAGGTGGTGCACGGCCACGACGGCGTACAGCCCGTGCACGGGCACGACGGCGTGTACACGGCGCCCGCGGGCGCTGCTCCCGAGGGCGTCCCGCCGTTCGTGGTGGAGCACGCGCCGGAGGGCAGCCCGCAGTCTTCCACCGAGGTCGGCCAGGGCGCGCCCGGCGCGCAGGCCGCCGAGGTCGCGGCCGCCGTTGAGGGTGGACTCGCCGCCGCCGGCGGTGCCGCGGGTGACGGCTCGCCAGCGACCGGCGCCGAGGCGGTGACGGAGGCAGGGCCCGCCGTTTCCGAGGCCGCACCGGTGGCCGTGGCGCAGGCGGACGCCGCCGTCCCCGCGCCGGAGGCGCCGGCGAACCCGGCCGGACCGGGTGCGCACCCGAACGCGGACGTCCATGCCGTGCCGGGGCAGGCGCCGGAGGCCGTCGAGCTCGCCGCCGGGATGCCCGAGCCCGCTCAGCCCTCGGAGACGGCACGGCCGGGACAGGGTGACGGCGTGCCGCAGGAGGCCTTGGGCGCCCCCGCACCGGGCGCCGCCGACGCGGGCTCCGTCACCGGGGGTGCCGTCGCCACGCAGACCACGGACACCGTTCCCCTGCCGGAGGGGTCGGACCCGGCCCAGGTCGCCCCGGAGGCCGTGGTGGCCCAGGGTGAGGCCGTGACCCCCGCGCAGCTCGACCCGAACACCTCCGTCGCCGCGGAGCCGCAGGTCGGCGCGGTCGACACCCCGCCCGGCACGGTGGACGTGGACACCCAGCCCGCCGCGCCGCAGCCCGCGCCCGCCGCCCAAGCCGTACCGGCACCCGAGCCGACGGCCGTGCCGGAAGCCGTACCGGCACCCGAGCCGACGGCCGGGACCGAGGCCGGCGTCCCGGTGCCGGTGGCGGAGTCCGTGGCGGCAGAGGCTCTTGCCGCCCACCCGGCCCAGGACGCCGTACCGGCGCCGGTCGCCGCGGAGATCGCCGACGCGCCCCAGCCGCACCTCCACCCGGCACAGGGCCCCCACCCGGCCGAACCCGCCGCGCCCGCCGCCGAGGTCCGGCCCGGCGCCCTGCCGGCCCAGGCCGCCGGTGTGCCGCCGGCCCAGCCCGAGCCGGCCGCGCCGGACGCGGCCCACCAGGTCGCCGCCACCGAAGCGGTCCCCGTGGCCGGCCCCGGTGACCCCGCCGGCCCGCAGACCCGGCCCACCGCCGAGGCCGTCGCCGCGCCGGGCACCGACGTCGCCCCGGTGCAGCCCGCCGCCGAGGCCGAGCCCGCGCCGGCCGGCCCGGCCGACGGTTTTGCCGCCCGGCCGGAGACGCCCGAGCAGCCGGCCCTCGCCGACCCGAGCGAGCCGCTGCCCTCCCCGGTGCCGGAGCAGCCGTTCGGACAGTTCGTTCCGGTCGAGGGCCAGGTGCCCACCACCCCGCACCTGGCGCCGACCCCGCCGCAGCCCCTGGTCCTCCCCACGGAGAACGCGCAGGAGCAGATGGCCACGGTCCCGGCGCCGCGGGACGGCGAGCCGGCTCCCCTACCGGTGGCGTCGGACGCGGAGCACGCCCCCGATGTCGTACAGCAAGCGGAGGACCTGCAGACCAGGGCCGCCGACCAGGAAGAAGAGAGCGGGGCCGCCGTGGCGGACGCACCCCAGCCCACCGGCCCCGCCGCGCCCGGCTACGCCGACGCCGAACGCGAGGCCGTCCTGAAGGTCATGCGTGAGCGCCGCGACATCCGCAACGGCTTCCGCAGCGACCCCATCCCGCACGAGGTGCTGCTGCGCGTCCTGGAGGCCGCCCACACGGCGCCCTCCGTGGGCCACTCGCAGCCCTGGGACTTCGTCGTCATCCGGTCCGCCGACACCCGGCGGACGATGCACGAACTGGCGATGAGACAGCGCGAGGCGTACGCCAAGTCGCTGCCCAAGGGCCGGGCCAAGCAGTTCAAGGAACTGAAGATCGAGGCCATCCTCGACACCCCGGTCAACATCGTCGTCACCGCCGACCCCACCCGTGGCGGCCGCCACACCCTCGGCCGCTACACCCAGCCGCAGATGGCGCCCTACTCCTCGGCGCTCGCGGTGGAGAACCTCTGGCTCGCCGCCCGCGCCGAAGGCCTCGGCGTCGGCTGGGTCAGCTTCTTCGACGAGCGGGAGATGGTCCGCGCGCTCGGCCTGCCCGAGCACCTGGAGGTCGTCGCCTACCTGTGCGTCGGGTACGTCGACGAGTTCCCGGACGAGCCCGAGCTGATGCAGGCCGGCTGGTCCAAGCGACGCCCCCTGTCCTGGGTGGTGCACGAGGAGACGTACGGCCGCCGCGCCCTGCCCGGAGAGGAACCCCACGACCTGCTTGCCGAGACCGTCGCTCAGATCCGCCCGCTCGACGCCAAGGCCCTCGGCGAGGCCTGGGAACGCCAGAAGCGCATGACCAAGCCGGCCGGCGCGCTCGGCATGCTGGAGATCATCTCCGCGCAGCTGTCCGGGCTGTCCCGGCAGTGCCCGCCGCCGATCCCGGAGCCCGCGGCCGTGGCCATCTTCGCCGGTGACCACGGCGTGCACGCCCAGGGCGTCACTCCCTGGCCGCAGGAGGTCACCGCCCAGATGGTGGCCAACTTCCTCGGCGGGGGAGCGGTCTGCAACGCCTTCGCGGGCCAGGTCGGCGCCGAGGTGTGCGTGGTGGACGTCGGTGTCGCCGCCGACCTTCCCGCCACCCCGGGCCTGCTGCCCCGCAAGATCCGCGGCGGCACGTCCGACATGACCACCGGGCCCGCGATGACCCGCGAGGAGGCCAAGGCGGCCATCGAGGTCGGCATCGAGACCGCCCGCGACCTCGTGGCGGCAGGCAACAAGGCGCTGCTCACCGGCGAGATGGGCATCGCCAACACCACGGCGTCCGCCGCGTTGATCTCCGTCTTCACCGGTGCCGACCCGGCGGAGGTCACCGGCCGCGGTACCGGCATCAACGACGAGACGCTGGCCCGCAAGACCGAGGTCGTCCGCCGCGCCCTGGAACTCCACCAGCCGGACCCGGCCGACCCGATCGGGGTCCTCGCGGCCATCGGCGGCTTCGAGCACGCGGCCATGGTCGGCCTGCTCCTCGGTGGCGCGTCCCTGCGTACGCCGGTGATCCTGGACGGCGTCAGCGCCGGCGCCGCGGCCCTCGTGGCCCGCGCCATCGCCCCCGAGGTCCTCGCGGCCTGCATCGCGGGCCACCGCAGCGCCGAACCGGGCCACGTGGCCGCCCTCAACAAGCTGGGCCTGCGCCCGCTGGTCGACCTCGACCTGCGCCTGGGCGAGGGCACGGGTGCGCTCCTCGCCCTGCCGCTGGTACAGAGCACGGCCAGGGCCATGCACGAGGTGGCGACGTTCGACTCGGCGGGAGTCACCGAGAAGTAGGCGTCACGGCGCGGGGTGGTCCGGTGCTCAGCTGCCGGACCACCCCGCGCCCTCTGTCCGCGCACAGCTAAAATCGCACGTCAGGGCCGCTCCGAAGGTACAGCGCGCCCCCACCGCACAGCTGCACGAGGAGCCGCCCCTCATGGCCGAACACCCCGCCTACCCCGTAGGCCTCCGCCTCTCCGGCCGTCGCGTGGTCGTCCTCGGCGGCGGACAGGTGGCCCAGCGCCGCCTCCCGGCGCTGATCGCGGCGGGCGCGGACATCGTTCTCGTGTCCCCCGAAGCCACCGCCTCGGTGGAGGCCATGGCGGACGCGGGCGAGATCGGCTGGGCCAGGCGCCCGTACCGGGACGGCGACCTCGCCGAGGCCTGGTACGCCCTCATCGCCACCAGCGACCCCGAGGCCAACACCGCCGCCTCCGCCGAAGCCGAGCGCCACCGCGTCTGGTGCGTCCGCGCCGACGACGCCGACCAGGCCACCGCCTGGACCCCGGCCACCGGCCACAGCGAGGGCGTCACCGTGGCCGTCCTCACCACGGACGCGCGCGGCCGCGACCCCCGCCACACCGCCGCCATCCGGGACGCGGTGGTCGAGGGCCTGCGTGACGGCACCCTGGTGGCCCCCCACCACCGCACGCGCACCCCCGGCGTCGCCCTGGTCGGCGGCGGCCCCGGCGACCCCGACCTGATCACGGTCCGCGGCCGTCGGCTGCTCGCCGAGGCGGACGTCGTCATCGCCGACCGGCTCGGCCCGCGCGATCTGCTCGCTGAACTTCCGCCGCACGTCGAGGTGATCGACGCGGCGAAGATCCCGTACGGCCGCTACATGGCCCAGGAGGCCATCAACAACGCCCTCGTCGAGCACGCCAAGCAGGGCAAGTCGGTCGTCCGGCTCAAGGGCGGCGACCCCTTCGTCTTCGGCCGGGGCATGGAGGAGGTCCAGGCGCTCGCCGAGGCCGGCATCCCCTGCACGGTCGTCCCGGGCATCTCCAGTTCGATCTCGGTGCCGGGCGCGGCCGGCATCCCGGTCACCCACCGGGGCGTCGCCCACGAGTTCACGGTCGTCAGCGGGCACGTGGCCCCGGACGACGAGCGTTCGCTGGTCGACTGGCCGTCGCTGGCCAGGCTCACCGGAACCCTCGTGATCCTGATGGGCGTCGACAAGATCGGGAAGATCGCCGAGACGCTCGTCGCCCACGGCAGGTCCCCGCAGACCCCGGTCGCCCTGGTGCAGGAAGGCACGACGGCCGCGCAGCGCCGCGTCGACGCCACCCTCGCCACGGTCGCCGAGACCGTACGGGCCGAGGAAGTGAAGCCCCCGGCGGTCATCGTCGTCGGGGAGGTCGTCACGGTCGGGCCGGGGTCCGCCGGGTGACCACCCACCCCCTTGATCATGTGTAACCCCGGGTAACGTACCCGTTCCCAGCCGTTGGCAGCGCACCCAGGACAAGGCAGTATCACCCTGTGGCCGATCTCATCACCGTCGAGGACCCCGACGACCCCCGCCTCTCCGACTACACGGGCCTGACCGACGTCGAGCTGCGCCGCAAGCGCGAGCCCGCCGAGGGCCTGTTCATCGCCGAGGGCGAGAAGGTCATCCGCAGGGCCAAGGAAGCGGGCTACGAGATGCGCTCCATGCTGCTCTCGGCCAAGTGGATCGACGTCATGCGCGACGTCATCGACGAACTGCCCGCCCCGGTGTACGCCGTGAGCCCCGAACTCGCCGAGCAGGTCACCGGCTACCACGTGCACCGCGGCGCGCTCGCCTCCATGCAGCGCAAGCCGCTGCCGACGGCCGGCGAACTCCTGCGCTCGGCCCGCCGGGTCGTGGTCATGGAGTCGGTCAACGACCACACCAACATCGGCGCGATCTTCCGCTCGGCGGCCGCCCTCGGTATGGACGCCGTCCTGCTCTCGCCCGACTGTGCCGACCCGCTGTACCGCCGTAGCGTCAAGGTCTCCATGGGCGCGGTGTTCTCGGTGCCGTACGCCCGGCTGGAGACCTGGCCGAAGGGCCTGGAGTCGGTCCGCGAGGCCGGCTTCACGCTGCTCGCCCTCACCCCGGACGACAAGGCCCGCTCCCTCGACGAGGCCGCCCCGCACCGGATGGACCGGGTGGCCCTGATGCTCGGCGCCGAGGGCGACGGACTGTCCACCCAGGCGCTGGTCGCCGCCGACGAATGGGTGCGCATCCCGATGTCCCACGGCGTCGACTCGCTCAACGTGGGCGCGGCCGCGGCGGTCGCCTTCTACGCGGTCGCCACCGGCTGCCCGGAGTCCTGACCGCCCGTCCTGCCGGAGCGCCCGCTACCTTCCGAAGTCCCGGCTCGGCGCCGAGGCGTACCCGTCGGGCGCCGGCCGGTCGGCGTCCGACGGCCGGTAGCTCTCCTGGGTCTGCTGCCTGCCGCGGCCCCCGTCGTCGCCGAGCCCGCGCGCCGGGCCCTGGCAGCCCTGGGCCACCGCGATGCCGAGCGCCACGAGCAGCGTGACCACGACGAACACGAACAGCCGCTGGCGCAGCAGCCGGGGATTGGCGGGCCGCCGCCCGCTGCCGGTCGTACGCGGCCCCGGCCGCCCGGAACCGCCACGCGCGGGGGGACGGTTTCCGCCGCCCGAGCGCGAGCCGGCGCCGCGTGGCGCCGGGGTCGGGCGCGCCGGGCCCGGCCGTGCGGGGGCACCCGTGCCGTTGCCGCCCCGCGGGACCGCGCCGCCGCGCGCCGGCGCACCGCCCCGCGAGGGTGCTGTGCCGCGCGGCACCGGGGTGCCGGGGGCGGTGCGGCGCTGGGTGCGCTGCTGCTCGGGGTAGGTGTCGACGAGCCGCCCGGTGGGCCGGTCCGCCTCCGCGGCGCGCGGCGAGGGCGGCCGTACCTCGGCCAGGCCCTGTGCCTCACGCGCGGCGATCTCCTTGAGCCGCAGCGACAGCTGCAGCGTGCTGGGCCGTTCCTCGGGATCCTTCGCCAGACAGGCCCTCACCAGCGGGGCGAGCGCGTCCGGAACGCCGTGCAGCTGCGCCTCCTCGTGCACCACCCGGTACAGCATCACCTCGGAACTTCCGTGCCCGAAGGGCGAGTCCCCGGTGGAGGCGTAGGCGAGGGTCGCGCCCAGGGAGAACACGTCCGTGGCGGGGGTGACGGCCGCGCCGCGCACCTGCTCGGGCGCGAGGAAGCCGGGGGAACCGACCGCCGTGCCGACGTGGGTGAGCGTGGAGGCACCGGTGGCCCAGGCGATGCCGAAGTCGATGATCCGTGGCCCCTTCGGGGACAGCAGGATGTTGGAGGGCTTGAGGTCCCGGTGGACGACACCGGCCTCGTGCACGGCCACCAGGCCCTCGGACAGCGCCGCGCCGACCGCCGCGGTGTCGGCCGCGCTCAGCGGGCCCTCGTCGGCGACCTTGTCGTGCAGGGACGGCCCGGGCACGTACTGCGTGGCGAACCAGGGCCGCTCCGCCTCCAGGTCGGCGGCGACGAGCCGGGCGGTGCAGCCGCCCCTGATCCGCCGGGCCGCCGAGACCTCGCGGGCGAACCGCGACCTGAACTCCTGGTCCTCAGCCAGGTCGGGCCGGATCACCTTGAGCGCGACCCGCTGCCCCTTCTTGTCGGAGCCGAGGTAGACCACGCCCATACCGCCCGCGCCGAGCCGTCGGTGAAGCCTGAACGAGCCGACGACGCGCGGGTCCTCGCGCCTCAGGCGCATCATCGCCATGTTCATCCCCGCTGCCCGGTCCCTGTGACGTGGCACAGCTTACGTTTCCACGGCCCGCTGCGCGCAGAGGCCGCGCCCTCGGGGCCGGACGGATTGTTCGGGCCGCCATGACGAGGTGAAACACGGTCAGGAGGTCGGCGGCTTCCGGGCCATTGAGCCACCACGACCCCCCAACCGCAGGTGCGGGCAAGGGCATTGGGGTCGTGAGACGGCAGGTGGCGCACGTTCGCGCGCCCGCCCGGCACCCGCCGTGGACCAGCCGCCGGCGCGGTCGGGGGACGGACTCCGTACCGGAAGCGGAGACCGCCCCATCCCCACCCGAAGTGATCGAAGTCACTCCTTCCGGCTGACGGACGCTTCGGAAATGACCGGACACAGCGGGCACCCCCTCGGGGAAGACCCCGAGACGCGGACGGACGTCTCCACCCAGGGGAGTACGTCCCCCGTCGTGGCTCATCCTCGGGGAGGCCCGCCAATCGGTACGAGGGCATGACGCCCCGACATCCGCCCCACGCCTAGATTTGGGGTCAAGCGGCGGGTGCAGCACTCGTCCCCCGAGGTCAGACACCCGCCGCTGCCGACGACAACCGAAACGGTCAGGAGAGGGACCATGGCCCACACGGCATCGCGACGCCCGGCGTTCGCAACCCGCCGGACGGGTCGCCGCCACCCCCTGGTGGCGACGCTCATGGCCCTTCCCCTGGCGGCCCTGCTCCTGCTCGTCTTCGACGGCTGGGAGACGGTGGCCACACAGGCGTCGTCCGTGGGTGCGATGCTGGGGCGCTGAGCGGCGACCCCAGGCCCGGAAGAGCGGTCCGGGCGGGGACATCCATCCAGGAAACCCCGTGGGGACGGGGGTGCGGCGGACGGCACAAATGCCGGCGCAGCTGGGGAGCTGCGCCGGCATGCGCCGTTTCGGGGCGCTGGAGGCACCCCCGCCGTGGGCCCGGCCGGCGACCAGCTCCCGGTCACACGCCAGTACGCTCGGACGCGCAGCCCACCTTCCCGAGGCACCGTTGACCGCAGACAGCCCCGCCCTCCTGCCCGCGCTCGCCGCGAAGGCCAGAGCCGCCGCCCACCCGGACCACCCCGGCGACGACACCTGCGCCTGCGGCAGCACCTCCCTCGCCGACCGCCCCGACGCCACCGTGGTACGGCACGCAGGCACCGTCGCGAAGGCCCACGCCCCCGGTACCGACCCCGACGAGCTGACCCTCCGCCTGACCGCGGCCGCCCGCCTCCCGGACGTCCTCCTGCCCCCGCTCACCCCGGCGCCCACCTCCCTGCGGGACCGCCTGGTGACCTTCTGGCCGTACGGCGCCCCCGTGGACCCCGACGACCCCGAGACGGCTCCCTGGGAGGCGAGCGCCGTCCTCCTCGCCCGCCTGCACCGCACGGTCCCGCCCGACGGTCTGCCCCGGATGCGCGGCCCCGCCAAGGCCGCCCGTGCCCTGGCCCGGCTCCGGGCGGCCCTGCGGGACGAGCCCCATCCCGCGGCCCGGCCCGTCCGCCGGGCCTGGGCCGCCCTCCCCGCCTGGGCCCGCGCCGAGGCCCCCATGCCCGGCCCGCCCGTTCTCTGCCACGGTGACCTGCACCTGGGTCAGCTCGTCCGCCACCCCGCCCCGGACGGCCCGTGGCGGCTGATCGACGTCGACGACCTCGGTACCGGCGTCGCGGCCTGGGACCTCGCCCGCCCCGCCGCCTGGTTCGCCTGCGGACTCCTGCCGCCCGAGGAGTGGGCTCGCTTCCTCGGCGCGTACCGGCGGGCCGGCGGCTCGGCCGTCCCCGCCGCCGGCGACCCCTGGCCCGCCCTGGACGTCCCGGCCCGCGCGCTGACCGTGCAGACGGCCGCTCTCGCCCTCGCCAAGGCGGTCACGGCCGGCCGCCCGCTGGACGGGGTCGAACAGGCCGTCGTCGACGCCTGTGCCCGAATGGCCCCGATTCCGCATCAGTTGGCTCCCGGAGCCACGGACTAGGCTGCAACCGGCCGGGGCTGGACGGAGTCTGTCCTGGGGAAACACGAAGCAGTACCGACCGGCGAGGAGTTGAGCCGACGATGCATTGTCCGAAGTGCCATGCGCCGATGCACACCTACAACCGCAGCGGCGTCCAGATCGAGCAGTGCAGCGGCTGCCGCGGCATCTTCCTCGACTACGGCGAGCTGGAGGCGCTGACCCAGCTGGAGGCCCAGTGGTCCAAGCCCGTCCCGCCGGCCCCGCCCGCCGCCCCCCAGGGCTACCCGGCCCCGCACGCGCCCGCCTGGGGCGCCCCGCACGGCGGTCACCACGGGCCCCATGGGCATCACGGCCACCACAAGAGCTGGGCCCACATGCTCTTCTCCAGCTGAGCGCACGAAGAAGCCCCCGGTCGCGAGACCGGGGGCTTCCTGGTGCGTGGACGATACTGGGATTGAACCAGTGACCTCTTCCGTGTCAGGGAAGCGCTCTCCCGCTGAGCTAATCGTCCGCAGGCCGTGACCCGAGGATCACAGTCGGTGCGCGATACTGGGATTGAACCAGTGACCTCTTCCGTGTCAGGGAAGCGCTCTCCCGCTGAGCTAATCGCGCGGGTGGGGATCTTCGAGAAGACCCGTGGATCTTGCGAAAGATCCAGTGGACGATACTGGGATTGAACCAGTGACCTCTTCCGTGTCAGGGAAGCGCTCTCCCGCTGAGCTAATCGTCCTTGGAGGTGGAGACGGGATTTGAACCCGTGTAGACGGCTTTGCAGGCCGTTGCCTCGCCTCTCGGCCACTCCACCAGGAGTGTAGGGGATCGGGACGACCCCTTCTTCCTTCGAGCGGACGACGAGGCTCGAACTCGCGACCTCAACCTTGGCAAGGTTGCGCTCTACCAACTGAGCTACGTCCGCCTGTCGTTTCGGTCCGCTTCCGCGTCCCGGCGACGTGTTGAACTCTAGCGGATTCCCCGGCCAGTACAAAAACGCGTTTGCGCAGCGTGCTGCGCTGACCCCGGCGGCCCCCGCGGCCGCAGCCGCCTCCACGACATCCCGGGGCCACCCCTCGGACACCCGACCTAGACTCGACCACGTGCTTCACCACCCATCCGGCCTCCCCCCTCTGGCCCGCTTCGGCGACCGCGTCGCCACCGGCCTCCTCGACGTCACCAGCGACCCCGCCGCCCTGGACTCCACGGGCTTCTGGGCCGTCTGCGGGGACTTCGAGGGCCGCCTGACCTGCGCACGCTTCGCGGACGTACGGTCCGAGCCCGTGCCCGCCCCGGCGCCGGGCGGCTGGCGGGGCCCGGCGGTGGGGGAGTGGACCTCCTCCCTGGACCGGGCCGCGTACATGGCGGGCGTCCGCCGGATCCGCGCGCACATAGCGGCCGGCGAGGTCTACCAGGCCAACCTCTGCCGGGTCCTCAGCGCGCCGGCCGCCCCCGACGCCGACGTGGACGCCCTGACCGCCCTGCTGGCCCGCGGCAACCCGGCGCCGTACGCCGGAACGATCCGGTTGCCGGAGCACGGCGTGGAGATCGCCACCGCCTCGCCCGAGCTGTTCCTGCGCCGGGACGGGCGTGTCGTGGAGTCGGGACCCATCAAGGGCACCGGGCGCACGGAGGCGGACCTCCTGGAGAAGGACTACGCCGAGAACGTGATGATCGTGGACCTGGTCCGCAACGACCTCGGGCGTGTCTGCACGACCGGCAGCGTGACCGTCCCGGACCTGTGCGCCGTGGAGAAGCATCCCGGCCTGGTCCATCTGGTCTCCACGGTCCGCGGCGAGCTGTGCGACGGGGCCGGATGGCCGGACCTCCTCGCCGCCGCCTTCCCGCCGGGTTCGGTGACCGGCGCGCCGAAGTCGAGCGCCCTGCGGATCATCGAGGCCCTGGAGACCGCTCCACGCGGACCGTACTGCGGCGGAATCGGCTGGGTGGACGCCGACCGGGGCGTGGGTGAGCTCGCCGTCGGCATCCGCACCTTCTGGATCGACCGCGCCGAGGGCGCCCTGCGCTTCGGCTCCGGCGCCGGCATCACCTGGGGGTCGGACCCCGAGGGGGAGTGGCGGGAGACCGAGCTGAAGGCCTCCCGGCTGCTCGCGGTAGCGTCGGGGGTGTACGAGGCAAGCGGAGGGGTGTTCGCATGAGGATCTGGCTGGACGGCGGGCTGCGGGACCTGGAGTCCGCCCGTGTCTCCGTCTTCGACCACGGGCTGACCGTCGGCGACGGTGTCTTCGAGACGGTGAAGGCGGTCGAGGGAAGGGTGTTCGCGCTCACCCGGCACCTGGACCGGCTGACCCGCTCCGCCCGCGGTCTCGGCCTGCCCGACCCCGATCACGACGAGGTCCGCGAGGCCTGCGCGGCGGTCCTGGCGGCGAACCCGATGCCGCTCGGCCGGCTGCGGATCACCTACACCGGGGGACACGGCCCGCTCGGCTCCGACCGCGGCGAGCACGGCCCGACCCTCGTGGTGGCCCTCGGCGAGACCACCCGCCGCCCGGACACGACCGCCGTGATCACCGTCCCGTGGACGCGCAACGAACGCGGCGCCCTCACCGGCCTGAAGACCACCTCGTACGCCGAGAACGTCGTCGCCCTCGCCCGCGCCCATGAACGCGGCGCCTCGGAGGCGCTGTTCGGCAACACCGTCGGACACCTCTGCGAGGGCACCGGCTCGAACGTCTTCGTCGTCCTGGACGGTGAGATCCACACCCCGCCGGTCTCCTCCGGCTGCCTGCCCGGCATCACCCGCGCGCTCACCGTCGAGTGGACGGGCGCCAAGGAGACCGACCTGCCGCTGGACGTCCTGGAGCGGGCCGACGAGGTCTTCCTCACCTCGACCCTGCGGGACGTCCAGGCCGTGCACCGGGTCGACGACCGCGAGCTGTCCGGCACTGTGGGACCGGTCACCGCCAAGGCGATGCGGATCTGGGACGAGCGGTCCGGGCAGGACCTGGACCCCTGATCGGGGACACGCGGCCGGACGGCGGCCGCGGTACCGGGAAATCGGGCTGACCCGGCGGTCGGCCGCGGGTAGAACACCAGTGATGACCACGACCCTGCGGCCGCTCGAGCCGCTCCGGCAGAACTCCGACGGCACCCGTTCCCGGCGCTATCAGGTGTGCGTGAACAGCCGTCCCGTCGGCGAGATCCACCTCGGCACCTCGCCGTCCTTCGGTGACTCGGTGGCACGCGTGATCGACCTGCGGATCGACGAGCCCGACCGGCGGCGCGGCCGGGGCACGGTCGCCGCACTCGCCGCCGAGGAGGTGGCGCGCGGCTGGGGCTGCACGCAGATCGAGACCGTCGTCCCCGCCTCGGCGGACATCGCCCTGCGCCTGTTCGGCGCCCTCGGATACACCCTGCGCAACCGCGGGATGCAGAAGCGCCTCGGCACCACCCCACCCGAGTTGCCGCCGGGCAGCAGCGCCCGGCGGATGACCGAAGCCGAATTCGACGCGTGGCACGCGTACGAGAGCGAGGAGTACTCCCGCCTGTGGATCGAGCGTGGAGTTCCCGAGGTCACGGCCCGCGCCAAGGCACGCAGCGATCACGAGAGGCTGCTGCCGCACGGCCTCGCGACCGACGGCATGCTCTTCAGCGTCCTGGAGCACGAGGGAACCCGGGTGGGCACGCTCTGGGTCGCCCTGCAGGACGGCAGGGCGTACGTCTTCGACGTCAAGACCGAAGCGGCCCACCGCGGCCGGGGACACGGCCGTACGCTCATGCTGCTCGCGGAGCGCCAGGCGATCGAGGCCGGCCGGCCGCTCCTGGGCCTCAACGTGCACGCGGGCAACGCCCCGGCCGAGCGACTGTACGAGTCGCTCGGCTACGAGACCACGCTCCGCTCCCTGTCCAAGCCCCTGCTGTAGGCGTCCCCGACGGGTCAGGCTCCCCGCTCGCCCAGCAGCCGGTCGGCGATCTCCTCGATGCGCTCGCGCAGCCCTTCCTGGCTCTTGCCGCCGTCGAGGCGCTCGCCGCCGATGACGTAGGTCGGGGTGCCGCTCACGCCGATCGCCTTGCCCTCGGCCTGGTCGGCGTCGACGATCAGGATGTGCCGGCCGTCGATCAGCGCGGTGTCGAACTCCTCGGCGTCCAGGCCGAGTTCACGGGCCGTCGCGACCAGGAAGGGTTCGCCCTCGCGGTCCAGCTCCTCGACCCGCTCCAGCACGGCCTCCACGTACGGCCAGCCCTTGCCCTGCTCGAGCGCCTCCTCGGCGGCCTGCGCGGCGGCGAAGGCGTGCTGGTGCTTCTCCAGCGGGAAGTGCCGCAGCCGCAGCTCCAGCCGGTCGCCGTAGCGGGCGCGCAGGGCGCGGACGTCGTCCAGGGCGGTGCGGCAGTCGGGGCACTGCAGTTCGCACCAGACGTCGAGAACGAGGGCGTCGGTGCGTGCGGGGGAGGAGTCGCTCATGCCGATCAGTCTTCCAGGCCGGACGCGGGCGACCCAATCGGGCGATGCGGCGGCCGTGCCCCGGCCGGACGTCGTTCAGGGGTACGGCACCGCGCCGGCACTCCCGCGCCGGCACTCCAGTAGGAGACGACCCGGAGATGTCCCTGATGTCCCGCCGGAGCATGGCATCGCGAGGACGCGGCGGTGCAGGATGGAGGGGGACGGAGGCGGTGCGCCCTGCCGGTGTGCCGTGTCCGCCGAGTTCCGCCTTCCACCCGACCGAGCCCGCCAGGAGGACCGGATGATTGCCGAGACCGTCTGCTCCGCCGTGTCCGCGGCAGGCCTGGGTATCGCGGTGGTCACGGCCTACCGCAGGCGTTTCCTCGCGGCGGCCCGCATCGCGGCCTACTCGCTGGTGCCGATCGGCCTGGTGATGACCGGGGTCGTCGGCTGGCTCGCCGGCACGGCCTTCAGTCCCACCGCCTGGGCGGGCTTCGGGGTGCTGGGTGCGGCCTGGGCCCTGTTCGCGGGCACCCGGGCGGTAGGGCGCCGACGCGGTGGCGCCCCCGCCGAGCGCGCGGCGGCCGGGGGCGACCGGACCGGGGCCGTGGCCCCGGGGGCCTCCGCTCCCTCCCTGGGCCCGGCCACCCGCCCCGCGACCGGATCCGGCACCGCGCCGCGCAGCACCGGCTCGGCGGACGACTTCAGCGACATCGAGGCCATCCTCAAGAAGCACGGCATATGACAGCCGCAGGTCACCGCAGTGATGTGACCAGCTCGCAGGCCCTCTCGGACTGAAACGACACAGAGCGTCGCGCAGGCGTCCGGAACCGTTCACGAGGCGAAGCAAGTCGGACGAGACGGTGCGATATGCGGCAACTCCCGCCTACTGCGGGTGTGTGATCGCGCAGGGGGCCTCTGCTACGCCATGATCAGCCGCGAGATGCTGGACACGAGACAGAGCGAGGCCGCGCCGCCGAAGGACGAGCCGCGCGGGTGCCTCTTCGCCCTATCCCAGCCACCGCTGATGATCTTCCTTGCGGTGATCGGGTCTCTGCTCCTCATGGCTGCGCTGCACGACCTGCTGTTGCTGTGAGCCGTACACGTCCGTCCCGGCGCCACCCGCCGGGGCCGACGTCGCATCGAGTCCGTGGGGCAGCCATGGAGATCCGCCCTCTCCTGACGACAACACCACGCGCCGAGCCGTTGCCGATGGCCGGGCCCGCCCGACCTGCCCGACGGTGTGCCCACCGCGCGACGAGCGCAGATGTGTCTGCCGCACGACCGGCCGTTGCCGCCCGGCCCGCCGGCCGGCGAGCCCGCTGCGTGGCGAGTCTGCTGCCGGTCGGCCGGTTCTGCGATCGGTGCCTGGTCGGGGCCTGTCGCGACCGGCCCGTTGCCGCTGGACCCGCCTGCGGACGGGCCGCCGGGCCGAACTGGCGGCTGCTGGACCTGTCGCCCCCGAGCCTGCCCTGGATCGGCCCCGGACAGCCTCACCCGGCCGAGCAGTCCGCCCTCCGCGCGGTCAGCCCGTCGCCTCCTTGCGGCGGGCCCGGTAGGCGGCCACGTGGAGGCGGTTTCCGCAGGTGCGGCTGTCGCAGTAGCGGCGGGAGCGGTTGCGGGAGAGGTCGACGAAGGCGCGCCGACAGTCCGGTGCCTCGCAGCGCCGCAACCGCTCCTGCTCCCCGGCCACCACGAAGAAGGCGAGCGCCATCCCGCAGTCGGCGGCGAGATGGTCGGCCACGGAGGCGCCGGGAGCGAAGTAGTGCACATGCCAGTCGTAGCCGTCGTGGTCCGTCAGGCGCGGGGTGGTGCCCGCGGCGGCGACCAGCTCGTTGATCAGCCCCGCCGCGGAACGGGCGTCCGGGGCGGCGAAGACCGCCGCGAAGCGCCCCCGCACTCTGCGCACCGCGGACAGGTCGAACTCCGACAGCACGCCGACATCGCTCATTTTGTGGTTTCGCACGAAATCAGCGAGGGCCGGCACATCGGGCAGTCCGTCGGGCGCCCCGCCGTCCTCCGGCGCGGTGTTCACCAGATCCACCACGGTGTCGAGCGCGCACCGGGTGTCGTGGGTGATCAGCACGTTTCGCTCCCTGGCCTGAGGGTCGGGCGGACGCCCGCCGATGCTGGCCGATGGTAGCGACAACCCTGCCCGCCGTACCGTCCTCTGCCCGACCTCGACTGCCGGAAGAACGCCGCCGCGGCCGAAGGGGTTCCCGTACCGCGGCAGCGGTCAGGCCCCCTGCCTGCGACGGGATCCGTGCACCCACAGACCGGCGCCGCTCCGTGAAAAGGTCACGGTGACGGCGCCGGGCTGTGCCGCATGCGGCTGTCTTGGCCCGAGCCGTCTCCCCGAGTGGACGGCGCCGGGCTGCTTTCGGAGGCCGCGACCTAGCTCTCCGCCAAGATGTGCGAGAGCTCCTGATCCAGGTCGAAGTGCCGGTGTTCCGTGCCGGGCGGCACGGCGGCGTCGGTTCGCTTCAGGAAGGACTCCAGGGCCCGCGCAGGGGCCTCGAGCAGGGCCTCCCCCTCCGGGGAGCTGAGGGCGATGCAGACGACGCCCTGACCATGGCTGCGCGACGGCCAGACACGGACGTCGCCGGTGCCGGTGGGCCGGTGGAGCCCCTCGGCGAGGAGGTCGCGGGCGAACACCCACTCGACGGTCTCCTCGGCTCCGGTGTGGAAGGTGGCGTGCACGGCGTAGGGGTCGGCCGTGTCGTACCGCAGGCCTGCGGGGACAGGCAGGGAGGACTCGCTCGACACAACGAGGCGCAGGTGCAGCTCGCAGCTGACCGTGGTGTTCATAAGCGCCAGGGCCTTTCGCTCAGTGTGCGCTCGGGGATTCGCACGTCGGCGAAATCGACATGCCACCTACGGTGCCGTTGTAAACCCCTCTGAGGGTTTTGCGTGGCTTTACGTAACTCTTCCGGCCGAGAACTCGTACGAGATCTACGACCATTCCGGTGACTGGATTCACTCCGGTAGGGTTTGTCTGTATGAATACGGGGAGTGACGAGCCGGGCGAGGTAGCCGTGGCATCGGACAAGGCGAGGGCGGATCGGCAGGAGGCCGCACAGGACACGGGGCACGAGACCGGGCGCGGGACCGGGGCTGACACCCGTGACGGCCTCGGCTCGCGCGCGCCGGAATTCGTCAAGGCCCGTCGGCTGCTGCATCTGAGCTGGCAGGTCGGCGTCTTCGTGGCCGGCCTCGCGGTCGTGATCGCCGGCATCATCATGCTGCCGTTGCCCGGACCCGGCTGGGTGGTGATCTTCGGCGGCATGGCGGTCTGGGCGACCGAGTTCGTCTGGGCCCAGATCGTCCTCCGCTGGACCAAGCGCAAGATCACCGAGGCCGCTCAGCGGGCGCTCGACCCCGAGGTGCGCCGCCGCAACATCGCACTGACCGTGATCGGGCTGGTCATCGTGGCCGTGCTGGTCGGGATCTACGTGTGGGAATTCGGCCTCGTCATGCCGTGGAAGATCAGGGATCAGTGATCCGGCGCACCCACCCGGCCGGCCGTCGCGCCGCCCGGCCCGTGGTCGGAGGCATCCCCTGACATGGGGTAATGTTCTTCCTGCGCCCGGGCGATTAGCTCAGTGGGAGAGCGCTTCGTTCACACCGAAGAGGTCACTGGTTCGAACCCAGTATCGCCCACCCGGACCGACGGCCCACCTGCGAAACAGCAGGTGGGCCGTCGGCGTCTGTGCGTACGCGCCGTGCCGGGAGCCCCGCTGAGCCGTCCCGGGCGGGTGCGCCGGTCGGGCCCCCGCCTTTTGCCGGACCGGCAACATTCCTCGTGCCGACCGTGGCCCTCACCGCACCATCGTCGACAGCGGGTGCGACCGGACGGGCCGGTGCCCGGCCCGGTTGTGGCCGAACGGCGGCCACGGCGCAGCCGCCTCATCGGAAAGCCGACGGTCCGGGACGCATCGGCAAACCGCCGAGCCGACACGACGAGACCACCGACCTCCCGGACAACCGAAACACCCTGCCCAGCGGAGCACCCCGGAGCCCCCCATCCGAGCACTTCCGGACCGTCAGCCGATGGCCGACGGCCGGTACCCGGTCCGCAGGGGCACTCCGCGCCCGCGCTCCCGGCGGCACCACCGCCACCCCACACCGGCGAGCACCTCCCGCCCTCACCAGCGCCGCCCAGCGGCCCGAACTCCGCCCCGCACGCGCCCCAGGAGACCTCATGCCCGAGACGCCCGCCCCCG
The DNA here is from genome assembly GCF_040680195.1 of Streptomyces sp. NPDC052109. Classification (NCBI taxonomy): domain Bacteria; kingdom Bacillati; phylum Actinomycetota; class Actinomycetes; order Kitasatosporales; family Streptomycetaceae; genus Streptomyces; species Streptomyces sp. NPDC052109. The sequence continues at coordinate 185,023 of NZ_JBFAWF010000012.1, read as the reverse complement.
CCCCCGCCCCGGCCCACCGCCTGGTGCCGTCCCCTGCCGGCCGTACGCACCTCGTGGAGCAGGGCCGCGGCCCCCTGGTGCTGCTCGTGCACGGGTTCCCGGAGTCCTGGTACTGCTGGCGGCACCAGTTGCCGGCCCTGGCCGCCGCCGGTTACCGCGCGGTGGCCGTAGACGTCCGGGGCTATGGCCGTTCGTCCAGGCCGACGGCCGTGGACGCGTACCGGATGCTCGACCTGGTCGCGGACAACGTGGCGGTGGTGGAGGCCCTGGGGGAGGACTCCGCGGTGGTCGTCGGGCACGACTGGGGCGCCACGATCGCCGCGACATCCGCTCTGACCAGGCCCGATGTGTTCCGGGCCGTGGGCCTGTTGTCCGTGCCGTACAGCCCGCCCGGTGGTGGGCGGCCCAGCGAGGTCTTCGCGCGGATGGGCGGGGACGAGGAGTTCTACGTGTCGTACTTCCAGCGGCCGGGCCGGGCCGAGGCGGAGATCGAGCCCGATGTGCGCGGCTGGCTCGCGGGCTTCTACGCCGCCCTCTCGGCGGACCCGAAGTCCGCGCCGGGCGCCCCCGATCCGCACTTCGTCGGGCGCGGCGGCACGCTGCGAGAGCGCTTCCCCGCCGGCCCGCTTCCGGCCTGGCTGGACGAGGGTGACCTCGACTTCCTGGCCGGGGAGTTCGAGCGGACCGGAATGACGGGAGCGCTGAACCGTTACCGGAACATGGACCGGGACTGGGCGGACCTGGCCGGTCACGAGGGTGCCCCGATCAGGCAGCCCTCGCTGTTCATCGGCGGCGCCCTGGACGCCTCGCTCGCCTGGCTGGCCGATGCGGTGGAGGCGTACCCCCGGACCCTGCCCGGTCTGCTCGGCTCGCACATCCTCGACGGGTGCGGCCACTTCGTGCAGCAGGAGCGCCCGGAGGAGACGAACCGGATCCTCGTCGACTGGCTCGCTGCCCTGCCCGACTGAAGTTCCGTCCGCCCACGGTTTCCGGGGTGGCACGGTGACGATCCGTTACTCAAGGCGGTGCCGAGGAGCGGGCCGGGAAGATCGACCAGACCATCCCGCTCTTCGAGAAGAAGTACCCGAAGATCAAGGTCGAGACCGACTTCCAGGCGTGCCGATCCTCCTCGGAGAAGTTCCGGACCCAGGCCGCGGGCGGAAATCCCCCGGAACGTTTTCCAAAATGCCGTCAGCTTTCTCCGGAAGTACGACAAGCGAGGAATTATCCTCGACCTCAAGTCGAGGGTGCGGGCTGACAATCTGACGCTGAATCACTTTCGGGGGGCGCGAAGGTCGGCGAGGCCGACGGAAAGCAGCCCGGAATTCCCGTCGGGCCCAACGCCATGGCGCTCCCTGTGCGGCCGCTGCCTCCGGCGGTATCGCGGGGCACGCCCTGTCCGTCGGCGTCGGTACGGACTGGAGCGGCCTGGTCTGTGCCTGGCTGACCGAGCGGGAACTGCCGCTCCTTCAGCGTCGTGGAAGCCGAGAGGCCGGCCGGCCCCGCCGCCCTGGTCGCGGGCAGCGAGGCGAGCTGGGTGTCCGGCAACGACTCCGCGCTCTGCGGCCTCCCGGCCATCGGGAACCCGGCGTTGCTCGGCGACAGGGTGCCCCAGCCGTGCCGGGGGAGCGCCGTCGCACGGGCGGCGGCGCTCGCTCCCCGAGTCTGCCCCGGCGCACGGCGCGGCGCATGAGTACGCGTACTCAGAGCCCCGCCCCCGCGGCGGGCAGACTCTGCCCATGGACTGGACCCACTACCGCTTCCTGAGCCTGTGGTCCCTGCCCGCGCCGCCCGCCGCCGTGTACGCGGTCCTGGCGCGGCCCGAGGACTATCCGAGCTGGTGGCCGCAGGTGCGGTCGGTGACCCGGCTGGACGACTCCACCGGCATCCTCACCATCCGCTCGGTCCTGCCGTACGACATGACCTTCACCGCACGTCGGACCCGCCACGACCCCGGCGGCGGTGTGCTGGAGGTCACGCTGTCCGGTGATATCGAGGGCTGGGCGCGCTGGACGGTCTCCGCCGGGGGTTCCGGGACCCTGGCCCGCTACGACCAGGAGGTGGACGTGCGCAAGCCGCTGCTGCGGCGGCTCGCCGTACCCGGCCGCCCGGTCTTCCGCGCCAATCACCGCCTGATGATGTGGTCCGGACGGCGCGGACTGCTGCGCGTGCTGCGAGCGGTTTGAAGGATCGGCGCCGGGACCTGTATTGTTCAGTGCGTTCCCGGGCGATTAGCTCAGTGGGAGAGCGCTTCGTTCACACCGAAGAGGTCACTGGTTCGAACCCAGTATCGCCCACCGGGAAGGAGCCGGTCCGCAGCAGCGGACCGGCTTTTCTGCTGCCCCTGCCGGGCCCGGGGCCTATGCCGCCGCCGGCAGCTCCGGCCTGAGCGGCCAGTCCGTGCTGACGATCTCGTCCGAGCCGCTGCGCGCGAACCACGCCTGCAGCCCACGGGCCTGCGCCGCGTGCCAGTTGGCCTGGAGCGTGTGCAGCTCGGCGGGGGAGAGGCGCTCGAGACGGGTGGCGAAGCGGCGGCCCAGGGCCCGTACCACCTCCAGGGCGGCCAGCGCGTCCGCACCCGCGTCGTGCGCGCCCTGCAGCGTCACGCCGTAGTGCTCGCACAGGTCGGTCAGCGTGCGACGGCCCTTGCGGTAGCGGTCGAGATGCTTGTCGAGCACCCGCGGATCCAGCACCCTGAGCGGCACCGCCTCGAACCAGCGGTCCAGCGAGGACGCGCGGTGCCGGCGCAACTCCCGGTCCAGCAAGGTGAGATCGAAGGGCGCGTTCATCACCACCAGCGGCCGGCCCATCGCCGCGTGCTCCGCCAGCTGCTCCGCTATCTCGTACATCACCGGCGCCGGCCAGCGGCCGTTGTGCTGCAGGTGCTCGTCCGTCAGCCCGTGCACCGCGGTCGCCGCCTCGGGCACCGGCACCCCCGGGTTCACCAGCCACCGGACGATCCTGGGCCGGGTCCCCGGCGCGTCCTGGACGACGACGGCGGCCGACACGATCCGGTCGGTCTCGACGTCCACGCCCGTCGTCTCCGTGTCGAAGGCGGCCAGCGGCCCCTCGTACCAGTACGTCATCCCAAGCCAACTCCTCGTTCACCCAGGGCAGGTGACGTTCCGTCTTCTGCCCGTTTGGTGATACCCGGGCCGTTTGCGGCGTACGCCGGGAGGACACAACAGGAGTACGGGTCTTTGCAGTTCAGCGGCCCACAGCGGGGAAACTCTTGGCTTGGAAGGCTGTTGGTCATGGCCATAGCGCAGCCCGAGCGGGGCGGGCTGCTGCCCGATCGCACGGGCCCCCTTCGCGGCACGCTCGCCACCACCGCCTGCATGGAGACACTGCAGGTCGGCTATCTGCACGCGGTCGCCGCCGCGGCCGGCTGCTCGCTGTCCCAGCCCTTCCCGGACAACGGCATCGACTGGCACGTCAGCCACAGCGCGCCCGGACACACCGTGGACGACGAGGTCACCATCAAGGTGCAGCTGAAGGCCACGTACCAGGTCGCGCCGAACCCTCCGGGGCGTTCCTTCTCGTTCACCCTCGACAACGACCATCTGCGCAAGCTCGCCCGCACACCCGTCTCGGTGCACAAGATCCTGGTCGTGATGCTCGTCCCGCGCTCGCAGGACGACTGGCTGCGCGCCAGCCACGACCGGCTCGACCTCAGGCACTGCTGCTACTGGGTCAACCTGGCCGGCCACCCCATCACCGGCCGGCACCGGACCACCGTGCGGATCCCGACCTCGCGCATCTTCGACGACCGGGCGCTCTGCGAGATCATGACGCGCGTCGGGACGGGAGGCAGGCCATGAGAAGCCGTCCGTACGAGGAGCTGCCGCGCCAGGTCCGGCCGCATCCGGACGACCTCGCCTGGAACCGGCCGCCCGACCCCGCCCAGGTCGACCCCGCCGTGCTCGGTGCCCTGCTGCACCGGCACGGCTGGCAGCGGCGCGGCGGTGCCCCGGGACGCTACGGCCGCTGGACCCCGCCGGGGCCCGGCGGCGGTGGGACCAGCCTGCTGGTGCCGGAGAGCCGGGCCTTCCCGGACAGCGACGACCTGCTCGGCGAGGCCCTCGACGCCCTCGCCCGCAGCGGGGCGCCCGCCGCCCGCGAGGTGCTCATCTCCCTCGCCGTGCCAAGCGACGAGATCCGCTGGTGGCGGGACACCCCGAGCGGACCCGTCGGCGCCGCGCCCTGGACGGCCGACGAGCAACTGCGCGGCGCCGCCCGGCAGATGCTGCTCGCCGCCGCGCTCGCCACACGCGCGCGTGCCGGCTACTACGGCGCCCGCCACCGCCGCGCCGCCACCGCTCTGCTGGAGGACGTCCTCGTCGGCCCCGCCGCCGAGGGCCGCCACCTCACCGCCTTCGTGTCCGTGCCCACCGGCCGCCCCCTCGCCGTCCGCCTCCACCAGGCCCTGTGCGCCGCCCGCGAGGCCGTCGACTACCAGCGGGCCACCGGCGGCATGGACGCCTTCGACGGCGCGGTCGAGGCCGGCGTCAGCCGTGAACTGACCGAGGCGCTGGCCGCGCTGGTCCGGGGCACCGAGGGCGCCCGGATCGCCGTCGCCTGGGCACCCGGCGCCGGCGTCCCCGAGGGCTGCGCCCCCTCCGCCGAACCCGTCGAGTTCTCACCCGGCGACCTGCCCGTCCTGCGCGAGGCCGCCGCCCGCTATCTGCGCGAGGAACCGTCCGTGCCGGTCCGGATCACCGGCGCCGTCATCCGCATGCGCCGCTCCGGGCCCGGCGGCGAGGGCACGGTACGCCTCCGCGTCCTCGCCGGCGCCGACGTCCCGCACGTCCGCGTCACCCTGGACGAGGAGGACTACCGCATCGCCGGCCATGCCCACCTCGTCGGACTCCCGGTGCGCGTGCACGGCCGGCTCGAGCGCCGGGGCGGTTTCCGCCGGCTCACCGGCGCCTCCGGGGTCGTGCCCGTACAGGTGGACGAAGGCGAACGGGACCGGCTGATGAAGGCCCTGCAGGAGAACCTGGACTTCTTCGAGGAGGCGTGCGGGGAGGCGTATGGAGACGAGGACTGAGGTGTAGGGGGACGGGGACTGTGGGTGACCGTTTAGCGGTCGGCGCGGTCGGGTCGGTACGATCGCCTGTGCGCGCGCTCCTGGTATGGCGCCGCACCCCACTTCAGTCAGGAGAGACCGGTGTCAGACGTCCGTGTGATCATCCAACGCGATTCCGAGCGGGAAGAACGCGTGGTGACGACGGGCACTACGGCCGCCGACCTCTTCGCGGGCGAGCGCTCGATCATCGCCGCGCGTGTGGGCGGCGAGCTGAAGGACCTGGCGTACGAGCCGGCCGACGGTGACGAGGTCGAGGGCGTCGAGATCTCGTCCGAGGACGGCCTGAACATCCTGCGCCACTCCACCGCGCACGTCATGGCGCAGGCCGTGCAGGAGTTGTTCCCCGAGGCCAAGCTGGGCATCGGCCCGCCCGTCAAGGACGGCTTCTACTACGACTTCGACGTTGAGAAGCCGTTCACGCCCGAGGATCTCAAGGCCATCGAGAAGAAGATGCAGGAGATCCAGAAGCGCGGGCAGCGCTTCTCCCGCCGTGTGGTCACCGACGAGGCCGCCCGTGAGGAGCTGGCCTCCGAGCCGTACAAGCTGGAGCTGATCGGTCTCAAGGGCTCGGCCTCGCACGACGACGGCGCGGACGTCGAGGTCGGCGCCGGCGAGCTGACGATCTACGACAACCTGGACGCGAAGACCGGCGAGCTGTGCTGGAAGGACCTCTGCCGCGGTCCGCACCTGCCCTCGACCCGCCTCATCCCGGCGTTCAAGCTGATGCGCAACGCGGCCGCCTACTGGCGCGGCAGCGAGAAGAACCCGATGCTCCAGCGCATCTACGGCACCGCCTGGCCGTCCAAGGACGAGCTGAAGGCGTACCTCGACTTCCTCGCCGAGGCCGAGAAGCGCGACCACCGCAAGCTCGGCAACGAGCTGGACCTCTTCTCCATCCCGGAGCAGATCGGCTCCGGCCTCGCCGTCTTCCACCCCAAGGGCGGCATCGTCCGCCGGGTGATGGAGGACTACTCGCGCCGCCGCCACGAGGAAGAGGGCTACGAGTTCGTCTACACCCCGCACGCGACGAAGGGGAAGCTCTTCGAGACGTCCGGGCACCTGGACTGGTACGCCGAGGGCATGTACCCGCCCATGCAGCTCGACGAGGGCGTGGACTACTACCTCAAGCCCATGAACTGCCCGATGCACAACCTGATCTTCGATGCGCGCGGCCGGTCCTACCGTGAACTGCCGCTGCGCCTCTTCGAGTTCGGGACCGTGTACCGGTACGAGAAGTCGGGCGTCGTGCACGGCCTGACCCGCGCCCGCGGCTTCACGCAGGACGACGCGCACATCTACTGCACCCGTGAGCAGATGTCCGAGGAACTGGACAAGACGCTCACCTTCGTCCTCGGCCTGCTGCGCGACTACGGCCTGACCGACTTCTACCTGGAGCTGTCCACCAAGGACCCGGAGAAGTTCGTCGGCTCCGACGAGGTCTGGGAGGAGGCGACCGAGACGCTGCGCCAGGTCGCCGAGAAGCAGGGCCTGCCCCTGGTCCCGGACCCGGGCGGCGCCGCCTTCTACGGCCCGAAGATCTCCGTCCAGGCCAAGGACGCGATCGGCCGGACCTGGCAGATGTCGACCATCCAGCTCGACTTCAACCTGCCGGAGCGGTTCAACCTGGAGTACACCGGCCCCGACGGCTCCAAGCAGCGCCCGGTCATGATCCACCGCGCGCTGTTCGGCTCCATCGAGCGGTTCTTCGCCGTCCTCCTGGAGCACTACGCGGGAGCCTTCCCGGCGTGGCTGGCCCCGGTCCAGGCGCTCGGCATCCCGATCGGCGACGCGCACGTGGAGTACCTGGAGAAGTTCGCGGCCGTGGCCCGCAAGAAGGGGCTCCGCGTCGAGGTCGACTCCTCCTCGGACCGCATGCAGAAGAAGATCCGCAACGCCCAGAAGCAGAAGGTGCCCTTCATGGTCATCGCGGGCGACGAGGACATGTCCAACGGCTCGGTCTCCTTCCGCTACCGCGACGGCTCGCAGGAGAACGGCATCCCGTTCGACGAGGCCATCGCGAAGATCGCGCAGGTCGTGGCGGAGCGGGCCCAGGTCTGAGCAGGCGTTCCGCAGGGCCCCCGGTGACTCGGTCTCGTCGGGGGCCCTGCCTTGTCCCACACCTGGACGCCATATGCTGCATGGCATGACGAGTGAGCCGGAGCAGCAGATCGGAGTGGGGACGCAGGACGCGTTCCAGCGCCTGTGGACGCCCCACCGGATGGCCTACATCCAGGGCGAGGGCAAGCCCAGCGGTCCCGGGGCCGACGACGGCTGCCCCTTCTGCGCCATCCCGGCCAAGTCCGACGAGGACGGCCTGATCGTCCGGCGCGGTGAGCACGTGTACGCGGTGCTCAACCTCTACCCGTACAACGGCGGCCATCTGATGACCGTGCCGTACCGGCACGTCGCCGACTACACCGAGCTCAGCGGGCCGGAGACCGCCGAGCTGGCCGAGCTGACCAAGCAGGCGATGACGGCCCTGCGCACCGCGTCCGGTGCGCACGGCTTCAACATCGGCATGAACCAGGGCACGGTCGCGGGCGCCGGCATCGCCGCCCACCTGCACCAGCACATCGTCCCGCGCTGGGGCGGCGACACGAACTTCATGCCGGTCGTGGGCCACACGAAGGTACTGCCGCAGCTCCTGGCCGACACCAGGAAGATGCTGGCGGAGGCGTGGCAGACGGTCTGACCTCTCGGCGCCGTCCAGCGAAACCAAGCCGGTCCGGCGCCTGAGGACGAGGCCCGGAGGGCCGAAACGGGGCCGGGACGGCGGCCCCCAGCGACCGCGCCCCACCACGCCCCCGCACCGGCCGATTCGCCGCAGGCCCACCCTCCGGCCGGGTCGCGGCGGGCTCCCGCTCCGTGCGAGTCGCGGCGGGCCCACCCTCCGGCCGGGTCGCGGCGGGCTCCCGCTCCGACCGATTCGCCGCAGGCCCACCCTCCGGCGGGGTCGCCGCAGGCCGACGTTCCGTGCGAGTTGCGCAAGGCTCCCGTTCCGGCCGAGTTGCCGCAGGTTCCCGTTCCGGCCGGGTCGCCGCAGGCTCCCGTTCCGT
>NZ_JBFAWF010000012.1:105390-176781 GCF_040680195.1 Streptomyces sp. NPDC052109 | reverse complement strand
CGTGCGAGTCGCGGCAGGTTCCCGCTCCGGCCGGGTCGCCGCAGGCCTCCGTGCGAGTCGCGGCGGGCCCACCCTCCGGCCGGGTCGCCGCAGGCTCCTGTTCCGTGCGAGTCGCGGCAGGTTCCCGCTCCGGCCGGGTCGCCGCAGGCCTCCGTGCGAGTCGCGGCGGGCCCACCCTCCGGCCGGGTCGCCGCAGGCCGACGTTCCGTGCGAGGCAGGTTCCCGCTCCGTGCGGGTCGCGGCCCGCCCCCCGTTCTGGCCGAGTTGCCGCAGGCTCCCGCTGCGGCCGGGTCGCGGCAGGTTCCCGGTCCGGCCGAGTCGCGGCAGACTCCCGCTCTGGCCGGGTCGCCGCAGGCCCACGTTCCGGCCGAGTCGCGGCACCCTCCCGCACCGGCCGGATCGCCGCAGGCCTACGCGTCGTACAGGTCGGCCTTCTTCGGCGTCGGGTCCTGCACCAGGCCGCTGAGGATGCCGGACCGCGTGCCGAACTTCTCCGTGTCCACGCCGTTCTCCTCCAGCACCCGGATCGCCGCCGAGTGCACCACGCGCAGCACCGGCGTGGCGGCGCGCAGCGCGTCGTCGGCCATGAAGCGGTGCCGCCACGGCTGGTCGGCCCAGGCGTGCCGCAGGCCGAACGGCTCGGGCAGGCCGACCGAGCCGCCGAGCCAGTTGAGCAGCGGCGGATACCAGGTCAGCGGGGCGCGCGCGGCGAGCCGGACCACCTCGTCGGCGGTGACCAGCGGCAGCATGACCTTGCGGGTCTCCCACGGCTTGAGGGACTTGGAGACCTCCTTGCTCGGCGCTTCCGGCTTGGAGGTGAACAGCGAGTTCACAGGGCCCAGCGCATGCCCGGTCACCTCGATCCGCAGTGTCTCGTGCAGCACCGTCACGGTGATCAGCATGGTGAGGACCAGCTGCCCGTCCCACAGCGTCCACTGCACGCCCAGGTAGTGCCGGTCGCCGCTGCCGAACTGCTGCTTGTTGCAGATGTCCTGTATGGCGTGCGGCTTGACCTGGAAGGCCTCGACGTCGGTGCCCTCCGGCCGGCCCACCTCCTTGGCGTTCTCGCCGATCGGCGTGACGATCCAGTGCTTGATGGACGGCTTGGGAAAGCCCCCGGTGTTCAGAGGGCCGCGCTCCAGCAGGGAGAGCTGGTCGTGGATGGCACGGATGACGTCCCAGCTGCGGAAGGGGTGGATCTCCCGGGTGGGGTCGGCGGGCACCAGGTCCTCGGCGAGCTGCCAGGAGCCCCAGCGGGTGCCCATGCCGAGTATCCCCTTGGGGCCGGCGTAGAAGACCGAGTTCGACTGCTGCTCGGCGCTGAGCCGGGCCAGGGACTGGCGCAGTTCCTCGGCCGCGGTCTGGTTCGGACCGCGCGGCACCGCCTCCGGGACCTTGGCGCCGACGCTGGTGCCCGAGAGCAGGCCGGCCCAGCGGGCCCGCAGGTCGTTGGCCGTGCGCTCGCAGATCTGCTTGGCCCAGAACCAGCCGAGCACGGGCAGGACGACGCACGCCCGCGCGTACCAGGCCCAGAAGCCGCTGAACGGCATCTTGATCAAGAAGAGTGCGGCGAGCACGCCGACACCGAGCAGCAGGGCGGTGGCGAGTGTCCCGGCCCGTCTGTCGTCCCGCCTCGCGACGAACGTGCGCAGCTGGAAGACCAGCAGCCAGGCGATCAGTCCGGGCAGGAACAGCACTCCGCACAGGACCGTCACGGCTGTCAGACGGTTGTCGCGCTCACGGCGGATGTTGTTGGCAGCGAGGCAGTGCTCGACGACGAACTGGGGCTCCGAGCCGAAGGACTGGATCAGCGGCTTGCGGTCGGGAGCGAGCATCCGGGCGACGACGGCCCGCGAGAACGCCTCACCCAGATTGGGCCGCAGCAGCGCGATCCGGCCGGCCGTGACGGTCGACTGGTGCCATTCGTTGTCGGCCTTCTTGATCTCCTCGATCGGGCTGTCCCGGTATGCCGCCGAGGCCAGCGCGGAGGTCGCCGCCTGACCCTCGTCGCCCGAGACGGGCACCTGAGGCCCGTCCCACTCCGTTCCCAACGACATTCCCGCCCCCTCGGCCCCCGGCCTCGCTTCTGCGGCCTTCCCGACTTCCCCGCTCCGCACACCTGTTGAACTGGCTGTCGCGTCGATATCCCGTCACAACCCGGACGACTGCGGCACGGCGCGATCACGTGATCAGCGTATCCGCCGCCACCGACAATCCGCGGGCGGACGGCCGAAGCCGCCCGCCCGCGCTCCCGGCGCAAGGGTGGTGAACTACGAATTCTCGCCCGCCTGTTCGCGGATCCGCTCCGCGACCTGCGGCGGCATCGGCTCGTGCCGGGCATAGGAGCGGTCGAAGCGGGCCGTGCCGTGCGACAGCGAGCGCAGGTCGACGGCGTACCGGCCGATCTCGAACTCGGGCACCTCGGCCTTGATCACGGTCCGCCCGGTGCCCACCTGTTCGGTGCCGAGCACCCGGCCGCGCCGGCTGGACAGGTCGCTCATCACGGCGCCCACGTAGTCGTCGCCGACCAGCACGGACACCTCGGCCACCGGCTCCAGCAGGTGGATCTTCGCGTCCGCGGCGGCCTCGCGCAGCGCCAGCGCGCCGGCGGTCTGGAAGGCGGCGTCGGAGGAGTCCACCGAGTGCGCCTTGCCGTCCAGCAGCGTGACCCGTACGTCCACCAGCGGATACCCGGCGGCGACCCCCTTGGCGGCCTGCGTCCGTACGCCCTTCTCCACGGAGGGGATGAACTGCCGCGGTACGGCGCCGCCGACCACCTTGTCCACGAACTCGATGCCCGAGCCGCCGGGCAGCGGCTCCACCTCGATCTCGCAGATGGCGTACTGCCCGTGCCCGCCGGACTGCTTCACATGGCGCCCGCGCCCGGCGGCCTTGTTCGCGAACGTCTCCCTCAGGGAGACCCGGTGCGGGACGACGTCGACCTGGACGCCGTAGCGGCTGCGCAGCCGTTCCAGGGCGACATCCGCGTGGGCCTCGCCCAGACACCACAGGACCACCTGGTGGGTGTCCTGGTTCTGCTCCAGACGCATCGTCGGATCCTCTGCCACCAGCCGGGACAGGCCCTGCGAGAGCTTGTCCTCGTCCGCCTTGCTGTGCGCCTGGATGGCGAGCGGCAGCAGCGGGTCGGGCATCCGCCAGGGCTCCATCAGCAGCGGGTCGTCCTTCGCGGAGAGCGTGTCCCCGGTCTCGGCGCGGCCCAGCTTGGCCACGCACACCAGGTCGCCGGCGACGGCGTGCGTCACCGGACGCTGCTGCTTGCCGAACGGCATGGACAGGGCGCCGACCTTCTCGTCGACGTCGTGGTCCTCGTGGCCGCGGTCGGCCAGCCCGTGCCCGGAGACGTGCACCGTCTGGTCGGGGCGCAGGGTGCCGGAGAAGACGCGCACCAGGGACACGCGGCCCACATAGGGGTCGGAGGCGGTCTTGACGACCTCGGCCACCAGGGGGCCGCCGGTGTCGCACGGCTTCAGCTCGCGCGCCTGGCCGTCGACGGTGGTGACCTCCGGCAGCGGGTGCTCGAACGGCGTCGGGAAGCCGCCGGTGACCAGCTCCAGCAGCTCCACGGTGCCGAGGCCCTGCTTGGCGCCCTCGGCGGCCGGGGCGGCGGCCAGGACGGGGAAGAAGGAGCCGCGGGCGACGGCCCGCTCCAGGTCCTGGATCAGCGTCTTGACGTCGACCTGCTCGCCGCCGAGATAGCGGTCCATGAGGGTCTCGTCCTCGCTCTCGGCGATGATCCCCTCGATGAGCCGGTTACGGGCCTCCTCGATGTCCGGCAGCTGGTCCGCGCCGGGCTCGGACTCCTTGCGCTCCCCGGTCGAGTAGTCGAACAGCTTCTGCGAGAGCAGCCCGATCAGCCCGGTCACGGGCGCGTGCCCGTCGGGGCCCTCCGGGCCGCGCAGCGGCAGATACAGCGGCAGCACGGCATCGGGGTCGTCCCCGCCGAAGGCCTCCGCGCACGTGCGCGTCATCTCCTCGAAGTCCGCGCGAGCGGCCTCCAGATGCGTGATCACGATCGCACGCGGCATCCCGACGGCCGCGCACTCCTCCCAGACCATCCGGGTCGAGCCGTCCACGCCGTCCGAGGCCGAGACGACGAAGAGGGCCGCGTCGGCCGCGCGCAGACCGGCCCTGAGTTCCCCGACGAAGTCGGCGTAGCCGGGGGTGTCGAGGAGGTTGATCTTGATGCCGTCCCATTCGACCGGCACCAGGGAGAGCTGTACGGAGCGCTGCTGCCGGTGCTCGATCTCGTCGTAGTCCGAGACGGTGCCGCCGTCCTCCACACGGCCCGCCCGGTTCACCGCCCCCGCACTCAGCGCGAGGGCCTCCACCAGAGTCGTCTTGCCCGAACCGGAGTGGCCGACCAGCACCACGTTCCGTACGGATGCGGGCTGGTCGGCCTCCAGAGCCCTGCCGGCGGCCCCGGGGTGGTGTGTCTGTGCCTTGTCGCCCATGATCCTGCCTCCCGTGCACGGTGAGGTCATTTGCGGGCGCGGACACGCGGGATCCGCGTGCTGGCGGCTCCGGCGACGCCCGCGGTTATTCGAGCTTTCCACTCCCGTCACGCTGCGTCCATACGAACGACAGCCGCGCACGCCTGTCGCGCCACGAGCGCCCGGCGCACGGGGCGCGCACCGGTTCGGGCCACGAGCTGCGGGTGCCCGCCCGTCACGCGCACGCGCGCGTGGCTACGATGGGCCAGCCGGCGGCCACCAGGGGCCGCGGCGACACCGACCGTCGGGAAGGCCATGCTGAACAAGTACGCGCGTGCATTCTTCACGCGTGTCCTCACACCGTTCGCCGCGTTTCTCATCCGCCGGGGCGTGAGCCCCGACACGGTCACTCTCATCGGCACGGCCGGTGTGGTCGCGGGAGCGCTGGTCTTCTACCCCCGGGGCGAGTTCTTCTGGGGGACGGTCGTGATCACCCTGTTCGTCTTCTCCGATCTGGTCGACGGCAACATGGCCCGTCAGCTGGGCCGCTCCAGCCGCTGGGGCGCCTTCCTGGACTCCACCCTGGACCGGGTCGCCGACGGCGCGATCTTCGGTGGCTTCGCGCTCTGGTACGCGGGCAACGGCGACAACAACGTCCTGTGCGCGGTCTCGATCTTCTGTCTGGCCAGCGGCCAGGTGGTGTCGTACACCAAGGCGCGCGGCGAGTCCATCGGGCTGCCGGTCGCCGTCAACGGTCTCGTCGAACGCGCCGAACGGCTGGTGATCTCGCTGGTCGCGGCCGGTTTCGCGGGTCTGCACAAGTTCGGTGTGCCGGGCATCCAGTGGCTGCTGCCGATCGCCCTGTGGATCGTCGCGGTGGGCAGCCTCGTCACCCTGGTCCAGCGGGTCGTCACCGTCCGCCGCGAGTCCGCCGAGGCCGAGGCCGCGGCCCGGCAGAGCCCCAGCGAGGCTGCGCAGTGAGCGCCGCCGAACGGCTCACCGACGGGCTGTACGGCGCCGGCTGGAGCACCGTCAAGATGCTCCCCGAATCCGTCGCGGTCCGCCTGGGGCAGACCATCGCCGACCTCGCCTGGAAGCAGCGCGGCAAGGGCGTACAGCGCCTGGAGTCGAACTACGCGCGCGTACTGCCCGACGCCGGCCCCGAGCGTCTGCGCGAGCTGTCGCGCGCGGGCATGCGTTCGTACCTGCGCTACTGGATGGAGTCCTTCCGGCTGCCGGCCTGGTGCGCCGAGCGAGTGAAGGCGGGCTTCGACCCGAAGGACATACATTTCCTCACCGACGGGCTGGCCTCCGGCAAGGGCGTGGTCCTGGCCCTGCCGCACCTGGCCAACTGGGACCTGGCCGGCGCCTGGGTGACCACCAAGCTGGAGACGCCGTTCACGACGGTCGCCGAGCGCCTGAAGCCCGAGACCCTCTACGACCGGTTCGTCGCCTACCGCGAGGGCCTCGGCATGGAGGTCCTGCCGCACAGCGGCGGCTCCGCCTTCGGCACCCTCGCCCGCAGGCTGCGCGACGGCGGCCTGGTGTGCCTGGTCGCCGACCGGGACCTGTCGTCCTCCGGCGTCGAGGTCGACTTCTTCGGCGAGACCGCCCGGATGCCCGCGGGCCCGGCCCTGCTCGCCCAGCAGACCGGCGCGCTGCTGCTGCCGGTCACGCTCTGGTACGACGACTCGCCCGTCATGCAGGGCCGGGTGCACCCCCCGATCGAGGTACCCGAGTCAGGTACGCGGGCCGAGAAGACGTCTGTCATGACACAGGCGCTGGCCGATGCCTTCGCCACCGGGATCGCCGACCACCCGGAGGACTGGCACATGCTCCAGCGGCTGTGGCTCGCCGACCTCGACCCCGCGAAGGGACCCTCGTGAGAATCGGGATCGTCTGCCCGTACTCCTGGGACGTGCCCGGTGGCGTCCAGTTCCACATCCGCGACCTCGCCGAGTACTTCCTCCGGCTCGGCCACGACGTCTCCGTGCTCGCCCCGGCCGACGACGACACCCCGCTGCCGCCGTACGTCGTCTCGGCCGGCCGCGCGGTCCCGGTGCCGTACAACGGCTCGGTGGCCCGCCTGAACTTCGGCTTCCTGTCGGCGGCGCGGGTGCGGCGCTGGCTGCACGAGGGCGCCTTCGACGTGGTCCACATCCACGAGCCGACCTCGCCCTCGCTGGGCCTGCTGACCTGCTGGGCGGCCGCCGGCCCGATCGTGGCGACCTTCCACACCTCCAACCCGCGCTCGCGCGCGATGATCGCCGCGTACGCCATCCTCCAGGCCGCCCTGGAGAAGATCAGCGCGCGGATCGCGGTCAGCGAGTACGCCCGTCGCACGCTGGTCGAGCACCTGGGCGGGGACGCGGTGGTCATCCCCAACGGCGTCGACGTGGACTTCTTCGCCAAGGCCGAGCCGAAGACGGAGTGGCAGGGCGACACGATCGGCTTCATCGGCCGGATCGACGAGCCGCGCAAGGGTCTGCCCGTGCTGATGCGGGCGCTGCCGAAGATCCTGGCGGCCCGCCCGCGGACCCGGCTGCTGATCGCCGGGCGCGGCGACGAGGAGGCGGCCGTGGAGGACCTCCCGAAGGAACTCCACGCGCGCGTGGAGTTCCTCGGCATGATCAGCGACGAGGACAAGGCGCGCCTCCTGCGCAGCGTCGACCTGTACGTCGCGCCCAACACCGGCGGCGAGAGCTTCGGCATCATCCTGGTCGAGGCGATGTCGGCGGGCGCCCCCGTGCTCGCCTCCGACCTGGACGCCTTCGTGCAGGTCCTCGACCAGGGCGAGGCGGGCGAGGTCTTCGCCAACGAGGACGCCGACGCGCTCGCCGAGGCCGCCGTACGGCTCCTGAAGGACCCGGCACGCCGCACCGAGCTGCGCACCCGCGGCAGCGCCCACGTCCGGAGGTTCGACTGGTCGACGGTCGGCGCGGACATCCTGTCCGTCTACGAGACGGTGACCGCCGGCGCGGCGGCGGTCGCGGCGGACGAGCGCACGACGGGGCTGCGGGCCCGGTTCGGGCTGGCCCGGGACTGACGGGCCGCGAGCACACCGAGGCGTGGGCCGGTGGCCTGCTCGCCGACCGACGTGCGGTGGGGTGCCGCCCGGATCGCGGGGCCGTCGGGTGCGCCGGCGGCCCGCGGCGGCGGCTCGGGCCGGCGGGAACCGCTGGTCTTCGGGGGACTGACGGGCTGTAGGGCTGTACGGGGTGGGCCGATAGCCTTCGGCCGTGACCGCAACCCTCATCTGGATCCTTGTCGCCCTCCTCGCGATCGGCGTGTACCTGAGCTGGACGGCCGGGCGGCTGGACCGGCTGCACGTGCGGATGGACGCCGCGCGGGCCGCGCTCGACGCGCAGCTGCTGCGCCGGGCCTCCGTCGCGCAGGAACTCGCGACCTCGGGCGTGCTGGACCCGGCCGCCTCGATCGTGCTGTACGAGGCCGCGCACGCGGCCCGGCAGGCCGAGGAGGAGCAGCGCGAGGTCGCCGAGAGCGAGCTGAGCCAGGCGCTGCGCGCGGTCTTCGGGGATCCGGCCCAGGTGGAAGCCCTCAGGGAGGCCCCAGGAGGCGAGGAGGCGGCCCGTGAGCTGGCCGAGGCCGTCCGCCGGGTACCGATGGCCCGCCGGTTCCACAACGACGCCGTGGGGGCCGCTCGCAGGCTCCGTGAACACCGCAAGGTCCGCTGGTTCCGGCTGGCCGGCCACGCACCGTTCCCGCTGGCCTTCGAGATGGACGACGAGCCCCCCGCGGCCCTCGTGGAGCGGGCCTCCTGAACCCCGGGGAAACCCTCCCCCGACGAAAAGGATCCACCGGCTTGCCATTGGCCCTTGCTGTGGCCTGGTCCACTCGCGTTTCCTCGTCGGTGCAGAAAACCCTCTTTCACATCAGTGAGGTCACCCGTGTCCACCACCGAGAACCAGGCTCCCGAGACCGGCACCGCGCGCGTGAAGCGTGGCATGGCCGAGCAGCTCAAGGGCGGCGTGATCATGGACGTCGTCACGCCGGAGCAGGCGAAGATCGCCGAGGACGCGGGCGCCGTCGCCGTCATGGCCCTGGAGCGGGTCCCGGCCGACATCCGCAAGGACGGCGGCGTGGCCCGCATGTCCGACCCGGACATGATCGAGGGCATCATCGACGCCGTCTCGATCCCGGTCATGGCCAAGTCCCGCATCGGCCACTTCGTCGAGGCCCAGGTCCTGCAGTCCCTCGGCGTCGACTACATCGACGAGTCCGAGGTCCTCACCCCGGCCGACGAGGTCAACCACTCCGACAAGTGGGCCTTCACCACCCCGTTCGTGTGCGGTGCCACCAACCTGGGCGAGGCCCTGCGCCGCATCGCCGAGGGCGCCGCGATGATCCGTTCCAAGGGCGAGGCCGGCACCGGCAACGTCGTCGAGGCCGTCCGTCACCTGCGCCAGATCAAGAACGAGATCGCCCGCCTGCGCGGCTTCGACAACCACGAGCTGTACGCCGCCGCCAAGGAGCTGCGCGCTCCGTACGAGCTGGTCAAGGAGGTCGCCGAGCTGGGCAAGCTCCCGGTCGTCCTCTTCTCCGCCGGTGGCGTCGCCACCCCGGCCGACGCGGCCCTGATGCGCCAGCTCGGCGCCGAGGGCGTGTTCGTCGGCTCCGGCATCTTCAAGTCCGGCGACCCGGCCAAGCGCGCCGCCGCCATCGTGAAGGCCACCACCTTCTACGACGACCCGAAGATCATCGCGGACGCGTCCCGCAACCTCGGCGAGGCCATGGTCGGCATCAACTGCGACACCCTCCCCGAGACCGAGCGCTACGCGAACCGCGGCTGGTAATCCACCTCACGAGGACTGCACGACACACATGACTGACGCACCCGTCATAGGCGTCCTGGCCCTCCAGGGCGACGTACGGGAGCACCTCATCGCCCTGGCCGCGGCCGACGCCGTGGCCAGGCCGGTGCGGCGCCCCGAGGAACTCGCCGAGGTCGACGGCCTCGTCCTGCCTGGCGGCGAGTCCACCACCATCTCCAAGCTGGCCATCCTGTTCGGCGTGATGGAGCCCCTTCGCGCGCGCGTGCAGGACGGCATGCCCGTCTACGGCACCTGCGCCGGCATGATCATGCTCGCCGACAAGATCCTCGACCCGCGGTCGGGCCAGGAGACGATCGGCGGCATCGACATGATCGTGCGCCGCAACGCCTTCGGCCGGCAGAACGAGTCGTTCGAGGCCGCGGTCGACGTGCAGGGCGTCGCGGGCGATCCTGTGGAGGGCGTCTTCATCCGCGCTCCGTGGGTCGAGTCCGTGGGAGCCGACGCCGAGGTGCTCGCCGAGCACGACGGCCACATCGTCGCCGTCCGCCAGGGCAACGCGCTCGCCACGTCGTTCCACCCGGAACTGACCGGCGACCACCGCGTGCACGCCCTGTTCGTCGACATGGTGCGCGCCAACCGGACGCGAGAGTCCTTGTAGGATCTCTGACGTTCGTACAGAGATGGGTTACGCGAAGGAGACAGGCAGATGTCCGGCCACTCTAAATGGGCCACGACGAAGCACAAGAAGGCCGTGATCGACGCCAAACGCGGCAAGCTCTTCGCGAAGCTCATCAAGAACATCGAGGTCGCGGCCCGCATGGGCGGCGTCGACCTCGACGGCAACCCGACGCTCTACGACGCCGTCCAGAAGGCCAAGAAGCAGTCGGTCCCGAACAAGAACATCGACTCCGCGATCAAGCGCGGCGGTGGTCTCGAGGCCGGCGGCGCCGACTACGAGACGATCATGTACGAGGGCTACGGCCCCAACGGTGTCGCGGTGCTCATCGAGTGCCTCACCGACAACCGCAACCGCGCCGCCTCCGACGTCCGCGTCGCCATGACCCGCAACGGCGGCAACATGGCCGACCCGGGTTCGGTGTCGTACATGTTCAGCCGCAAGGGCGTCGTCATCGTCCCCAAGGGCGAGCTGTCCGAGGACGACGTGCTCGGCGCGGTCCTGGACGCGGGCGCCGAGGAGGTCAACGACCTCGGCGAGACCTTCGAGGTCATCAGCGAGGCCACCGATCTGGTCGCGGTCCGTACCGCCCTCCAGGAAGCCGGCATCGACTACGACTCGGCCGAGTCCAGCTTCGTGCCGTCCGTCCAGGTCGAGCTGGACGAGGAGGGTGCCAAGAAGATCTTCAAGCTGATCGACGCGCTCGAGGACAGCGACGACGTGCAGAACGTCTTCGCGAACTTCGACGTGAGCGACGAGATCATGGAGAAGGTCGACGCGTAACACGCACGGCTTGCCGACGGGCCGACGGGACACACCCCGTCGGCCCGTCGCTTTGTCAGTGGCACCCGATAGCCTGCACGAACAGGCGATCGGACAGCCGATCGGAGGGAGGGGCGCGTGCGCGTACTGGGGGTGGACCCCGGGCTGACCCGGTGCGGTGTCGGCGTGGTCGAGGGCGTCGCGGGGCGGCCGCTCACCATGCTCGGCGTCGGTGTCGTCCGCA
Source organism: Streptomyces sp. NPDC052109 (assembly GCF_040680195.1). NCBI lineage: Bacteria > Bacillati > Actinomycetota > Actinomycetes > Kitasatosporales > Streptomycetaceae > Streptomyces > Streptomyces sp. NPDC052109. Next base: position 165,855 of record NZ_JBFAWF010000012.1, on the reverse strand, counting down.
CGCCCGTGGACACCGACCTCAGCCGCCGCCTTCTCGCCGTCGAGCAGGGCATCGAGCAGTGGCTGGACGAGCACCGGCCCGAGTTCGTCGCCGTCGAGCGCGTCTTCAGCCAGCACAACGTGCGCACGGTGATGGGCACCGCCCAGGCCAGCGCCGTCGCCATGCTGTGCGCCGCCCGGCGCGGCATCCCCGTCGCCCTGCACACCCCGAGCGAGGTCAAAGCGGCCGTCACCGGCAGCGGCCGTGCGGAGAAGGCGCAGGTCGGCGCCATGGTCACCCGGCTGCTCAGGCTCGCCGCGCCGCCGAAGCCGGCCGACGCCGCCGACGCCCTCGCGCTCGCCATCTGCCACATCTGGCGCGCCCCCGCCCAGAACCGGCTCCAGCAGGCGGTCGCCCGCCACACACCCAACGCAACGAAAGGCCGTACGGCATGATCGCCTTCGTCAGCGGCACGGTCGCCGCGCTCGCCCCCGACGCCGCGGTCGTCGAGGTCGGCGGCGTCGGCATGGCCGTCCAGTGCACGCCGAACACCCTGTCCACGCTCCGCGTCGGCCGGCCCGCCAAGCTGCACACCTCGCTCGTCGTCCGCGAGGACTCGCTGACCCTGTACGGCTTCGCCGACGACGACGAGCGCCAGGTCTTCGAGCTGCTGCAGACCGCGAGCGGCGTCGGCCCGCGCCTCGCCCAGGCCATGCTGGCCGTGCACACCCCGGACGCGTTGCGCCGCGCCGTCGCCACCGGTGACGAAAAGGCGCTCACCGCCGTGCCCGGCATCGGCAAGAAGGGCGCGCAGAAGCTGTTGCTGGAGCTGCGGGACCGGCTAGGCGAACCCGTCGGCGCCCCCGCGATCGGCGCCCCGGTGACCCAGGGCTGGCGCGACCAGCTGCACGCCGCGCTCATCGGCCTCGGCTACGCCACCCGGGAGGCCGACGAGGCCGTCGCCGCCGTGGCTCCCCAGGCCGAGGCCGTCGGCGGCACTCCGCAGGTCGGGCAGTTGCTGAAGGCCGCCCTGCAGACCCTGAACCGCGCCCGCTGACCCACGACGATCGAGGCACACTCACATGAACTGGGACGAAACGGCCGACACCTCCGCCGCCGAGCGGCTCGTCGGTGCGTCCGCCGACCGGGAGGACCAGGCCGTCGAGGCCGCGCTGCGCCCCAAGGATCTCGGCGAGTTCATCGGCCAGGAGAAGGTCCGCGAACAGCTCGACCTCGTCCTGCGCGCCGCACGCGCGCGTGGCGCCACCGCCGACCACGTACTGCTCTCCGGCGCGCCCGGCCTCGGCAAGACCACCCTGTCGATGATCATCGCGGCCGAGATGGGCGCCCCCATCCGCATCACCTCCGGCCCCGCCATCCAGCACGCCGGCGACCTCGCCGCGATCCTCTCCTCCCTCCAGGAGGGTGAGGTCCTCTTCCTCGACGAGATCCACCGCATGTCCCGGCCCGCCGAGGAGATGCTGTACATGGCGATGGAGGACTTCCGCGTCGACGTCATCGTCGGCAAGGGCCCCGGCGCCACCGCCATCCCGCTCGAACTCCCGCCGTTCACCCTGGTCGGCGCCACCACGCGCGCGGGCCTGCTGCCGCCCCCGCTGCGCGACCGCTTCGGCTTCACGGCGCACATGGAGTTCTACGAGCCGCACGAGCTGGAGCGGGTCGTGCACCGCTCGGCGAACCTGCTGGACGTCGAGATCGAGCCGGACGGCGCCGCCGAGATCGCCGGCCGCTCCCGGGGCACGCCCCGTATCGCCAACCGTCTGCTGCGCCGCGTCCGCGACTATGCCCAGGTCAAGGCGGATGGTCTGATCACCCGTGAGATCGCCGCGGCCGCCCTCGCGGTCTACGAGGTCGACGCGCGCGGTCTGGACCGCCTCGACCGCGCCGTCCTGGAGGCGCTGCTGAAGCTCTTCGGCGGCGGCCCCGTCGGCCTGTCGACGCTCGCCGTCGCGGTGGGGGAGGAGCGGGAGACCGTCGAGGAGGTCGCCGAACCCTTCCTCGTCCGGGAGGGACTGCTGGCCCGCACCCCGCGCGGCCGTGTCGCCACGCCCGCCGCCTGGGCGCACCTCGGTCTCACCCCGCCCCGCTCGGCGGCGGGCGGAAACGGACAACAGGACCTGTTCGGGGCCTGATGGCGCCGTGATGCCTTCGTGACGGCCGGGGCATTGGCACGAGCAGGAACTCAGGTGCCATGCTGAGCGTTGTTCCATGCGCGCGGACTCGCTTAGACTCCGCCGATGCCGCCTTTGCGGGCGGCGCCGACCACGCCCCCATCCAAGGCCGCTCTCCGTCGCGGTCGCGCGAAGGAAATCCCGTCCCGTGAATGCCTTTACCCTTCTCCCCTTCATCGTGCTCATCGCGGCCATGTTCCTGATGACGCGCTCGGCCAAGAAGAAGCAGCAGCAGGCCGCCAGCATGCGGAACGAAATGCAGCCCGGCTCGGGCGTCCGCACGATCGGGGGGATGTACGCGACGGTCAAGGAGGTCAACGAGGACACGGTCCTCCTCGACGCCGGCCCCGGTGTCGAGCTCCTCTTCGCGAAGAACGCGATCGGCGCCGTGCTCACCGACGACGAGTACAACCGCATCGTCCACGGCGTCGAGCACGACCTGAAGTCCGACGCCGACATCGTCCCGGACGACGCCTCCTCCCTCACCGAGTCCGACGAGTCCGACTCGCCCGCTGCCGCCGCCTCCGACGACAAGGCCGTCGACCTCGGTAAGAAGGATGCCGACGAGGACGGCACCGACGCGGCCGAGGCCGCCGAGGCCAAGGCGGAAAACGAGCCGAAGAAGACCGACGGCGACTCCGACGCGAAGTAGTCACGCCCCGGTGGTGCGTCGCGCGGCATGATCGCCCCGCGCACCACCGGGCGTCTGTTTCCCGCCCGGAACAGCCCGACACCATGTCATGGCCGACCGCGCCGACCGCGTGGGGCGGCCCGAGAGGGAGTACGAGAAGGTGGCAGCACCTAAGAGGGGCCGGAGCGCGAGCGCCCAGAGCAAGCCAGGGCGCTCGCTGGCCCTCATCCTGATCGCCATCGTGGCGCTCACCGGAGGCATGTTCCTTTCCGGGAACAAGACTCCGCGTCTCGGCATCGACCTCGCCGGTGGTACGAGCATCACGCTCAAGGCGAAGGCCGACCAGGGGTCCGCGATCAACAAGGCCAACATGGACACCGCGGTCGACATCATGAACCGCCGTGTCAACGGCCTCGGCGTCTCCGAGGCGGAGGTGCAGACCCAGGGGACCGACAACATCATCGTCAACATCCCCAAGGGCACCAACTCCAAGGAAGCCCAGCAGCAGGTCGGCACGACCGCCAAGCTGTACTTCCGCCCCGTCCTGGCCAGCGAGCCCAGTGGCGGCGCCGCGCAGAGCCCCTCGCCGAGCGCCTCGCCCAGCGGCAGCTCCTCGCCGAAGCCGAGCGGGAGCGCGAGCCCCTCCGCCGGCTCCTCGTCGAAGGAGAAGGCGTCCTCGTCCTCCACCGCGTCCCCGACGGCCTCGGCGACCTCCCAGGGCCGGGCCGTCACCGACGCGCTGAAGGCCGGCTCCACCCCGTCGCCGAGCCCCTCCGCATCCGGCAGCTCCAAGCCGTCGGCGACCCCCTCGGCCTCCTCCAGCGCCGGCACGGCCGCCGCCAAGCTCCAGGCCCAGTACGCCGCCCTGGACTGCACCAAGCCCGCCGAGCGCGCCAAGGTGGGAGGCGCCTCCAAGCCCGGCGACCCCACGGTGGCCTGCGGCCAGATCAGGAAGGTCTGGTACAAGTACGTGCTCGGCCCGGCCGCCGTCGACGGCACCGAGGTGAAGAAGGCGCAGGCCGTCTTCGACACCCAGGGAGCCTCCGGCTGGCAGGTCCAGATGACCTTCACCTCCAGCGGCTCCAAGAAGTTCGCGGACATCACCGGCCAGCTGGCGAAGAACCAGTCCCCGCAGAACGAGTTCGGCATCGTCCTCGACGGCGAGGTCGTCTCCAGCCCGTTCGTGCAGCAGGCCATCACCGGCGGCCAGGCGGAGATCTCCGGCAGCTTCACCCAGCAGGACGCCCAGAGCCTCGCCAACATGCTGTCCTACGGCGCGCTGCCGCTGTCCTTCCAGGAGCAGTCCGTCACGACCGTCACCGCGGCGCTCGGTGGTGAGCAGCTGCACGCCGGTCTGCTCGCCGGCGCGATCGGCCTCGCCCTGGTCGTGATCTACCTGGTCGCCTACTACCGCGGCCTCTCGGTCGTCGCCATGGCCTCGCTGCTGGTCTCCGCGATCCTCACCTACGTGATCATGTCGCTGCTCGGCCCGGCCATCGGCTTCGCGCTGAACCTGCCGGCCGTCTGCGGTGCCATCGTCGCCATCGGTATCACCGCGGACTCGTTCATCGTGTACTTCGAACGCATCCGGGACGAGATCCGCGAGGGCCGCTCGCTGCGCCCCGCCGTCGAGCGGGCCTGGCCGCGCGCCCGGCGCACCATCCTCGTCTCCGACTTCGTGTCGTTCCTCGCCGCCGCCGTCCTGTTCATCGTGACCGTCGGCAAGGTCCAGGGCTTCGCGTTCACGCTGGGCCTGACCACCGTGCTCGACGTGGTCGTCGTCTTCCTGTTCACCAAGCCGCTCATGACGCTCCTCGCCCGCCGCAAGTTCTTCGCGAACGGCCACAAGTGGTCCGGGCTCGACCCGCAGAGCCTCGGTGCCAAGCCGCCGCTGCGCCGCACCCGCCGTCCCGCCGGTCCTGCCGCCGGCCCTGTCGACCCGAAGGAGGCCTGAGCGATGTCGAAACTCGGCAACATCGGCGCTCGACTGCACCGCGGCGAGATCTCGTACGACTTCGTCGGCAAGCGCAAGATCTGGTACGGCATCTCCATCCTGATCACCATCACGGCCATCGTCGGCCTGGCGGTGCGCGGGCTGAACATGGGCATCGAGTTCAAGGGCGGCGCGGTCTTCACCACGCCGACCCACATGAGCACCTCGGTGACCCAGGCGGAGAACTTCGCCAAGGACGCCTCCGGCCACGAGGCGATCGTGCAGAAGCTCGGCAACGGCAGCCTGCGCATCCAGATCGCCGGCATCGACACCGGCCAGTCCGACAAGATCAAGCAGGAACTGGCCAAGGACCTGAACCTCAACCCCGAGAAGCTCGCCGCCGACCTGGTCGGCCCGAGCTGGGGCCAGCAGATCGCCAACAAGGCCTGGGAGGGCCTCGGCATCTTCATGGTGCTCGTCGTGATCTACCTGGCCATCGCCTTCGAATGGCGCATGGCCGTCGCGGCCCTGGTCGCGCTGATCCACGACATCACCATCACGACCGGTATCTACGCCCTCGTCGGCTTCGAGGTCACGCCCGGTACGGTCATCGGCCTGCTGACGATCCTCGGTTACTCGCTCTACGACACGGTCGTCGTCTTCGACAGCCTCAAGGAGCAGACGAAGGACATCACCAGGCAGAACCGCTGGACGTACAGCGATATCGCCAACCGGTCGATCAACGGCACCCTGGTCCGCTCCATCAACACCACGGTCGTCGCCCTGCTGCCGGTCGCGGGTCTGCTGTTCATCGGCGGTGGCTTCCTCGGGGCGGGCACGCTGAACGACATCTCGCTCTCGCTGTTCGTCGGCCTCGCGGCCGGTGCCTACTCCTCGATCTTCATCGCCACGCCGCTCGTCGCCGACCTCAAGGAGCGCGAGCCGGCGATGAAGGCGCTCACCAAGCGCGTCCTGGCCAAGCGCGCCCAGGCCACCGTCGAGGAGGACCTCGCCGGGGACCACGCCGCTGTCGACGACGACTCCGCGGATGCCGCCCCCGCCGTCGTGGGTCCCCGCAACCAGCCCGCGGCCCGCAACCGGGGCCGCGGCCGACCCTCCGGGAAGCGCCGATGACCGACATCCAGGAGCTGCTGCTCAGCCGCATCCGTGACGTCGCGGACTACCCCGAGCCGGGGGTGATGTTCAAGGACATCACTCCGCTGCTGGCGGACCCGGCCGCCTTCACGGCGCTCACCGACGCGCTGGCCGAGATCGCCACGAACACCGGCGCTACGAAGATCGTCGGGCTGGAGGCCCGGGGCTTCATCCTCGGCGCCCCGGTGGCCGTCCGCGCGGGCCTCGGTTTCATCCCGGTCCGCAAGGCGGGCAAGCTGCCGGGAGCGACCCTGCGCCAGGCGTACGACCTCGAGTACGGCACGGCCGAGATCGAGGTGCACGCGGAGGATCTGGCTTCCGGTGACCGGATCCTGATCGTGGACGACGTCCTGGCCACGGGCGGTACGGCCGAGGCGGCGATCCAGCTGATCGAGCGCGCCGGAGCGGAGGTTTCCGGCCTGGCGGTGCTGATGGAACTGGGCTTCCTCGGTGGCCGGACCCGGCTGGAGCCGGCGCTGGACGGGGCCCCGCTGGAGGCGCTGCTCCAGGTCTGAGTACGTCGACGCACAAGCGGCCTCGGCCCTGCCGTAGGCCGCTTCGTGTTTCCCAGGGGGACACTCGCGACCTGCGCCCGCGGGCCGTGCTCCGCCGGCCCACCGGCCCGCTCCGTCTTGCCCCGCCCCCTCGCCTCCCGGCCGCCGGCGGTGGAGGCGCCGCCGCACCAGGCCCCCGCGCCCGGGGACGAGCGCTGCACAGGTGGTGCGGGCGGGAAGACGCATCCGGCCGAAGGCGGAGCCGAGGCCACGCGCGGGACACCCTGCGCACGCCCCCCGACCACCCAGATTCCACCTCCCGGAATCCGGCGGAAGCCTCCCGCGTTGCAGAGGTAGACGGTCCTCACTTCCGCCTGAAGGCGATGACCAGCCGCAGGATCGCTACCATGGGGTCTCCGGAGCCTGACCGGGGGACCCGGATCGCGCACGAGGAGCCCTCTTGCCAGACGAGGCCCAGCCACTGACCGCCGCCAAGCCCGAGCCCGCCTCGGCACCCGCGGCCAAGCCCGCGCCGCACGCGTCCAACGCGAAGAACGACACCCGCGGGCCGATCGAGCACGCCCAGTCCGCGCCCGTCGAGAAGGCTGTCGAGGCCTCGCGTCCCAAGCCTGCCCCGGCCGAGCGTCCCGTGCAGCCGCCCGTCGTGCGTCAGCCCGCCGTCCAGCCCGCCCGCACCGGCTCCTCCAACCGCGTCCGCGCCCGCCTGGCCCGCCTCGGCGTGCAGCGCGCGAACCCGTACAACCCGGTCCTGGAGCCCCTGCTGCGGATAGTGCGCAGCAACGACCCCAAGATCGAGAACTCCACGCTCCGCCAGATCGAGCGCGCCTACCAGGTCGCCGAGCGCTGGCACCGCGGGCAGAAGCGCAAGAGCGGTGATCCGTACATCACGCACCCGCTTGCCGTCACCACCATCCTCGCCGAGCTGGGCATGGACCCGGCCACCCTCATGGCGGGCCTGCTGCACGACACCGTCGAGGACACCGAGTACGGCCTCGACCAGCTGCGCCGCGACTTCGGCGACACCGTCGCCCTGCTGGTGGACGGCGTCACCAAGCTGGACAAGGTCAAGTTCGGCGAGGCCGCGCAGGCCGAGACCGTGCGCAAGATGGTCGTGGCGATGGCCAAGGACCCGCGCGTCCTGGTCATCAAGCTCGCCGACCGCCTGCACAACATGCGCACCATGCGCTACCTCAAGCGCGAGAAGCAGGAGAAGAAGGCGCGCGAGACCCTCGAGATCTACGCGCCGCTCGCCCACCGGCTGGGCATGAACACCATCAAGTGGGAGCTGGAGGACCTCGCGTTCGCGATCCTCTACCCCAAGATGTACGACGAGATCGTGCGGCTCGTCGCCGAGCGGGCGCCCAAGCGGGACGAGTACCTCGCCATAGTGACCGACGAGGTCCAGGCCGACCTGCGCGCCGCCCGGATCAAGGCGACCGTCACCGGGCGCCCGAAGCACTACTACAGCGTCTACCAGAAGATGATCGTGCGGGGTCGCGACTTCGCCGAGATCTACGACCTGGTGGGTATTCGTGTCCTTGTCGACACGGTCAGGGACTGCTACGCCGCCCTCGGCACCGTGCACGCGCGATGGAACCCGGTCCCCGGCCGGTTCAAGGACTACATCGCGATGCCCAAGTTCAACATGTACCAGTCGCTGCACACCACGGTCATCGGGCCCAACGGCAAGCCGGTCGAACTGCAGATCCGCACCTTCGACATGCACCGCCGCGCCGAATACGGCATCGCCGCGCACTGGAAGTACAAGCAGGAGGCCGTCGCCGGCGCCTCCAAGGTGCGCACGGACGTGCCCAAGGCCTCCGGCAAGGACAAGGACGCCATCAACGACATGGCGTGGCTGCGGCAGTTGCTGGACTGGCAGAAGGAGACCGAGGACCCGGGCGAGTTCCTGGAGTCCCTGCGCTTCGACCTGTCCCGCAACGAGGTCTTCGTCTTCACCCCCAAGGGCGACGTCATAGCGCTGCCGGCCGGGGCCACACCGGTCGACTTCGCGTACGCCGTGCACACCGAGGTCGGCCACCGCACCATAGGGGCCCGGGTCAACGGCAGGCTCGTGCCGCTCGAATCCACCCTGGACAACGGCGACTTGGTGGAGGTCTTCACCTCCAAGGCGCCCGGCGCCGGCCCCTCCCGCGACTGGCTGGGCTTCGTCAAGTCGCCGCGGGCGCGCAACAAGATCAGGGCCTGGTTCTCCAAGGAGCGTCGGGACGAGGCGATCGAGCAGGGCAAGGACGCGATCGTACGGGCGATGCGCAAGCAGAACCTGCCGATCCAGCGCATCCTCACCGGCGACTCCCTCGTCACGCTCGCGCACGAGATGCGGTACTCGGACATCTCCGCGCTGTACGCGGCGATCGGCGAGGGCCATGTCTCCGCACAGAACATCGTGCAGAAACTCGTCCAGGCCCTGGGCGGCGAGGAGGCGGCCACCGAGGAGATCGACGAGGCGGTCCCGCCGTCCCGCACCCGCGGCCGCAAGCGCCGCTCCAGCGCCGACCCGGGCGTCGTCGTCAAGGGCGTCGAGGACGTGTGGGTCAAGCTGGCCCGCTGCTGCACGCCCGTGCCCGGCGACCCGATCATCGGGTTCGTCACGCGCGGCAGCGGCGTATCGGTTCACCGCAGCGACTGCGTCAACGTCGAGTCACTGTCCCGCGAGCCGGAGCGGATCCTCGACGTCGAGTGGGCTCCCACCCAGTCCTCGGTCTTCCTGGTCGCCATCCAGGTCGAGGCCCTGGACCGCTCGCGCCTGCTGTCGGACGTCACCCGCGTCCTTTCCGACCAGCACGTCAACATCCTCTCCGCGGCCGTCCAGACCTCCCGCGACCGGGTCGCCACCTCCCGCTTCACCTTCGAGATGGGCGACCCGAAGCACCTCGGCCACGTCCTGAAGGCCGTCCGGGGCGTGGAGGGCGTCTACGACGTCTACCGCGTGACATCGGGGCGCTCGCGGTCGTGAGCGGGCCGTGAAGCAAGCGGACATGTGAAAGGCCCCGTACGCGCCGTACGGGGCCTTTCGCATCTGTGCCGGAGGGATCAGCCGCCGAACTCCTGCAGGCCCTTCAGGGCCTGGTCCAGAAGCGCCTGGCGGCCCTCCAGCTCGCGCTCCAGCTTGTCGGCCTTGGAGGTGTTGCCCTGGGCGCGGGCCTGGTCGATCTGCGCCCTCAGCTTGTCCACGGCGGCCTGCAGCTGACCGGTCAGGCCCTCGGCACGCGCGCGTGCCTCCGGGTTCGTCCGGCGCCACTCGGCCTCCTCGGCCTCCTGGATCGCCCGCTCGACCGCGTGCATCCGGCCCTCGACCTTGGGGCGCGCGTCCCGCGGGACGTGGCCGACGGCCTCCCAGCGCTCGTTGATCGAGCGGAAGGCGGCCCGCGCGGACTTCAGATCGCCGATCGGCAGGAGCTTCTCGGCCTCCTCGGCCAGCTCCTCCTTCAGCTTCAGGTTCTCCGACTGCTCCGCGTCCCGCTCGGCGAACACCGAGCTGCGGGCGGCGAAGAACACGTCCTGGGCGCCGCGGAAGCGGTTCCACAGGTCGTCCTCGTGCTCGCGCTGGGCGCGGCCAGCGGCCTTCCACTGCGCCATCAGCTCGCGGTAGTGGGCCGCCGTCGGGCCCCAGTCCGTCGAGTCCGACAGCGCCTCGGCCTCGGCGACCAGCCGCTCCTTGGTCCGGCGGGCCTCCTCGCGCTGCGCGTCCAGCTGCGCGAAGTGCGCCTTGCGCCGCTTGGAGAACGCCGACCGGGCGTGCGAGAACCGATGCCACAGCTCGTCGTCGGACTTGCGGTCCAGACGCGGCAGCCCCTTCCAGGTGTCCACCAGCGCCCGCAGACGCTCACCGGCGGCCCGCCACTGGTCGGACTGCGCCAGCCGCTCCGCCTCGGTGACCAGGTCCTCCTTGGCCTTGCGGGCCTCGTCCGACTGCTTGGCCCGCTGCTGCTTGCGCTCCTCGCGGCGTGCCTCGACCGTCTCCACGAGCTTGTCCAGCCGCGCCCGCAGCGCACCCAGATCGCCCACCGCGTGGTGCGCGTCCACCTGCTCGCGCAGGTGTCCGATCGCGGCCTGGGCGTCCTTCGCCGACAGGTCGGTCGTCTGCACTCGCTTCTCGAGGAGGCCGATCTCGACAACCAGGCCCTCGTACTTGCGCTCGAAGTAGGCCAGCGCCTCCTCAGGGGAGCCGGCCGCCCAGGATCCGACGACCTGCTCGCCGTCGGCCGTACGCACGTACACGGTCCCCGTCTCGTCGACGCGGCCCCACGGGTCGCTGCTCACAGCGCCTCCTCCACATGATGCCTGCGGGGGGCCTCAGCACCCCCGGGCATCGTCCACAGTTTCGTCACGGCCAACATAGGCGACCAGCGGGTTGCCTGTCCGCATCCAGCACGACCGAAATTCCGCAGTTGGCCGCCTCGGGCTTCGGGACGGTGTCAGGACTTCGCCACCGTCGCCTTGTTGATCACCACGGTCGCGTTGGGAGCGGTGTTGCCCGAGGTCGGGTCGGCCGACTGGGCACCGGCGGCGGCGATCTTCTGCAGCACCTTCATGCCCGCGTCCGACACCGTGCCGAACGGTGTGTAGCTGGGCGGCAACGGGCTGTCCTTGTAGACCAGGAAGAACTGGCTGCCGCCGGTGTGCTTCTGACCGGTGTTGGCCATCGCCACCGTGCCCGCCGGGTACGTGTTGCCCTTCAGGCTCTTGTCCTTCAGGTTCTCGTCCGGGAGCGTGTAGCCCGGCCCGCCCATGCCGGTGCCCTGCGGATCGCCGCACTGGAGCACGTAGATGCCGGTCGTGGTCAGGCGGTGGCACTTGGTGTGGTCGAAATAGCCCTGCGCCGCAAGGAAGTTGAACGAGTTCACGGTGTGCGGGGCAGCCGCCGTCTTCAGCGCGACGTCGATGTCACCGCACGTCGTGGCGAGCTTCATCGTGTACTTCGCCGACGTGTCGATGGTCATCGCCGGCTCCTTCTTCCAGCTCAGCTTCTTCGCCGAGCCGGCCGCCGGCTTCGCGCACGGGTCCGGGGCCTTGCTGGGGGGCGTGGCGCTGGGTGTGACGTCGGCGGCGGTGTTGGTCTTCTTGTCGTCGTTCTTCAGCACCCCGGTCGTGTACAACGCGACGCTGCCGATCACGACCACGCCCAGTACCGACGCGATCACGGAGTTGCGTACGCGTGCCTTGCGCCGCGCGCTGGTGCGCCGCTGCTGCTGCCGCAAGAACTTCTCCCGGGCGAGCTGACGCCGCCGCTGCTCCTGGCTGACCACCGGGTTCTCTCCTCATGCGTGTCGTGTGTCGACCGGTACGCGTGCGTCCTCGTGAGCCGACCGTTGCGTGTAGCCCCGTACCGTATATGGGTTAGCTGAGGAAACGGCAGCGCCGGTAGGCTCTGGACCACAGGTTGTAGCCACCCGTATCGACACAACGAAGGACGATCGTGCTCATTGCCGGGTTCCCCGCCGGGGCCTGGGGGACGAACTGTTATCTCGTCGCCCCCGCCGCCGGTGAGGAGTGCGTGATCATCGACCCCGGCCACCAGGCCGCCGAAGGCGTCGAGGAAGCACTGAAGAAGCACCGGCTCAAGCCGGTCGCCGTCGTCCTCACCCACGGCCACATCGACCACGTGGCCTCGGTCGTCCCGGTCTGCGGCGCCCACGACGTACCGGCCTGGATCCACCCCGAGGACCGGTACATGATGAGCGACCCCGAGAAGGCACTCGGCCGGTCCATCGGCATGCCGCTGATGGGCGAGCTGACCGTGGGGGAGCCGGACGACGTCCGGGAGCTGACGAACGGCACCGCCCTGGACCTGGCCGGGCTCGAGTTCTCCGTCGCGCACGCTCCGGGCCATACCAAGGGGTCGGTGACCTTCCGGATGCCCGAGACCGCCGACATCCCGTCGGTGTTCTTCTCCGGGGATCTGCTGTTCGCCGGCTCCATCGGACGCACCGACCTGCCGGGCGGATCCATGGCGGACATGCTCGAGTCGCTGGCCCGCGTGTGCCTGCCGCTCGACGACTCCACCGTGGTGCTGTCCGGCCACGGCCCCCAGACGACCATCGGCCAGGAGCGCGCCACCAACCCCTATCTGCGGCAGGTGGCGGCCGGCCAGGGAGCCGCCGAGGCCCCCCGACGAGGAATGTGACGAGAGAGCCTTTCGTGAGTACCTTCCAGGCCCCCAAGGGCACCTACGACCTCATCCCGCCGGACTCCGCCAAGTACCTCGCCGTCCGCGAGGCGATCGCCGCCCCGCTGCGCAACTCCGGTTACGGCTACATCGAGACCCCGGGCTTCGAGAACGTCGAGCTGTTCGCGCGCGGGGTCGGCGAGTCCACCGACATCGTGACCAAGGAGATGTACGCCTTCGAGACCAAGGGCGGCGACAAGCTCGCCCTGCGCCCCGAGGGAACCGCCTCCGTCCTGCGCGCGGCCCTCGAGGCCAACCTGCACAAGTCGGGCAACCTCCCGGTCAAGCTCTGGTACTCCGGCTCGTACTACCGCTACGAGCGCCCCCAGAAGGGCCGTTACCGCCACTTTTCCCAGGTCGGCGCCGAGGCGATCGGCGCGGAGGACCCGGCGCTGGACGCCGAGCTGATCATCCTGGCCGACCAGGCGTACCGCTCGCTGGGCCTGCGCGATTTCCGCATCCTGCTGAACAGCCTGGGCGACAAGGAGTGCCGGCCGGTGTACCGGATCGCGCTGCAGGACTTCCTGCACGGCCTGGACCTGGACGAGGACACCCGCCGTCGCGTCGACATCAACCCGCTGCGGGTCCTCGACGACAAGCGCGAGTCGGTGCAGAAGCAGCTGACGGGCGCGCCCCTCCTCCGCGACTTCCTCTGCGACGCCTGCAAGGCGTACCACGAGGAGGTCCGCGAGCTGATCAGCGCCGCGGGCGTCTCCTTCGAGGACGACCCCAAGCTGGTGCGCGGCCTGGACTACTACACCCGCACCACCTTCGAGTTCGTGCACGACGGTCTGGGCTCGCAGTCCGCCGTGGGCGGCGGCGGCCGGTACGACGGCCTGTCGGAGATGATCGGCGGCCCCGCGCTGCCGTCCGTCGGCTGGGCGCTCGGCGTCGACCGCACCGTCCTCGCGCTGGAGGCGGAGGGCGTGGAGCTCGACATCCCGTCCACGACGTCGGTGTACGCCGTCCCCCTCGGCGAGGAGGCCCGCCGGGTGCTGTTCGCGAAGGTGACCGAGTTGCGCAAGGTCGGCATCGCGGCTGACTTCTCCTACGGCGGCAAGGGCCTGAAGGGCGCCATGAAGAACGCCAACCGCAGCGGCGCCCGGTACGCGATCGTGGCCGGCGAGCGCGACCTCGCCGACGGCGTCGTCCAGCTCAAGGACATGGAGTCCGGCGAGCAGACGGCGATCGGCATGAACGAGATCGTGGCGGAGATGGAGTCCCGGCTCGGCTGAGCCGGACGACAGGAGGGCCGCCGGGCATTCCCGGCGGCCCTCTCACTGTTCCAGCAACCCGTACCGCATCGCGCTGGTCACGGCCGCCGTCCGGTCGTCCACGCCCAACTTGCCGAAGATCCGCAGCAGATGGGTCTTCACCGTCGACTCGCCGATGAAGAGCCTGCGACCGATCTCCGCGTTGGTGCAGCCCTCGGCCACCAGGCGCAGGACGGCCGTCTCCCGCTCCGACAGCCGGGGGCGTTCCGGTCTGGCGCGGAGCTGGTCCACCAGGCGGGCCGCAACCGACGGGGCCAGCACCGTCTCGCCGCGCGCGGCCGCCCGCACCGCGTCGGCCAGTTCGCGGCGGGGCAGGTCCTTCAGCAGGTAGCCCGCGGCGCCCGCCTCCACGGCCCGCAGGATGTCGCGGTCGGTCTCGTACGTCGTCAGGACGATCACCCGGCACGGCAGCCCGGCCGCCGTCATCCGCACGATCGAGTCCACGCCCGAGCCGCCCGGCATACGCAGGTCCATCAGCACGATGTCCGGGCCCAGTTCGGCCGCCAGGGCCTCCGCCTGCGGTCCGCTGGCCGCGTCGCCGACCACCTCCAGATCCGGTTCGGCGTTCAGCATGGCGCGCAGCCCCTCCCTTACGACGGGGTGGTCGTCGGCCAGGACGATGCGGATCACGGCACCTCACTGACGACGGCGGCGGGCACGGGCAGGCGTACGGTCACCCTCGTACCGTCGCCGGGTGTGCTGTGGACGGACGCCGTGCCGCCCACCTCGGCCGCACGGGCGCGCAACCCCGCCAGACCGTATCCGCTCGACGCGGCCCTCGGGTCGAAGCCGCAGCCGTCGTCGCGGACGCAGAGGGTCAGCGTGTCGTCCGCGTAGCCGAGACACACCTCCACCCGCGTCGTCGAACTCCCGGCGTGCTTACGGGTGTTGGTCAGGGCCTCCTGGCAGGCGCGCAGGGCCACCACCTCCACGCCGGCCGGGAGCGTGCGCACCGGGCCGGTGACGGCGAGGACCGCCTCGTGCCGGGCGGCCAGGCGCTCCAGCGCGTCCGGGAGACTGGCGCCCGCCAGATCGGCGGGTGCGCCGCCGGCCACCAGCGCGCGAGCCTCGGCGAGGTTGCGGCGGGCGGTGTCCTCCATGAGGGCCAGATGGCTGCGGGCCCTGGCGGGGTCGGCGTCGAGTTCCGCGTCCACGGCCTGGACGAGCATGAGCAGGCTGGTGAAGCCCTGGGCGAGGGTGTCGTGGATCTCCCGGGCGAGCCGCTCGCGTTCGGCGAGCGCGCCGTGGGCGGCGGACAGCCGGGAGATCTCGTGCCGGCTGGCGTCCAACTCGGCGATGAGCTCGGCCCGTTCCAGGCTCTGCTCGATGATCCTGATGATCCATCCGCCGACGACCGCCGAGAACACCAGGGTCACCAGCGCGGACAGCGTGTTGACGAGCAGATCCTCGGCGCCCGGCCGCCACAGCAGCGCCCAGCCCGCGACCGGCACCACATTGATCACGGTCACCGCGATCAAGGCACCGCGCATGCGCAGGGTCATGAAGCACTGGGGTATCAGCGCGAAGGCCAGGAGCCGAGTCTCGCCGGCCAGTACCGCGGACGGCACGAACAGGGCCGTCGCCCCGGCCAGGTAGTACCGGGCGCGACGCTCGTCCGGCGGGTCCTCGCCGAGGAGACGGCGCCCCACTGCCACGTACCAGGGCACCAGCGGCACGAGAAGCCCGGCCGCGACGGCCCGGACCCACCACACCGGATGCTCGGCGCCCAGCACCATGGTCTGCGTGGCCACCCAGGCCACCGCGAAGTACACGTCCCAGAGCAGGAAGGAACGGTCCCAGGCGTGGGCTCCGCGGGCCCTGTCGCCCCTCATCCCTCGCGCCGGTTCTTCCACCGGAAGGTCAGCAGGCACAGCGCCAATCCTCCGGCGCACCAGGCGGCCAGCACCAGCGCGATCCGCCCGAACTCCCATGCGTGCGCCTGCTCCAGGACCTTCGCGGAGTCGGGCAGGAACACGGCCCGCAGGCCCTGGGACAGCCACTTCAGCGGGAACAGGGCGCCGATGTCCAGCATCCAGCCGGGGATGGTGCCGATGGCGATGTAGACCCCGGAGATGAACTGGAGGACCAGGAACGGCAGGACGACGACCGAGCCGGCGCTCTTCGCCGACTGGGGCACGGAGCTGACGGCGATGCCGAGCAGCGCGCACCCGGTCAGACCGAGCACGAAGATCCACGCGAAGTCGAACCAGCGCCCGGCGTCCGACGGCAGGTGGACGCCGTAGAACGCCATGCCGGCGGCCAGCAGGATCACGGTCTCCAGGACGGCCGTGAACAGAACCAGCCAGATCTTGCCGAGAAAGTAGGCCGCGGGCGGCATCGGCGTGCCCCTGAGCCGCCGCAGCACCTTCTCGTCCCGCTCCACCGCGATGGAGATGCCGAGCGACTGGAAGCTCGTCGACATGATCCCGGAGGCCATCATCGCGGGAACGTACAACTGGGAGGCGGTGATCCCGGTGTGCCCGACGTCGTCGTGGAAGATCGAGGCGAACAGGAACAGGAACACCACCGGGAAGGAGAAGGTGAACACCACCTGCTCGCGCAGCCGGAAGAACTGCTTGATCTCCAGGCCGCCCCGCAGCAGCCCCAGCGACCAGGCGCCGGGCATGGACCCGGCGGACCCGTGGGCGGTCGCCCGTACGGCGGTCGTGGTCATCGCGGGGCCTCCTGGCCGGTCAGCCGGAGGTAGACGTCCTCCAGCGTGGGGCGGGCCACGGTCAGTCCGGGTATCTCGCCGTCGAAGCGGCGGGTCAGCTCGGCGACGATCCGCGTCGGTGTGGCGGTGTGCTCCGTGCGCGGGGAGTCGTCGGCCGCCGTCCAGGAGACGGTGACCTCACCGCCGTGGCGCCGGCGCAGCTCGTCCGGCGCGCCTTCGGCGACGACCCGGCCCTTCGCGACGACGGCGAGCCGGTCCGCGAGGGTCTCGGCCTCCTCCAGGTAGTGCGTGGTGAGCAGGATCGTCGTGCCCTCGTCGGCGAGCAGCCTGATCAGGTCCCAGAACTGCCGTCGGGCGGCCGGGTCGAAGCCGGTGGTCGGCTCGTCCAGGAGCAGCAGCTCGGGATCGCCGATCACCCCCAGCGCCACGTCGAGGCGGCGCCGCTGGCCTCCGGAGAGCGCCTTGATCCGGCTGTTCTTCCTCGCTTCGAGGCCCACCAGGCCGATGACCTCCTCCGGGTCGCGCGGACGCGGGTAGTAACGGGCGAAGTGCCGCACCGTCTCGCGCACCGTCAACTCCGCGGGCGCCGATTCGTCCTGCCGGACGATTCCCACCCGTGACCTCCACGCGCGCGTGCCCGTCGCCGGGTCAGCGCCGAGGACGGACACCTCGCCCCCGTCCCGTGACCGGTTGCCCTGAAGGATCTCCACCGTGGTGCTCTTGCCGGCTCCGTTGGGTCCGAGCAGGCCGAACACCTCGCCCTGCCGGATGCCGAGATCGAGCCCGTCCACCGCGGTCACGTCCCCGTACCGCTTGCGCAGCCCCCGGACGTCCACCGCGAGTTCGTTCGCGTGTGCTGTCATGTCCTCGAGCATCGGCCGGAACCGAACGGTCCGTGACCACCGTGCGTACGTCCTTATGTCCTTCGAACGGTGGACACACCCGCGCGTGCGGCACAATGAGCCGTGCCCGAAGATGGTCCAACTCTCAAGTGACGGAATCGGCGTGATGAGCAAGACGACAGTCAACGACGTCTCCACGGAGTCGGGTCCCGAGCGTGTCGCCGAGGCCCCGCGCACGGTGGGCGGCAGCCGGGCCTTCGCCATCCTGCTGGTGATCACCGGCGCTGCCGGAGTGCTGGCCGCCTGGGTCATCACGCTCGACAAGTTCAAGATCCTCGAGGCCAAGGTCGCGGGCAAGACCTTCACCCCGGGGTGCAGCGTGAACCCGGTGGTCTCCTGCGGAAGCGTCATGGAGAGCAAGCAGGCGGCGGTCTTCGGCTTCCCGAACCCGATGCTGGGCCTGGTCTGCTACGGCATCGTCGTCTGCGTCGGCATGAGCCTGCTCACGCGCGCCCGCTTCCCGCGCTGGTACTGGCTGACGTTCAACTTCGGCACGCTCTTCGGCGTGTGCTTCGTCACCTGGCTGCAGTTCGAGTCCCTGTACCGGATCAACGCCCTGTGCCTGTGGTGCTCGCTGGCCTGGGTCGCCACGATCACCATGTTCTGGTACGTGACCTCGTTCAACGTCCGCAACGACTTCCTGCCCGCGCCGCGCTGGCTGAAGCGGTTCCTCGCCGAGTTCACCTGGGTCGTCCCGGTCACCCACTGCGGCGTCATCGCCATGCTGATCCTGACCCGGTGGGGCAGCCAGCTCTGGGCCTGACCCGGGCCCGGCCGCGTTGTCAGTGCGGTGATTTAGGGTTTTGGACGTGGAACCCGACCTGTTCACCGCCGCAGCAGAAGAACGCCAGGAGACGGACCCGGCAGCCAGCCCCCTGGCGGTACGGATGCGCCCGCGCACCCTCGACGAGGTCGTGGGCCAGCAGCATCTGCTCAAGCCCGGCTCCCCGCTGCGCCGGCTGGTCGGCGAGGGCTCCGGGGGCCCGGCCGGACCGTCCTCGGTGATCCTCTGGGGCCCGCCCGGCACGGGCAAGACCACCCTCGCGTACGTCGTGTCCAAGGCCACGAACAAGCGGTTCGTGGAGCTGTCCGCGATCACCGCGGGCGTCAAGGAGGTCCGCGCGGTCATCGACGGCGCCCGCCGCGCCACCGGCGGCTACGGCAAGGAGACCGTTCTCTTCCTGGACGAGATCCACCGCTTCAGCAAGGCCCAGCAGGACTCCCTGCTCCCCGCGGTGGAGAACCGCTGGGTGACCCTGATCGCGGCCACGACCGAGAACCCGTACTTCTCGGTGATCTCCCCCCTGCTCTCCCGCTCCCTCCTGCTCACCCTCGAGTCCCTCACCGACGACGACATCCGGGGCCTGCTCAAGCGCGCCCTGACCGACGAGCGCGGTCTGAAGGACGCCGTCTCCCTCCCCGAGGACACCGAGGAGCACCTGCTGCGCATCGCCGGCGGCGACGCCCGCCGCGCCCTGACCGCCCTGGAGGCGGCCGCCGGAGCCGCCCTGGACAAGGGCGATCGCGAGATCAGCCTGGAGACGCTGGAGCAGACGGTGGACCGGGCAGCGGTGAAGTACGACCGCGACGGCGACCAGCACTACGACGTCGCCAGCGCCCTCATCAAGTCCATCAGGGGCTCCGACGTCGACGCGGCCCTGCACTACCTGGCCCGCATGATCGAGGCCGGCGAGGACCCCCGCTTCATCGCCCGCCGCCTGATGATCTCCGCGAGCGAGGACATCGGCCTGGCCGACCCCAACGCCCTGCCCATCGCGGTCGCCGCGGCCCAGGCCGTCGCGATGATCGGCTTCCCCGAGGCCGCGCTCACCCTCAGCCACGCCACCATCGCCCTGGCGCTCGCCCCCAAGTCCAACTCGGCGACCACCGCGATCGGCGCCGCCATGGAGGACGTACGCAAGGGCCTGGCCGGCCCGGTTCCGCCGCATCTGCGCGACGGTCACTACAAGGGAGCCGCCAAGCTCGGTCACGCCCAGGGGTATGTGTATCCGCACGACCTGCCGGAGGGCATCGCCCAGCAGCAGTACGCGCCGGACGCCCTGAAGGACCGCGAGTACTACACCCCGGGGCGGCACGGCACGGAGGCCAGATACGCGGACGCGGTCGAGTGGACCAGGAAACGCCTCGGTCGCAAGCGGTCCTGAGCACGCTGTAGACTGCCCCGAAGTGCTGAGTCCCGTGCAGTCAGAGCGGGACAACCAGCCGGAACCCCACGGCCGCGAGGACGCGGAGTTCCAGGAGCGTCGCGCACCGTCGAACGGTGTCGCGGGCAGCCCACCACCACTCGGAGTCCCGGGACGGTCGGTGGGCCACTCGCGTGCTGCATGTATGTGCCCAGACCAGGGGAGCGGCTGCCCGGCAGGTCCCGTGCGGACCCGGTGGGTTTCCCCGGCTGCGGATGCGACCTCCCTCAACCCTGACGAGCCGAACCTACGAAAGAGATAAGAGACAGTGGCGAACCAGTCCCGCCCCAAGGTCAAGAAGTCGCGTGCCCTCGGCATCGCGCTGACCCCGAAGGCCGTCAAGTACTTCGAGGCCCGCCCCTACCCGCCGGGTGAGCACGGCCGCGGCCGCAAGCAGAACTCGGACTACAAGGTCCGTCTGCTGGAGAAGCAGCGTCTGCGCGCGCAGTACGACATCTCCGAGCGCCAGCTGGTCCGCGCCTACGAGCGCGCGTCCAAGGTTCAGGGCAAGACCGGTGAGGCCCTGATCGTCGAGCTCGAGCGCCGTCTCGACGCCCTGGTCCTGCGTTCGGGCCTCGCCCGCACCATCTACCAGGCCCGTCAGATGGTCGTCCACGGCCACATCCAGGTCAACGGCCAGAAGGTCGACAAGCCGTCCTTCCGTGTCCGTCCGGACGACGTCGTGCAGGTCCGCGACCGCTCCAAGGACAAGACGCTCTTCCAGATCGCCCGCGAGGGTGGCTTCGCCCCCGAGGGTGAGACCCCGCGCTACCTGCAGGTGAACCTCAAGGCCCTGGCGTTCCGCCTGGACCGCGAGCCGAACCGCAAGGAAGTTCCGGTCATCTGCGACGAGCAGCTCGTCGTCGAGTACTACGCCCGCTGACCCCAGCCCCGGCGTAGCCCTCAGCCCGCCGCCTCCTCGCCCTTCGGGGCGAGCGGGGCGGCGGGTTCGCTTTTTCCGGCGCCACCCCGGTGCCGGTGCGCCGAGCCTGCCTCCGTGGGGGACTGCTGCCAGCGCTGCCACCGGGCACCCATGGGTCCTGCGGTCAGCGCGCGACCGTGGCCTGGCCGCCCCGCGGTCAGCGCGCCACGGTGGCTTCACGAGTCCCGCTGCCCGCGACGCCCCCTGCTCCACAAGTCCCGCTGCCCGCGCCGGGCCCGCCTCTCCCGCTCTCGTGCCGGACCCGGCGGCCCCCGTGTCCGGCTGCTCGCACCACCGATCGGCCCGCACGTCCCACTGTCCAGGGCCCGGGCGGCCTCCGATCCGCACCACTGCCGCGGCCGGTGACCCTCCCGCCCCGGCTCTGTCCGCCCCGCACCGCTACCCGCGCGCCCCCCGCCACCCCTGCGGAGGCCTGGCTCCCGAGCGATCCGCGTCGCCGGTGCGTGGGGAGTCGGCAGTACGCCCGGTGGGGTCCACGTCCGAGGTGCGGTGGGGCTCGCCGGCAGGGGATGCCGGCGCTCCGCGCGGAGACGGCAGCGCGCTCAGCGGTCGTACCCCGTCAAGGCCGAGCGCGCGCGCCACGGCCGTCGCGCGGTCCAGACGGGCGCCCTCGCGCACGCACGCCTCGTAGCGGGCGTCACCGAGTGCCTGGCGTGCGAGCACCTCGCAGCGCTCGTGCGGGACGTTGTAGTGCGCCGAGCCGAACAGCGGCAGCCCCACCGACGGCCACATCCGCCCCGCCGCGCCCTGCAGCAGCGCCGCCTCGGCCGGCTCGCCCTGCGACGCCGTCACCAGCGCCAGCAGCTCCAACGACAGCACCGAGCCGAGCAGGTCGTGGAAGGCGTGGGCATTGCGCAGGCACTCCACGAGCAGCTCGCGCGCCGTGTCCTGGGCGCCCTCCTGCCAGGCCGCGTACGCCAGCACGTACAGCGCGTACGACCGGGCCCAGCGCTCCCCGTGGTCCTCGCACACCCGGCGCACGTCCTCGCACAGCCGCACCGCGTCCGTCAGGTCCCCCTGGAAGGCCCGTGCCATCGCCAGCTCCACCTGGCCCATCAGCACGTTGCTGTTGAGCTCGCCGATCTCCTGATAGCGCTCAAGAGCCGATCGCAGCAGCGTTTCCGCGCGGGCCATGTCGTCGGTGACGAGGGCCAGACAGCCGGTGCGGTGCTCCGCGTACGCCACCGCCGTGGGGTCCGCGGCCCGCTCGGCCCGTTCCCGGCACTCCCGCAGCGCCGTCAGCGCCGGCACGGTGTCACCCTGCAGGATCGCCACATAGCCCAGCACCCACAGCGCCTTGAGCCGCGACTGCTCGTACTCCGACTCCAGTTCCACGCTGCGCGCCAGCCAGCGACGGCCCTCCGCGAGCCGTCCGCACCCGACCCAGCAGAACCACAGCGTCCCCGCCAGATACTGGCCGAGATGCGCCTCCGCCGGCTCCGTCAGACAGAACTCCAGGGCCGCCCGCAGATTGGGCAGCTCCGTCTCGACCCGCGTGGCCACCTCGCCCTGCCTCGGCGAGAACCAGTCCAGCTCGCACCAGGTCGCCAGGCCCAGGTACCAGTCCCGGTGCCGCCTGCGCAGCCGGCCCGCGTCCCCGGTCCCCTCCAGCCATTCGGCGCCGTAGTCCCGGACGGTGTCCAGCATCCGGTAGCGGGGGCCGGCCGGAGTCTCCTCGCGGCTGACGACCGACTGGGCCAGCAGCTCCGAGAGCACGTCCAGGACGTCCTCGGCGGGCAGCCCGTCCCCGCTGCACACGTACTCGGCCGCCTCCAGGTCGAAGGTCTGCGCGAACACCGACAGCCGCGCCCACAGCAGCCGCTCGGCGGGCGTGCACAGCTCGTGGCTCCAGCCGATCGCCGTGCGCAGCGTCTGGTGGCGGGCCGGAGGGCCGCCGGGAACCGGGCGCCCGGCCCTGTCCCGGCCGCTCCCGGCCAGCAGCCGGAACCGGTCGTCCAGCCGCTCCAGCAGCTGCGCCGGGGACAGCGCCCGCAACCGCCCGGCGGCCAGCTCCAGCGCCAGCGGAAGCCCCTCCAGCCGGCGGCACAGCTCGCGCAGTGCGGGCCCGTCGGACACCTGCACCCCCTGCTCCCGGGCCCGGTCCGTGAACAGTTCCACCGCCTCGTCCTCGCCGAGCGGCGCCAGCGGGAACAGCCGCTCACCCGCCAGCCCCAGCGGCCGCCGGCCCACCGCCAGCACCCGCAGCTCCGGCAGCCTCCGCAGCAGCTCCGCGGTCAGCTCGGCACAGGCCTGCACAAGATGCTCGAACCCGTCCAGCACCAGCAGGGCAGGGCGGCCGGCGAGATGCTCCAGCAGCGTCTCCCGAGGCAGCCGGGCGGTGTGGTCGGTGAGCCCCAGCGCCTCCGCCACCGCGTACTCCACGAACTGCGGATCGCGCACCGGGGACAGCTCCGCCCGCCCGGTGGCGGACTCCCGGCCGACGGCGATCCGCGCGGCCAGCCGGGACTTGCCGACCCCGCCGACCCCGGTCACGGTCACCAGCCGCGCTCCGCCGAGCGCGTCGGCCAGCTCGGCGAGTTCGGCCGAGCGCCCGACGAACGTGGTCAGTTCCAGGGGCGGATCGCCGTCGGCGAACGGATCTGGGCGCTGAGGACCTCGCATGGGACACGGAGCGTACTGAAGCGTGTTCAACGCGTACAATCGCTTCCCGCAACTCCGTCCCCGCCGCCCGGTAATCCGGTGCAGAGCGCCGGTCCCGGCGCGATAGGCTCGGACACGACTTTTTCGATGGTGAGGCACGTTTCAGGGAGCGGGTGCGCACAGTGTCCGGTGGAGAGGTGGCCGGGATCCTGGTGGCCGTCTTCTGGGCGATCCTGGTCTCCTTCCTCGCGGTGGCCCTCGCGAGACTGGCCCAGACGCTCAAGGCGACCACCAAGCTCGTGGCGGACGTGACCGACCAGGCCGTCCCGCTGCTCGCCGACGCCTCCGCGGCCGTGCGGTCCGCGCAGACCCAGATCGACCGTGTCGACGCGATCGCCTCCGACGTCCAGGAGGTCACGTCGAACGCCTCCGCGCTGTCGAGCACGGTCGCCTCCACCTTCGGCGGCCCGCTGGTCAAGGTCGCGGCCTTCGGCTACGGCGTCCGCCGGGCGCTCGGCGGACGCAAGGAGGACGTGCCCACGAAGGCGCCCCGGCGTACCGTGATCGTGGGCCGCACGGTCCCCGCCGCACGACGCAAGCGAAACCTCCGCGGGAAGTAGGGACTGAGACCGAGCGATGTTCCGCCGTACGTTCTGGTTCACCACAGGTGTCGCCGCCGGCGTGTGGGCCACCACCAAGGTCAACCGCAAGCTCAAGCAGCTGACCCCCGAGAGCCTCGCCGCGACCGCGGCCAACAAGGCCCTGGAGACCGGTCAGCGGCTGAAGGACCGCGCGGTGGGCTTCGCGCTCGACGTCCGCGACAACATGGCCCAGCGGGAGGCCGAGCTGGAGGAGGCCCTGGGGATCCACGAGAACCCCGAACTCCCGACCCCGCGGCGGTACACCGCCATCGAGAACAACCGCAGCAACCCGAAGTACATCGAAGCCCCGATGCACTCGTACAACCGGAATGAGGACCACTGATGGAGTCGGCCGAGATTCGCCGCCGCTGGCTGAGCTTCTTCGAGGAGCGCGGGCACACCGTCGTCCCTTCGGCGTCGCTCATCGCGGACGACCCGACTCTGCTCCTCGTCCCCGCCGGCATGGTGCCCTTCAAGCCCTACTTCCTGGGTGAGGTCAAGCCGCCGTTCCCGCGCGCCACCAGCGTGCAGAAGTGCGTGCGCACGCCCGACATCGAAGAGGTCGGCAAGACCACACGCCACGGCACGTTCTTCCAGATGTGCGGCAACTTCTCCTTCGGCGACTACTTCAAGGAAGGCGCCATCAAGCTGGCCTGGGAGCTGCTCACCGGCCCCCAGGACAAGGGCGGTTACGGCCTCGACCCCGAGCGCCTGTGGATCACCGTCTACCAGGACGACGACGAGGCCGAGCAGATCTGGCACGAGGTCGTCGGCGTGCCCAAGGAGCGCATCCAGCGCCTGGGCATGAAGGACAACTTCTGGTCCATGGGCGTCCCCGGCCCCTGCGGCCCCTGCTCCGAGATCAACTACGACCGCGGCCCCGAGTTCGGCGTCGAGGGCGGCCCCGCCGTCAACGACGAGCGGTACGTGGAGATCTGGAACCTCGTCTTCATGCAGTACGAGCGGGGCGAGGGCATCGGCAAGGACAACTTCGAGATCCTCGGGGACCTGCCGAGCAAGAACATCGACACGGGCCTCGGCCTGGAGCGGCTCGCCATGATTCTGCAGGGCGTGCAGAACATGTACGAGATCGACACCTCCATGGCCGTCATCGAGAAGGCCACCGAGCTCACCGGCGTCCGCTACGGCGACGCACACGCCTCGGACGTCTCCCTCCGCGTGGTCACCGACCACATGCGTACGGCCACGATGCTCATCGGCGACGGCGTCACCCCCGGCAACGAGGGCCGCGGCTATGTGCTGCGCCGCATCATGCGCCGCGCCATCCGCAACATGCGTCTGCTCGGCGCCACCGGTCCGGTCGTCAAGGACCTCCTCGACACCGTGATCCGGATGATGGGCCAGCAGTACCCGGAGCTGATCACCGACCGCGAGCGCATCGAGAAGGTCGCCGTCGCCGAGGAGAACGCCTTCCTCAAGACGCTGAAGGCCGGCACCAACATCCTCGACACCGCCGTCACCGAGACCAAGCAGTCCGGCGGCACGACCCTCTCCGGCGACAAGGCGTTCCTGCTCCACGACACCTGGGGCTTCCCGATCGACCTCACCCTGGAGATGGCCGCCGAGCAGGGCCTCTCCGTGGACGAGGAGGGCTTCCGCCGCCTGATGAAGGAGCAGCGGGAGCGCGCCAAGGCCGACGCGCAGGCGAAGAAGACCGGCCACGCCGGCGCCGGCGCCTACCGGGAGATCGCCGACACCGCCGGCGAGACCGACTTCATCGGCTACAGCGACACGGAGGGCGAGTCGACGATCGTCGGCATCCTGGTCGACGGCGTCTCCTCCCCGGCCGCCGGCGAGGGCGACGAGGTCGAGGTCGTCCTGGACCGCACCCCGTTCTACGCCGAGGGCGGCGGCCAGATCGGCGACACCGGCCGGATCAAGGTCGACTCCGGTGCCGTCATCGAGATCCGCGACTGCCAGAAGCCGGTCCCGGGTGTCTACGTCCACAAGGGTGTCGTCCAGGTCGGCGAGGTGACGGTCGGCGCCAAGGCCCACGCCTCGATCGACGTCCGTCGCCGCAAGGCCATCGCCCGCGCGCACTCGGCCACCCACCTGACCCACCAGGCGCTGCGCGACGCCCTGGGCCCGACGGCCGCCCAGGCCGGTTCGGAGAACCAGCCCGGCCGCTTCCGCTTCGACTTCGGCTCCCCGTCCGCCGTTCCGACGGCTGTGATGACCGACGTCGAGCAGAAGATCAACGAGGTGCTCGCCCGCGACCTCGACGTCCACGCCGAGATCATGGGCATCGACGACGCCAAGAAGCAGGGCGCCATCGCCGAGTTCGGCGAGAAGTACGGCGAGCGCGTCCGCGTGGTCACCATCGGCGACTTCTCCAAGGAGCTGTGCGGCGGCACGCACGTGCACAACACCGCCCAGCTGGGCCTGGTGAAGCTGCTCGGAGAGTCCTCCATCGGCTCGGGTGTCCGCCGCATCGAGGCCCTCGTCGGTGTCGACGCCTACAACTTCCTCGCCCGTGAGCACACGGTCGTCGCCCAGCTCCAAGAGCTGATCAAGGGCCGTCCGGAGGAACTGCCGGAGAAGGTCTCGGCCATGCTCGGCAAGCTGAAGGACGCCGAGAAGGAGATCGAGAAGTTCCGCGCCGAGAAGGTGCTGCAGGCCGCCGCCGGCCTCGCCGAGTCCGCCAAGGACGTGCGCGGTGTGGCCGTCGTCACCGGGCAGGTCCCGGACGGCACGACGCCGGACGACCTGCGCAGGCTTGTCCTCGACGTGCGCGGCCGCATCCAGGGTGGCCGGGCCGCGGTCGTGGCCCTCTTCACGGTCAACAACGGCAAGCCGCTGACCGTCATCGCCACCAACGAGGCCGCCCGCGAGCGCGGTCTCAAGGCCGGTGACCTGGTCCGCACCGCCGCCAAGACCCTCGGCGGCGGCGGTGGCGGCAAGCCGGACGTCGCCCAGGGCGGCGGCCAGAACCCGGCGGCCGTCGTCGAGGCCGTCGAGGCCGTCGAGCGCCTCGTCGCCGAGACCGCCAAGTGACAGCCGAGTAAGGAAACGGTCGGAAATGCGCAGAGGACGTCGACTCTCGATCGACGTCGGGGACGCCCGGATCGGGGTCGCCTCGTGCGACCCCGACGGCATCCTCGCCACCCCCGTGGAGACCGTCCCCGGCCGGGACATCCCCGCCGCCCACCGCCGGTTGCGTCAACTGGTGGAGGAGTACGAACCGATCGAGGTCGTCGTCGGACTCCCTCGCTCCCTCAAGGGGGGCGAGGGCCCGGCCGCCGTCAAGGTCCGGGCCTTCGCCCAGGAGCTGGCCAGGGGCGTCAAGCCGGTGCCGGTGCGCCTGGTGGACGAGCGGATGACGACCGTGACGGCCAGTCAGGGACTGCGCGCCTCGGGCGTGAAGTCCAAGAAGGGGCGCGCGGTCATCGACCAGGCGGCAGCCGTCATCATCCTGCAGCAGGCCCTCGAATCCGAACGAGTGTCAGGTAAAGCACCCGGCGAGGGCGTCGAAGTGGTCATCTGATCGCGATACGGTAACGTTCCGCGCGATGCGCCGGTGTTCGAACAGCCGACGCACAACAGGAGGCGGAACGGAAGCGGGCCCACCGGCGATGTGACCGGTCGGCCTCGCGGCTCTAGGGGATCGATGACTGAGTATGGCCGGGGCCCAGGCCCCGAACCGTGGCATCCGCAGGACCCGTTGTACGGGGACGGCGGATGGGAAGGGCAGCAGGCCCACATGGGCCAGCAGCCTGCCTACGGCGGCCAGCCGCAGCAGAGCTACCCGCAGCAGCCGCAGTACGGCGACTGGAGCCAGGAGCAGCAGTCCGGGTACGGTCAGGAGCAGTACCGGTACTACGACGAACAGGGCAACCAGCAGTACGACGGCCACCCCCAGCAGCCGTACCAGCACTACGGCGGCTGGGACGCGGTCGGCGGCCAGGGCCACGTGCCCTACCCCACCGACCCCGGTGACCCGTACGGCCAGCAGCCCCACGCCTACGGTGGGCAGCAGCCCGACTTCTACGGCACCGAGGACGCCTACCCGCCGCCGCAGCCGCCCGGCCGCAGGCGCCCCGAGCCGGAACCCCAGCCCGAGGCCGCGCCCGAGGAGGAGCACCCCTTCTTCACGGGCGGCGGCGATGACGACGACGACGAGGAGCACGAGCTCCAGAGCCGCAGCGACCGGCGCGGCAAGGGGAAGAAACCCGGCAAGAAGGGGCAGAAGCGACGCAACGGCTGTGCCTGCATGGTCGTCGTCCTGGTCTTCGGCGGCGGCGTCGGCGTGGCGGGCTACTTCGGCTACAGGTACTACCAAAATCGTTTCGCCCCGGCGCCCGACTACACGGGTGACGGCACCGACCAGACCGTGACGGTCGAGATTCCCAAGGGCGCGGGCGGCTGGGACATCGGCAACCGCCTGAAGGAGGCCGGGGTCGTGAAGAGCGCCGAGGCCTTCGTGCACGCGCAGAACGACCTGCCCGGCGCCGGCGGTATCCAGGCCGGTGCGTATGTCCTGAAGAAGCAGATGTCCGCCGCCAGCGCCGTGAAATTGATGCTCGACCCGAAGAGCCAGAGCTATGTCGTCGTGACACCGGGCGAACGCAACACGGGTGTGTACGACGCGATCGACAAGAAACTCGACCTCTCCGACGGTACGGCCAAGAAGGTCGCCGAGAAGGAATACAAGACCCTCGGCCTGCCGACCTGGGCGCTGAACACGCAGTACGCCGGCTCCATCAGGGACCCGCTGGAGGGCTTCCTCTTCCCGGGTACTTATCCGGCCGCCAAGGGAATGAAGCCGGACAACATCCTGAAGCAGATGGTCGCCCAGGCGAAGTCCAAGTACGACGCCTACGGCCTCACGGCCAAGGCCCAGGCCCTGGGCATGAAGAGTGCCTTCGAGCTCGTCACCGTCGCGAGCCTGGTCCAGGCCGAGGGCAAGACGCACGACGACTTCCGCAAGATGGCGGAGGTGGTCTACAACCGCCTGAAGCCCACCAACACCGAGACGAACCAATTCCTGCAGTTCGACTCGACCTACAACTACCTCAAGGGCACCAGTAACATCCACATCTCCGAGAAGGAGATCAACAGCAATCAGAATCCGTACAACACGTACACCCACAAGGGACTTCCTCCCGGGCCGATCGGCAACCCCGGCGAGGACGCGCTGAAGGCGGCGCTGGATCCGACTCACGACGGGTGGATCTATTTCGTGGCGACCGACGGGCAGAACAACACCGAATTCGCCAGGACCTACGCAGAATTCAAGCAGCTCAAGGAAAAGTTCAATGCCAGCTCGGGCAACTGAAGCCCGCCGGGCCGCCGTGCTCGGTAAGCCCATCGCCCACTCGCTCTCCCCGGTGCTGCACCGGGCCGCGTACGAAGAACTCGGGCTCACCGAGTGGGCGTACGACCGCTTCGAGGTGGACGAGGCCGCTCTGCCCGGCTTCCTCGACAAGCTCGGGCCCGAGTGGGCGGGGCTGTCGCTGACCATGCCGCTGAAGCGGGCGGTCATCCCGCTGCTGGACGAGATCAGCGACACGGCCGCCTCCGTCGACGCCGTCAACACCGTCGTCTTCACGGAGGACGGCCGCCGACTCGGCGACAACACCGACATCCCGGGCATCGTGGCCGCCCTGGCCGAGCACGGCATCGAACAGGTCGACTCCGCCGCGATCCTCGGCGCCGGCGCCACCGCCTCCTCCGCGCTCGCCGCCCTGGCCCGCGTCTGCACCGGCGAGGTCGTCGCCTACGTCCGCAGCGAGGCCCGCGCCGCCGAGATGCGCCAGTGGGGCGAACGGCTGGACGTGCAGGTCCGTACGGCGGACTGGGCGGACGCCGGGCAGGCGCTGCGCGCCCCGCTGGTGATCGCCACCACGCCGGCCGGTACGACCGACGCGCTGGCCGCCGCCGTACCCGAGCGCCCCGCCACCCTCTTCGACGTGCTCTACGACCCCTGGCCCACCGAGTTGGCGGCCCGCTGGTCCATGTTCGGTGGCGCCGTGGTCAGCGGCCTCGACCTGCTCGTCCACCAGGCCGTCCTCCAGGTCGAGCGCATGACGGGCCGGGCCCCGGCCCCGCTGGAGGCCATGCGCCACGCCGGTGAGAAGGCGCTCGCCGCCCGCTGACCACCCGCCGACGCGTCCGCCTGCTGGACCTGCGGCCGGGTTCCGGCCCCGGACGTGGGAGGATCGGAGGTGACGGACCGGGGTCGCGCACCCGGTCACACCGTCGCCGTACGCGAGGACACGCGTACGCAGGGCAGTACCGGGCGCGAGCACTGAGGAGCACCGTTGAGCAGGCTGCGTTGGCTGACCGCGGGGGAGTCCCACGGTCCCGCACTTGTCGCGACGCTGGAGGGGCTTCCCGCCGGCGTGCCGATCACCACGGAGATGGTGGCGGACCACCTCGCGCGGCGGCGGCTCGGCTATGGCCGCGGTGCGCGCATGAAGTTCGAGCGGGACGAGGTCACCTTCCTGGGTGGTGTCCGGCACGGGCTGACGCTCGGCTCGCCGGTCGCGATCATGGTGGGCAACACCGAGTGGCCCAAGTGGGAGCAGGTGATGGCGGCCGACCCGGTGGATCCGGAGATCCTCGCCGGTCTGGCCCGCAACGCCCCGCTGACCCGCCCGCGTCCCGGCCACGCCGACCTGGCGGGCATGCAGAAGTACGGCTTCGACGAGGCCCGCCCGGTCCTCGAGCGCGCCTCCGCCCGGGAGACGGCGGCGCGGGTCGCGCTGGGCGCGGTGGCGCGGTCGTACCTGAAGGAGACCACGGGCATCGAGATCGTCTCGCACGTCGTCGAGCTGTGCTCCGTGAAGGCGCCGCAGGGCGTGCACCCCACGCCCGCCGACGTCGAGAAGCTGGACGCCGACCCGCTGCGCTGCCTGGACGCGGACACCTCGAAGGCGATGGTCGCCGAGGTCGACCAGGCCCACAAGGACGGCGACACGCTCGGCGGTGTGGTCGAGGTGCTGGCCTACGGCGTTCCGGTCGGCCTCGGCTCGCACGTCCACTGGGACCGCAAGCTGGACGCCCGTCTCGCCGGCGCCCTGATGGGCATCCAGGCGATCAAGGGCGTCGAGATCGGCGACGGCTTCGAGCTGGCCCGTGTGCCAGGCTCCCAGGCACACGACGAGATCGTCGGCACGCCCGAGGGCATCCGGCGCCTCTCCGGCCGCGCCGGCGGCACCGAGGGCG
This sequence comes from Streptomyces sp. NPDC052109, assembly GCF_040680195.1. NCBI lineage: Bacteria > Bacillati > Actinomycetota > Actinomycetes > Kitasatosporales > Streptomycetaceae > Streptomyces > Streptomyces sp. NPDC052109. The sequence goes on along the minus strand of NZ_JBFAWF010000012.1, from coordinate 134,833 downwards.
GCCTGAGCACCGGTGAGCTGCTGCGGGTGCGGGCCGCGATGAAGCCGATCGCGACCGTGCCGCGCGCGTTGAAGACGGTGGACGTCACCACCGGCGAGGCCACCCAGGCCCACCATCAGCGCTCCGACGTCTCCGCCGTGCCGGCCGCGGGCATCGTCGCCGAGGCCATGGTGGCGCTGGTGCTCGCGGACGCGGTGGCGGAGAAGTTCGGCGGCGACAGCGTCGCCGAGACCCGCCGCAACGTGCGGTCGTACCTCGACAACCTCCACATCCGGTGAGCGCCGTGTCCGCGGTCGTACTCGTCGGCCCGATGGGCGTCGGCAAGTCCACCGTCGGCCGGCTGCTCGCCGAGCGCCTCGGCCTCGGCTACCGGGACACCGATGAGGACATCGTCGCCACCGAGGGCCGTACCATCGCCGAGATCTTCGTCGACGAGGGCGAGCCCGCCTTCCGCGCGATCGAGAAGCGGGCCGTGCACACCGCGCTCGCCGAGCACGAGGGCGTCCTCGCGCTCGGCGGCGGTGCCATCCTCGACGCCGACACGCGCGCCCTGCTGGCCGGGCACCGGGTGGTCTACCTCTCGATGGACGTCGAGGAGGCCGTCAAGCGCACCGGCCTGAACGTGGCCCGGCCACTGCTCGCGGTCAACCCGCGCAAGCAGTGGCGCGAGCTGATGGAGGCGCGGAGGCACCTGTACGAGGAGGTCGCCACGGCCGTCGTACCCACGGACGGCCGTACCCCCGAAGAGGTCACCCGAGCAGCGCTGGACGCACTGGAGTTGAAGGAAGCATGAGCGAGGCAGTCACCCGGATCCAGGTCGCCGGCACCGCGGGCACCGACCCCTACGAGGTACTGGTCGGCCGGCAACTGCTCGGCGAGCTGGCCGGGTTGATCGGCCCGAAGGCCAAGCGGGTCGCGGTGATCCACCCCGAGGCGCTGGCCGAGACCGGTGACGCCCTCCGCGCCGACCTGGCCGGGCAGGGCTACGAGGCGATCGCCATCCAGGTGCCCAACGCCGAGGAGGCCAAGACCGCCGAGGTCGCCGCCTACTGCTGGAAGGCGCTCGGCCAGTCCCACTTCACCCGGTCCGACGTCGTCGTCGGCGTGGGCGGTGGCGCGACCACGGACCTCGCCGGCTTCGTGGCCGCGACCTGGCTGCGCGGGGTGCGCTGGATCGCCATCCCCACCACGGTCCTCGCGATGGTGGACGCGGCGGTCGGCGGCAAGACCGGCCTCAACACCGCCGAGGGCAAGAACCTCGTCGGCGCCTTCCACCCGCCGGCCGGCGTGCTGTGCGACCTGGCAGCGCTGGACTCCCTGCCGGTCAACGACTACGTCTCCGGGCTCGCGGAGGTCATCAAGGCCGGCTTCATCGCCGACCCGGCGATCCTGGACCTGATCGAGTCCGATCCGGAGGGCGCCCGGACCCCTGAGGGCCCGCACACGGCCGAGCTGATCGAGCGCTCGATCCGGGTGAAGGCGGAGGTCGTCTCCTCGGACCTGAAGGAGTCCGGTCTGCGCGAGATCCTCAACTACGGCCACACCCTCGGCCATGCCATCGAGAAGAACGAGCGCTACAAGTGGCGGCACGGTGCCGCGGTCGCGGTCGGCATGCACTTCGCCGCCGAACTGGGTCGTCTCGCGGGCCGGTTGGACGACGCGACGGCGGACCGCCACCGTACGGTCCTGGAAGCGGTCGGCCTCCCGCTGCACTACCGCTACGACCAGTGGCCCAAGCTGCTGGAGACGATGAAGATCGACAAGAAGTCCCGCGGCGACCTGCTGCGCTTCATCGTCCTGGACGGCCTCGCCAAGCCGACCGTCCTGGAGGGCCCGGACCCGGCCGTCCTGCTCGCCGCGTACGGCGAGGTCGGGCAGTAGATCCCCCGCTGTTCCGTCCGTCCGATTCCTGGCTTCGACTTCCTTCGTGGAATGGGCACTTCGGGCCGTCCCCGGCCGTTTCACCAAACGACGGCGGGGGACGGTACCGTTCGGTAGGCACCGGGTTCACCCCCGCTGCCGGCACGAACGGCCTGTACGAGACGGAGTGGCAACGGATGCAGCACGCAGTGGGGTCTCCGCTGCCGCCGCCCCACCAGCCGGGGCAGGTGCCGCACGCCGGCTGGGCGTCGGCCGCACACCAGCCGGGCCCGCACGCCGGAGTCCCCCAGGGACCGGCGCCCGTGCCGCCGCCGGGCTTCCCGGCCCCGACCGGCGCCGTCCCGCCGACGTCCCCGCAGCCCCCCGCGTCCCAGCCCGCCGCTCCGCCGGCCCCTGATACCACCGGTCACGTCCCCCTGCCTCCCGGAGGCCCGGTCGGCGTGCCCACCGCGCCCCCGGCTCCGGCCGCGGTTCCCGACCCGGCGGCCACCACCATGGCCGTCCTGCTGATCGGCCCGGCCGGCGCGGGCAAGACCAGCGTCGCCAAGTACTGGGCGGACCACCGCCGGGTGCCCACCGCCCACATCAGCCTGGACGACGTCCGCGAATGGGTACGCTCGGGCTTCGCCGACCCCCAGTCCGGCTGGAACGACAACTCCGAGGCCCAGTACCGCCTGGCCCGCCGCACCTGCGGCTTCGCCGCCCGGAACTTCCTCGCCAACGGCATCTCCTGCATCCTGGACGACGCCGTCTTCCCGGACCGCCCGGTCGTCGGCCTCGGCGGCTGGAAGCGGCACGTAGGCCCCGGCCTGCTCCCGGTCGTCATCCTCCCGGGGCTGGACATCGTCCTGGAACGCAACGCCGAGCGCACGGGCAACCGCCGCCTCACCGACGAGGAGGTGGCCCGCATCCACGGCCGCATGGCGGGCTGGTACGGCTCGGGCCTCCCGATCATCGACAACTCACAGTTGGACATCCCGAGCACGGCCCGCGTGCTGGACGAGGTCCTGGCCAGGGCCATAGCGAGCCCACCGAGCTGGTGAACGGGGCACCCGGTCGAACAAGGGCCGTCACCCCCTGCAAACCCCACTCGGCCTCTAAAAATCGGCACATCCCGGTCAAAACTCCTACGCTCGTCTCATGTCAGAGGTGTACGCGACCCGCCGATCCCGACTGAGAGACCACTTCACCGCGGCCGGCACCGCGGCAGCGCTCGTCACCCGCCCAGCCAACGTGCGCTACCTCGCCGCCGCAGCCCCCCAGGGCTCCGCGCTGCTGCTCGGCAAACGCGAGGACCTCCTCGTCTGCAACGGCCCGCCCGAGGACCGCCCCTACGAGGGCCGGCCGGAGGAGAACCTGCGCCTGCACGTCCTCCCGCCGAACGGCACCGGCGGCGAGACGGCGGTCACGGCCGCCGAGCTCGCGCTGGCCCAGGGCGCCGACTCCCTGGCCGTGGAGGAACACCACCTCACGGTCGCCCGGCACAGAGCGATCGCCTCCGTCGCCCCCGGTCTCCGGCTCGGCGACCTCAGCGGGGCCGTGGAGCAGCTCCGGGTGGTCAAGGACGAGGAGGAGATCTCCTGCCTGCGCATCGGCGCCGAGATCGCCGACCAGGCCCTCGGCGAGCTGCTGGAGTCCATCCTCGTGGGCCGCACCGAACGGCACCTCGCGCTGGAGCTGGAGCGCCGACTGGTCGACCACGGCGCCGACGGGCCCGCCTTCCCCACGTCCGTCGCCACCGGGCCGAACTCCGGCCGCCGCGGTCACCGCCCCACCGACCGTCGGGTGGAGGAGGGCGACTTCCTCACGGTGTGCCTGGGTGCCACCTACCGCGGCTACCGCTGCGAGATCGGCCGGACCTTCGTCATCGGCACCTCGCCCGCCGACTGGCAGGTCGAGCTGTACGATCTCGTCTTCGCCGCTCAGCGCGCCGGACGCGAGTCCCTGGCGCCCGGCGCGGGCTACAGCGACGTGGACCGCGCAGCACGCCAGGTGCTGGACTCGGCCGGCTATGCGGAGGCCCTCCCACCGCTGACCGGACACGGCGTCGGACTGGAAATCGACGAGGACCCGCAGTTGGCGCCCGCGGCCATGGGTAAACTGGACGCTTGCGTGCCGGTCACCGTCGAACCGGGGGTCCACCTCCCGGGCCGGGGCGGTGTCCGGATCGATGACACGCTCGTCGTGCGCCCCGAGGCGGACGGCGGACCCGAGCTACTCACCATCACGACCAAGGAGCTGCTCGCCCTCTAGGCAGTGGCGTGCGCCGGGGTCGTACGTCAGTCCAGGAGATTCCGCAACCGTGGCTTCCACGAACGACCTCAAGAACGGCATGGTGCTCAAGCTCGAAGGCGGCCAGCTCTGGTCCGTCGTCGAGTTCCAGCACGTCAAGCCCGGCAAGGGCCCGGCCTTCGTGCGCACCAAGCTGAAGAACGTGCTGTCCGGCAAGGTGGTCGACAAGACCTTCAACGCCGGCGTCAAGGTCGAGACCGCCACTGTCGACAAGCGCGACATGCAGTTCTCGTACATGGACGGCGAGTACTTCGTCTTCATGGACATGGAGACCTACGACCAGCTGCACATCGACCGGAAGGCCGTCGGCGACGCCGCGAACTTCCTGATCGAGGGCTTCACCGCCACCGTCGCGCAGCACGAGGGCGAGGTTCTCTTCGTCGAGCTGCCCGCCGCCGTCGAGCTCGTCATCGCCGAGACCGAGCCGGGCGTCCAGGGCGACCGCTCCACCGGTGGCACCAAGCCCGCCACCCTGGAGACCGGCCACCAGATCCAGGTCCCGCTCTTCATCACCACCGGTGAGAAGATCAAGGTCGACACCCGCACGAGCGACTACCTCGGCCGGGTGAACAGCTAACCGTGGCTGCCCGCAACACGGCCCGCAAGCGCGCCTTCCAGATCCTCTTCGAGGGCGACCAGCGAGGCGCCGACGTCCTGACGGTCCTCGCGGACTGGATCCGGCTCTCCCGGTCCGACACCCGGCAGCCTCCGGTCAGCGAGTACACGATGCAGCTCGTGGAGGGCTACGCGGGACACGCGACGCGCATCGACGAGCTGATCGCCCAGTACGCGGTCGGCTGGACGCTGGACCGGATGCCGGTCGTGGACCGCAACATCCTGCGGCTGGGTGCCTACGAGCTGATCTGGGTCGACGAGACCCCGGACGCCGTGGTCCTGGACGAGATGGTGCAGTTGGCGAAGGAGTTCTCGACCGACGAGTCGCCCTCGTTCGTCAACGGCCTGCTGGGCCGCTTGAAGGAACTCAAGCCGTCCCTGCGCCGGGACCAGGCGTAGGAGCCCGACACGCCGTCGCCGGAGGGCCCGCAGCACGCTCGTGCTGCGGGCCCTCCGGCGTTCTTCCGATGAGCGTGAAAACGCCGCCGGGGCGGCCGGAACCATACGGTTCCCGCCACCCCGGCGGCACGTTTCTGCTCAGGTGTCGAGCGGCTCAGGCCTCTTCGTGCGCGGCCACCGCGCGCCGGGCGTCCGCGTCCAGGACGCCCCAGCTGATCAGCTGCTCGGTGAGCACCGAGGGGGACTGGTCGTAGATGACGGCGAGAGTGCGCAGGTCGTCCTGGCGGATGGAGAGCACCTTGCCGTTGTAGTCACCGCGCTGGGACTGGATGGTCGCCGCGTAGCGCTGGAGGGGACCCGCCTTCTCCGCAGGCACGGTGGCCAGCCGCTCCAGGTCCAGGACCAGCTTCGGCGGCGGCTCGGCGGCGCCGCCCGGGGTGGTGCCCGGCAGCAGTTCCTGGACAGGAACGCCATAGAAATCGGCCAGCTCGGCGAGCCGCTGTACGGTCACCGCACGGTCGCCACGCTCGTACGAACCCACCACCACGGCCTTCCAGCGACCCTGGGACTTCTCCTCGACACCGTGGAGGGAAAGGCCCTGCTGGGTGCGGATGGCCCGGAGCTTGGCCCCGAGCTGTTTGGCGTATTCGCTGGACATATAGCTCCCCGGACACTGTCGACGCGGTCGGACTGGGTTCCCGCCGCGCGGCTGGTAACTCACTGTGAGGTTACGCAGCGTGACACTCGTGCGTCAAGCCGAATGGTCCACACCGACTCTTCCGTGGTAGTGCCGACGGGCTGGGCCGAGGGGGTGATCGGGGGTGTCCCCGGGACCTGCTACCGTGGATGGCGCAATTCCGACGTCCTTTAAGGTCCGTCCCGTGAGGCGGAGAAGGAGGTCCGTTTCGTATGGACAAGCAGGACTCGCACGCGACTGCGCAGGCGACCGATGCGCGGCCCGTTCTCGAAGGCCCCGACATCGCGCGGGTGCTGACCCGCATCGCCCACGAGATCGTCGAGCGCGCCAAGGGCGCCGACGACGTGGTGCTCCTCGGCATCCCCACCCGGGGTGTCTTCCTGGCCCAGCGGCTGGCCGTCAAGCTCGCTCAGATCACCGACCGCAAGGTGCCGGTCGGCTCGCTCGACATCACCATGTACCGCGACGACCTGCGCATGCACCCGCCGCGTGCGCTGGCCCGCACCGAGATCCCCGGTGACGGCGTCGACGGCAAGCTGGTCGTCCTCGTCGACGACGTGCTCTTCTCGGGCCGCACCATCCGCGCCGCCCTCGACGCCCTGAACGACATCGGGCGCCCCCGCGCGGTCCAGCTCGCGGTCCTGGTCGACCGGGGCCACCGCGAACTTCCCATCCGAGCCGACTACGTCGGCAAGAACCTCCCCACGTCGCTGCGGGAGACGGTCAAGGTCCAGCTCGCCGAGGAGGACGGTCGCGACACCGTGCTGCTCGGTGTGAAGCAGACCGACCAGTAGCAGATCCGGCGTACGGCCGCTTCGGCGTGCCCAGAGATGCGCCGATTTGCCCACCTCCTCCCGAACTGCCTTACGGAGCCTGACAGATGCAGCGTCATCTCATCTCGGCCGCCGACCTCACCCGTGACGACGCCGTCCTGATCCTCGACACCGCCGAGGAGATGGCCCGGGTCGCCGACCGGCCGATCAAGAAGCTGCCGACCCTGCGCGGCCGCACGATCGTCAACCTCTTCTTCGAGGACTCCACGCGCACGCGTATCTCTTTCGAGGCCGCCGAGAAGCGCCTCTCCGCCGACGTCATCAACTTCTCCGCCAAGGGTTCGAGCGTCTCCAAGGGCGAGTCCCTGAAGGACACCGCCCAGACCCTGGAGGCCATGGGCGTCGACGCCGTCGTCATCCGGCACGGCGCCTCCGGAGCCCCGTACCGGCTCGCGAACTCCGGCTGGATCGACGCGGCCGTGATCAACGCCGGCGACGGCACCCACCAACACCCCACCCAGGCCCTGCTGGACGCCTTCACCATGCGCCGCCGGCTGATCGGCCGGGACGCCGGTCTCGGCCAGGACCTGGCCGGCAGGCGCGTCACCATCGTCGGCGACGTCCTGCACAGCCGGGTCGCCCGCTCCAACGTCGACCTGCTGCACACCCTCGGCGCCGAGGTCACCCTGGTCGCCCCGCCGACCCTGGTGCCGGTCGGCGTCGAGACCTGGCCCTGTGAGGTGTCGTACGACCTGGACAGCACGCTGCCCAAGTCCGACGCGGTGATGATGCTCCGGGTCCAGCGTGAGCGGATGAACGCCGCCTTCTTCCCCACCGAGCGCGAGTACTCCCGCCGCTACGGCCTCGACGGCGACCGCATGGCCAGGCTTCCCGAGCACGCGATCGTGATGCACCCCGGCCCGATGGTCCGCGGCATGGAGATCACCGCCGAGGTCGCCGACTCCGACCGCTGCACCGCCGTCGAGCAGGTCGCCAACGGCGTCTCCATCCGGATGGCCGTGCTGTACCTGCTGCTGGGCGGCAACGAACCCGCCGTCACCCACGCCCGCACCACCGAGGAGAAGTAAGACCCATGAGCAAGATCCTGATCCGTGGTGCGAAGGTGCTCGGCGGCGAGCCGCAGGACGTGCTGATCGACGGCGCGGCCATCGCCGAGGTGGGCACCGGTCTCAGCGCCGAGGGCGCCGAGGTGGTCGAGGCCGCCGGCAAGGTGCTGCTGCCGGGCCTGGTCGACCTGCACACCCACCTGCGCGAGCCGGGCCGCGAGGACTCCGAGACGGTTCTGACGGGCACGCGCGCGGCGGCGTCCGGCGGGTACACCGCCGTCTTCGCCATGGCCAACACCTTCCCGGTCGCCGACACCGCCGGTGTCGTCGAGCAGGTCTACCGGCTCGGCCAGGAGCACGGGTACTGCGACGTGCAGCCCATCGGTGCCGTCACCGTCGGTCTGGAGGGCCGGAAGCTCGCCGAGCTGGGCGCCATGCGCGAGTCCGCCGCCGGGGTCACCGTCTTCTCCGACGACGGCAAGTGCGTGGACGACGCGGTGATCATGCGCCGCGCCCTGGAGTACGTGAAGGCCTTCGGCGGTGTCGTCGCCCAGCACGCGCAGGAGCCGCGGCTCACCGAGGGCGCCCAGATGAACGAGGGCGTCGTCTCCGCCGAGCTGGGCCTGTGCGGCTGGCCGGCCGTCGCCGAGGAGTCGATCATCGCGCGGGACGTGCTGCTCGCCGAGCACGTCGGCTCCCGCGTCCACATCTGCCACCTGTCGACCGCCGGATCCGTGGAGATCGTCCGCTGGGCCAAGTCCCGCGGCATCCAGGTCACCGCCGAGGTCACCCCGCACCACCTGCTCCTCACCGACGAGCTGGTGCGCACGTACAACCCCGTCTACAAGGTCAACCCGCCCCTGCGCACCGAGCGGGACGTGCACGCCCTGCGCGAGGCCCTGGCGGACGGCACGATCGACATCGTCGCGACCGACCACGCGCCGCACCCGCACGAGGACAAGGACTGCGAGTGGGCCGCGGCCGCCATGGGCATGGTCGGCCTGGAGACCGCGTTGTCAGTGGTCCAGGAGACCATGGTCGACACGGGCCTGCTGGACTGGGCCGGCGTCGCCGACCGCATGTCCTTCAAGCCCGCGCAGATCGGACAGGCCACCGGACACGGCCGTCCCGTCTCGGCTGGTGAGCCCGCCAACCTCACCCTCGTCGACACGGAATACCGTGGCCAGGTGGACCCCGCGGGCTTCGCCTCGCGCAGCCGCAACACCCCCTACGAGGGGCGTGAGCTGCCGGGCCGTGTGACGCACACGTGGCTGCGGGGGAAGGCCACGCTCGTCGACGGGAAGCTCACGTGACACCTGTAATCCTGCTGGCCGAGGCCAAGCGGTCGGCCGCCGTCACCGACTGGCCGGCCCGCATCGGCTGGCTCGTCGGACTCGTCCTCTTCATCGCGCTCGTCTACTGGCTGATGCGCGAGGGCTGGAAGTGGCGCGGCACCCTCCAGAGCGACCTGCCCGCCCCGCCCAGCGCGCCGGAGGTGACCGGCCCGGCGAAACTTGAGCTGAGCGGCCGCTACCACGGCTCCACGACCGCCGGGCAGTGGCTGGACCGCATCGTGGCCCACGGCCTGGGCACCCGCAGCCGGGCCGAGCTCACCCTGACCGACCAAGGGCTGGAGGTCGAGCGTCCGGGAGCGAGCGACTTCTTCATCCCCACCGCGGCGCTGCGCGGGGCCCGGCTGGACAAGGGCATCGCCGGCAAGGTCCTCACCGAGGGCGGACTGCTGGTGGTGACCTGGGCGCTCGGCGAGAAGCTGATCGACTCCGGCTTCCGCTCCGACCACGCGGCCGAGCACACCGAGTGGGTCGACACCCTGAACCAGATGATCAACGACACGGAAGGCGCACGATGACGACCTCCACCAGGGGAACTGCCAAGGTTCCCGCCGTACTCGTCCTGGAGGACGGCCGCATCTTCCGCGGCCGCGCCTACGGGGCCGTGGGGGAGACCTTCGGCGAGGCCGTGTTCTCCACCGGTATGACCGGCTACCAGGAGACCCTGACCGACCCCTCCTACGACCGCCAGATCGTGGTCGCGACGGCCCCGCAGATCGGCAACACGGGCTGGAACGACGAGGACGACGAGTCGGGCCGCATCTGGGTCTCCGGTTACGTGGTGCGCGACCCCGCGCGCGTGCCGTCCAACTGGCGCGCCAAGCGCTCGCTGGACGACGAGCTGGAACGCCAGGGCGTGGTCGGCATCTCCGGCATCGACACCCGGGCCCTCACCCGTCATCTGCGCGAGCGCGGCTCGATGCGCGCCGGCATCTTCTCCGGCGAGGCGGTCGCCGCCGAGTCCGAACTGCTCACGCGCGTTCAGGCCCAGCCGCACATGAAGGGCGCGAGCCTGTACGAGGAGGTGGCGACCAAGGAGGCGTACGTCGTCCCGGCGGTCGGCGACAAGCGCTTCACCGTGGCGGCCATCGACCTCGGCATCAAGGGCATGACCCCGCACCGCATGGCCGAGCGCGGCATCGAGGTGCACGTGCTGCCGGCCACCGCCACCGCCGACGACGTCTACGCCGTCAACCCGGACGGGGTGTTCTTCTCCAACGGCCCCGGCGACCCGGCGACCGCCGACGGCCCGGTCGCGCTCATGACCGCCGTCCTGGAGCGCAGGACGCCGCTGTTCGGCATCTGCTTCGGCAACCAGATCCTGGGCCGTGCCCTCGGCTTCGGCACGTACAAGCTGAAGTACGGCCACCGCGGCATCAACCAGCCGGTCCAGGACCGTACGACCGGCAAGGTCGAGGTCACCGCGCACAACCACGGATTCGCCGTGGACGCGCCGCTCGACAAGGTCAGCGAGACCAAGTTCGGCCGCGCCGAGGTCTCGCACGTCTGCCTGAACGACGACGTCGTGGAGGGGCTGCAGCTGCTCGACCAGCCGGCCTTCTCCGTCCAGTACCACCCCGAAGCGGCAGCCGGCCCGCACGACGCCGCCTACCTGTTCGACCGCTTCGTTTCCCTGATGGAGGGCCAGCGTGCCTAAGCGCACCGATATCCAGTCCGTCCTGGTCATCGGCTCCGGCCCGATCGTCATCGGCCAGGCCGCCGAGTTCGACTACTCCGGCACGCAGGCGTGCCGTGTGCTCAAGGCCGAGGGCCTTCGCGTGGTCCTCGTCAACTCCAACCCCGCGACGATCATGACCGACCCGGAGATCGCCGACGCCACGTATGTCGAGCCGATCACTCCCGAGTTCGTCGAGAAGATCATCGCCAAGGAGCGCCCCGACGCGCTGCTGCCCACGCTGGGCGGCCAGACGGCGCTCAACACCGCCATCTCGCTGCACGAGAACGGCGTCCTGGAGAAGTACGGCGTCGAGCTGATCGGTGCCAAGCCCGAGGCGATCCACAAGGGCGAGGACCGCGACCAGTTCAAGGACGTCGTGGAGGAGGTCCGCCGCAAGATCGGCCACGGCGAGTCCGCCCGCTCGGTCATCTGCCACTCCATGGACGACGTCCTCCACGGCGTCGAGCAGCTCGGCGGCTACCCGGTCGTCGTCCGCCCGTCCTTCACCATGGGCGGCGCCGGCTCCGGCTTCGCGCACGACGAGGAGGAGCTGCGCCGCATCGCCGGCCAGGGGCTCACCCTGTCTCCGACCACCGAGGTGCTCCTGGAGGAGTCCATCCTCGGCTGGAAGGAGTACGAGCTGGAGCTGATGCGCGACAAGCACGACAACGTCGTGGTCGTCTGCTCCATCGAGAACTTCGACCCGATGGGCGTGCACACCGGTGACTCGATCACCGTCGCCCCGGCGATGACGCTGACCGACCGCGAGTACCAGATCCTGCGCGACATCGGCATCGCCGTCATCCGTGAGGTCGGCGTCGACACCGGGGGCTGCAACATCCAGTTCGCGGTGAACCCCGAGGACGGTCGCGTGATCGTCATCGAGATGAATCCGCGTGTGTCACGGTCCTCGGCGCTCGCCTCCAAGGCCACCGGCTTCCCGATCGCCAAGATCGCCGCCAAGCTGGCCGTCGGCTACACCCTGGACGAGATTCCGAACGACATCACCCAGGAGACCCCGGCCTCCTTCGAGCCCACGCTCGACTATGTGGTCGTCAAGGCCCCGCGCTTCGCCTTCGAGAAGTTCCCGCAGGCCGACTCCACGCTGACCACCACGATGAAGTCGGTCGGCGAGGCCATGGCGATCGGCCGCAACTTCCCCGAGGCCTTCCAGAAGGCGCTGCGCTCGCTGGAGAAGAAGGGCAGCCAGTTCACCTTCGTCGGCGAGACGGGTGACAGGGAAGCCCTGCTCCACGAGGCCGTGCGCCCCACCGACGGCCGCATCAACACCGTCATGCAGGCCATCCGCGCGGGCGCCACGCCCGAGGAGGTCTTCGAGTACACGAAGATCGACCCCTGGTTCGTCGACCAGCTCTTCCTGATCAAGGAGATCGCCGACGACCTGGCCGAGGCCCCCGAGCTGACCGCCGAACTGCTCGCCGACGCCAAGCGGCACGGCTTCTCCGACCAGCAGATCGGTGAGATCCGCGGCCTGCGCGAGGACGTCGTCCGCGAGGTCAGGCACGCGCTCGGCATCCGCCCGGTCTACAAGACGGTGGACACCTGCGCCGCCGAGTTCGCCGCGAAGACGCCGTACTTCTACTCCTCCTACGACGAGGAGTCCGAGGTCGCGCGGCGCGAGAAGCCGGCCGTCATCATCCTCGGCTCCGGCCCCAACCGCATCGGCCAGGGCATCGAGTTCGACTACTCCTGTGTCCACGCCTCCTTCGCGCTCAGCGACGCGGGCTACGAGACCGTGATGGTCAACTGCAACCCGGAGACCGTCTCCACCGACTACGACACCTCCGACCGGCTGTACTTCGAGCCGCTGACGCTGGAGGACGTGCTGGAGATCGTCCACGCCGAGCGGCAGGCCGGCCCGGTCGCGGGTGTGATCGTGCAGCTGGGCGGCCAGACCCCGCTCGGCCTGTCGCAGGCCCTGAAGGACAACGGCGTGCCGATCGTCGGCACGTCCCCCGAGGCCATCCACGCGGCCGAGGACCGCGGCGCCTTCGGGCGGGTCCTCGCCGAGGCGGGCCTGCCGGCCCCGAAGCACGGCACGGCCACCACCTTCGACGAGGCCAAGGCCATCGCCGACGAGATCGGCTACCCCGTCCTGGTCCGGCCGTCGTACGTCCTCGGCGGGCGCGGCATGGAGATCGTCTACGACGAGTCCCGCCTCGCCGCCTACATCGCCGAGTCGACCGAGATCAGCCCCTCCCGGCCGGTTCTCGTCGACCGCTTCCTGGACGACGCGATCGAGATCGACGTCGACGCGCTCTACGACGGCGAGGAGCTGTACCTCGGCGGCGTGATGGAGCACATCGAGGAGGCCGGCATCCACTCCGGCGACTCGGCGTGCGCCCTGCCCCCGATCACCCTCGGAGGCTTCGACATCAAGCGGCTGCGCGCCTCGACCGAGGCCATCGCCGACGGCGTGGGGGTCCGCGGCCTGATCAACATCCAGTTCGCGATGGCCGGCGACATCCTCTACGTCCTGGAGGCCAACCCGCGCGCCTCCCGCACGGTCCCCTTCACCTCGAAGGCGACCGCGGTGCCGCTCGCCAAGGCCGCCGCCCGGATCTCGCTGGGCGCGACCATCGCCGAGCTGCGCGCGGAGGGCCTGCTGCCGAGGAACGGCGACGGCGGCGAACTGCCGCTGGACGCGCCGATCTCCGTCAAGGAGGCCGTCATGCCGTGGTCGCGCTTCCGCGACATCCACGGCCGCGGCGTCGACACCGTGCTCGGCCCGGAGATGCGCTCCACCGGCGAGGTCATGGGCATCGACTCCGTCTTCGGCACGGCGTACGCCAAGTCGCAGGCGGGTGCCTACGGCCCGCTGCCCACCAAGGGCCGCGCGTTCATCTCGGTCGCCAACCGCGACAAGCGGTCGATGATCTTCCCCGCGCGTGAGCTGGTCGCCCACGGCTTCGAGCTGCTCGCCACCTCCGGCACCGCCGAGGTCCTCAAGCGCAACGGCATCAACGCCACCGTCGTGCGCAAGCAGTCCGAGGGCACCGGCCCGAACGGCGAGAAGACGATCGTCCAGCTGATCCACGACGGCGAGGTGGACCTCATCGTCAACACCCCGTACGGCACCGGCGGCCGCCTCGACGGCTACGACATCCGTACGGCCGCGGTGGCCCGCTCCGTGCCGTGTCTGACCACGGTCCAGGCGCTCGCCGCGGCGGTCCAGGGCATCGACGCCCTCAACCACGGTGGCGTGGGCGTCCGCTCGCTCCAGGAACACGCGGAACACCTGACCGCGGCCCGCGACTAGCAGCCCTGAGGGGGACACCGGGAACGGTGTCCCCCTCTTGGTGAGGACACCATGTACAAGATCTTCTTCAATCTGGTCTTCCGGCGCATGGACCCCGAGAAGGCCCACTACCTGGCGTTCCGCTGGATCCGCCTGGCCGTCCGCATTCCCGTGCTGCGCACCTTCGTCGCGGCCGCCCTCGCGCCCCGCCGCAAGGAGCTGCGCACGGAGGCCTTCGGGCTGCGCATGCACGGCCCCTTCGGGCTCGCCGCCGGCTTCGACAAGAACGCCGTCGCCGTCGACGGCATGTCGATGCTGGGCTTCGACCACATCGAGATCGGCACGGTCACCGGCGAGCCGCAGCCCGGAAACCCCAAGAAGCGGCTGTTCCGCCTGGTCGCGGACCGCGCGCTGATCAACCGCATGGGTTTCAACAACGACGGCTCGCTGGCCGTGGCGGCCCGCCTCGCGACCCGTCAGCCGGTCTTCAGGACCGTCGTGGGCGTCAACATCGGCAAGACGAAGGTCGTCCCGGAGGGGGAGGCCGTCGGCGACTACGTGAAGTCGGCCGAGCGCCTCGCGCCGTACGCGGACTACCTGGTCGTCAACGTCTCCTCGCCGAACACGCCCGGCCTGCGCAATCTGCAGGCCACCGAGGCGCTGCGCCCGCTGCTGACCGCCGTCCGCGAGGCCACCGACCGTACGGTCGCGAACCGGCGGGTCCCGCTGCTGGTGAAGATCGCGCCCGACCTCGCCGACGAGGACATCGACGCCGTCGCCGACCTCGCCGTGGAGCTGGGCCTGGACGGCATCATCGCGACCAACACCACCATCGCGCGCGAGGGCCTCGGTTTGGCATCGGAACCCTCGCTGGTGAAGGAGACCGGCGGCCTGTCCGGCGCTCCGCTCAAGGCCCGCTCCCTCGAGGTCCTGCGCCGCCTGTACGCGCGTGTGGGCGACCGGATCACGCTCGTGGGCGTGGGCGGCATCGAGACCGCCGAGGACGCCTGGCAGCGCATCCTGGCCGGTGCCACGCTGGTCCAGGGCTACAGCGCCTTCATCTACGAGGGCCCCTTCTGGTGCCGCGCGATCCACAAGGGCCTCGCCGCCCGCCTGCGCACCAGCCCGTACGCCACCCTCGCCGACGCGGTCGGCGCCGACGTGAGGAAGCCCGCATGACCTCGTACGAGCCCTTCGGCGCCCGCCTGCGCCGCGCGATGGACGAGCGTGGCCCGCTGTGCGTCGGCATCGACCCGCACGCCTCCCTGCTCGCCGAGTGGGGCCTGAACGACGACGTGGCCGGTCTGGAGCGGTTCGGCCGGACGGTCGTCGAGGCGGTCGCCGACCGGGTCGCCGTGATGAAGCCGCAGAGCGCCTTCTTCGAGCGCTTCGGCTCGCGCGGCGTCGCCGTCCTGGAGACGATCGTCCAGGAGGCGCGCGCGGCCGGCACCCTCGTCGTGATGGACGCCAAGCGCGGCGACATCGGCTCGACCATGGCCGGGTACGCCGAGGCCTTCCTGCACAAGGACGCCCCGCTGTTCTCCGACGCCCTGACCGTCTCGCCGTATCTCGGCTACGGCTCGCTCAGCCCGGCCGTCGCGCTGGCCCGGGAGAGCGGCGCCGGCCTGTTCGTGCTGGCCCTGACCTCCAACCCGGAGGGCCCCGAGGTCCAGCACGCCGTCCGGGCCGACGGCCGCACCGTGGGCGCGACCATGCTGGCCCACCTGGCCGCCGAGAACGCGGGGGAGGAGCCGCTGGGCTCCTTCGGTGCCGTCGTCGGAGCCACGGTCGGCGATCTGTCGTCGTACGACCTCGCCATCAACGGCCCGCTCCTCGCGCCCGGGGTCGGCGCGCAGGGCGCGACGCCGGCCGACCTTCCGAAGGTGTTCGGTGCGGCGCTGCGCAATGTGGTGCCGAACGTCAGCCGGGGTGTCCTGCGTCACGGTCCCGACGTCGGGGCGCTGCGCGCGTCCGCGGAACGCTTCGCGCGGGAGATCCGGGCCGCCGTCGCGGGTGCCTGAGTCGGCCGGGGCGCGCCCCGGCTGCGCGGTGGCGCGGCGACTTGAGTGTGAATACATCCTCAAATCCGGGGCAATATGTCTGAAATGTCCGACCTGGCGGAGGCTGACCAGGACTTTTCCGCTGTTCTCGCTGACTCTGGCGGACTTGACCGCTAGTCTCCGAGCAGAGTGAACGGGCGAAGCGTGTTGCTCGTAGCTCCCCAGGTGTGGGGCGACTAGGTTCCTCACCGGTCCGTATCCGACAGATTCGACATCCGAGGTGACGTAGGCGTGGCTCTTCCGCCCCTTACCCCCGAACAGCGCGCAGCCGCGCTCGAAAAGGCCGCCGCGGCTCGCCGGGAGCGGGCCGAGGTCAAGAATCGACTCAAGCACTCCGGCGCCTCCCTGCACGAGGTCATCAAGCAGGGTCAGGAGAACGACGTCATCGGCAAGATGAAGGTCTCCGCACTGCTCGAGTCCCTGCCGGGCGTGGGCAAGGTCCGCGCCAAGCAGATCATGGAGCGTCTGGGCATCTCCGAGAGCCGCCGCGTGCGCGGTCTCGGTTCCAACCAGATCGCTTCCCTGGAGCGTGAGTTCGGCAGCACCGGTTCCTGAGTCCACCTCCCCGCGCACGGGGAGCCGGACCGGGAGTCCCGGGCACCCCGGGATTGCTGGAATAATCGCTGCATGAGTGAACGTCCGCGGCTGACCGTGCTCTCCGGCCCCTCGGGGGTCGGCAAGAGCACGGTCGTCGCCCATATGCGCAAGGAACACCCCGAGGTCTGGCTCTCGGTGTCGGCCACCACCCGCAAGCCGCGGCCCGGCGAGAAGCACGGAGTCCACTACTTCTTCGTCACCGACGACGAGATGGACAAGCTGATCGCCAACGGCGAACTGCTGGAGTGGGCCGAGTTCGCCGGCAACCGCTACGGCACGCCCCGTGCGGCCGTACTGGAGCGGCTGGAGAAGGGTGAGCCGGTGCTGCTGGAGATCGATCTCCAGGGCGCCAGGCAGGTCCGGGCGTCGATGTCCGACGCCCGGCTGGTGTTCCTGGCTCCGCCCTCCTGGGAGGAGCTGGTGCGCAGGCTCACCGGCCGGGGGACCGAGCCGCCCGAGGTCATCGAGCGCCGCCTGGAGGCGGCCAGGACCGAGCTGGCGGCCGAGCCGGAGTTCGATACGACCTTGGTCAACACCTCTGTCGAGGACGTGGCGCGTGAGCTGCTAGCCTTGGTGGACGTTGTGTGATCGTGACTCTGATCACGATGATTGGTTCTTTTCCATCCATCGGAAGGTAGAGCGTGTCCTCTTCCATCACCGCGCCCGAGGGCATCATCAACCCGCCGATCGACGAGTTGCTCGAGGCCACCGACTCGAAGTACAGCCTCGTGATCTACGCCGCCAAGCGCGCCCGTCAGATCAACGCGTACTACTCGCAGCTCGGCGAGGGCCTGCTCGAGTACGTCGGTCCGCTCGTCGACACCCACGTCCACGAGAAGCCGCTGTCGATCGCCCTGCGTGAGATCAACGCCGGCCTGCTGACCTCCGAGGCCGTCGAGGGCCCGGCGCAGTAGTACTTTCAGATCGCGGTTGACTTATCCACAGGCCCGGCAGTCCGACTGCCGGGCCTGTGGTGTCTCATGGGTGTGCCAGGTTTTCGAGTCCGGGGAGAGACGGTGGACAAGCCGAAGGTCGTTCTGGGGGTCAGCGGCGGCATCGCCGCCTACAAGGCCTGTGAGCTGCTGAGAAGGTTCACGGAGTCGGGCCACGACGTCCGCGTGGTGCCCACCGCCTCCGCGCTGCACTTCGTCGGCGCGGCCACCTGGTCCGCCCTGTCCGGCAACCCCGTCTCCACGGAGGTCTGGGACGAGGTCCACGAGGTCCCGCACGTCCGCATCGGCCAGCACGCCGACCTGGTGGTCGTCGCCCCCACCACGGCCGACATGCTCGCCAAGGCCGCCCACGGCCTCGCCGACGACCTGCTGACCAACACACTCCTGACCGCCCGCTGCCCGGTGGTCTTCGCGCCGGCCATGCACACCGAGATGTGGGAGCACCCGGCCACCCAGGAGAACGTGGCCACGCTGCGCCGCCGGGGGGCCGTCGTCATCGAGCCCGCCGTCGGCCGACTCACCGGCGTCGACACCGGCAAGGGCCGGCTGCCCGACCCGGTGGAGATCTTCGAGGTCTGCCGCCGGGTGCTGGCCCGGGGCGTCACCGAGCCCGACCTGGCGGGGCGGCACGTCGTCGTCTCCGCCGGCGGCACCCGCGAGCCCCTCGACCCGGTCCGCTTCCTCGGTAACCGCTCCTCCGGCAAGCAGGGCTACGCCCTCGCCCGCACCGCCGCCGCCCGCGGCGCCCGGGTCACGCTGATCGCGGCCAATACGGGACTGCCCGACCCGGCGGGCGTGGACGTCGTACCGGTCGGCACGGCCGTCCAGCTGCGCGAGGCCGTCCTGAAG
This sequence comes from Streptomyces sp. NPDC052109, assembly GCF_040680195.1. Taxonomy (NCBI): domain Bacteria; kingdom Bacillati; phylum Actinomycetota; class Actinomycetes; order Kitasatosporales; family Streptomycetaceae; genus Streptomyces; species Streptomyces sp. NPDC052109. The sequence goes on along the minus strand of NZ_JBFAWF010000012.1, from coordinate 116,361 downwards.
GCGGCGGCGGACGCCGACGCGGTCGTCATGGCCGCGGCCGTCGCCGACTTCCGTCCGGCGGTCTACGCCTCCGGCAAGATCAAGAAGAAGGACGGCCAGGACCCCGACCCGATCGTCCTGGTGCGCAATCCGGACATCCTCGCGGAGATCTCGGCCGAGCGCGCCCGCCCGGGACAGGTGATCGTCGGCTTCGCCGCCGAGACCGACGACGTCCTCGCCCACGGCCGTACCAAGCTCGCCCGGAAGGGTTGCGACCTGCTCGTGGTCAATGAGGTGGGGGAGCGCAAGACGTTCGGCTCCGAGGAGAACGAGGCCGTGGTGCTGGGCGCCGACGGCAGCGAGACGCCCGTACCGCACGGCCCCAAGGAAGCCCTCGCCGACACGGTGTGGGACCTGGTCGCACGGCGGCTGGACTGATCGCCGGGCCGGCCCTCGAGTGGATCCCTGGTGCGGTTGACGGTGGCCTCGAGGACCGATCAAGCGGCCTCGAGGACCGGTCAAATGGGGTGTGGCGGCTCTGGCCAACGCCGCCCGGCATTGTGCAGAATGCCCGTGCCGCAGGTCACAGCGCTCCCGAGAGGCGAGACGGTGGCCCATCGGCCGAGCGCGACCGATAAACTGTTCACGGTCGACGCCGGGCGCAGCCCCGCGCGTCGCCGCAAATGATCAGCCAGCAGCCGCTGCAACCACAGGGAGCGTTGTGTCCCGTCGCCTGTTCACCTCGGAGTCCGTGACCGAGGGTCACCCCGACAAGATCGCTGACCAGATCAGCGACACCATTCTCGACGCGCTTCTGCGCGAGGACCCGACCTCCCGGGTCGCCGTCGAGACGCTGATCACCACCGGCCTGGTGCATGTGGCAGGCGAGGTGACGACCAAGACCTACGCGGACATCGCGACCCTCGTCCGCAACAAGATCCTCGAGATCGGTTACGACTCCTCCAAGAAGGGCTTCGACGGCGCCTCCTGCGGCGTGTCGGTGTCGATCGGGGCTCAGTCCCCGGACATCGCGCAGGGTGTGGACGCCGCGTACGAGTCCCGCGTCGAGGGCGACGAAGACGAGCTGGACCGGCAGGGCGCCGGTGACCAGGGCCTGATGTTCGGCTACGCGTCCGACGAGACGCCCACCCTGATGCCGCTGCCGATCTTCCTGGCGCACCGCCTGTCCAAGCGGCTGTCCGAGGTCCGCAAGAACGGCACCATCCCCTACCTGCGCCCCGACGGCAAGACGCAGGTCACCATCGAGTACGACGGCGACAAGGCCGTCCGCCTCGACACGGTGGTCGTGTCCTCGCAGCACGCCTCCGACATCGACCTGGAGTCGCTGCTGGCGCCCGACATCCGCGAGTTCGTCGTGGAGCCGGAGCTGAAGGCGCTCCTGGACGAGGGCATCAAGCTGGAGACCGAGGGCTACCGCCTGCTGGTCAACCCGACCGGCCGCTTCGAGATCGGTGGCCCGATGGGCGACGCCGGCCTGACCGGCCGCAAGATCATCATCGACACCTACGGCGGCATGGCCCGCCACGGTGGCGGCGCCTTCTCCGGCAAGGACCCGTCCAAGGTCGACCGCTCGGCCGCGTACGCGATGCGCTGGGTCGCCAAGAACGTGGTCGCGGCAGGCCTGGCCTCCCGCTGCGAGGTCCAGGTCGCCTACGCGATCGGCAAGGCCGAGCCGGTCGGTCTGTTCGTGGAGACCTTCGGCACCAACAAGGTCGAGACGGAGAAGATCGAGAAGGCGATCGACCAGGTCTTCGACCTCCGCCCGGCCGCGATCATCCGTGACCTCGACCTGCTCCGGCCGATCTACGCCCAGACGGCCGCCTACGGCCACTTCGGCCGCGAGCTGCCCGACTTCACCTGGGAGCGCACGGACCGCGTGGACGCGCTGCGCGCCGCCGTGGGCCTCTGAGCCCCGGTCACCCTTCTCGTCGAGGCCCGGTTCCCCTTCCGCGGGGCCGGGCCTCGGCGTGTCGGGGGCAGTCGGCCGGGGCCGGCCGGATCCGGCGCCGCGGACGCAGGTGCCGAAGGGCACGAGCTTGGTCACACCCCCGGCACGACGTCTCCCAGGTCTGCGCCGAGACGGTCCCAGGGGTCCTGCTGGAGGGCCTTGAGCGAGAGCGAGACCTGGCCGTGCCGGGCGTCCGCGATCAGCACCTCGCCGGTGATCCGCTGCCCCGGCCGCACCACCTCCACCGGATCAGCGACGCGCGACCGTGTGACAGCTCCAGGACGCGGGTGAAGCCGGTTCCGCCGTAGGCCGGTGCGCGGACTCGCCGTCGATCCGGACAAGACACCGAAGGGGCGCGCCGAGGACACCGTCCCCGTGACCACGCTTCCGCGCTCGATGCCGGGCAGGAAGCGGCGCAGCGGCTCGTCCTCGCAGGCCTTGGCGGACAGCAGAATCCGGCCTGTCCGTCGGCTCCCGTCCCCTCGCCGGTGATCCGCTGCCCCCTCCCGTGGATCTCCGACGGGTGCTCCGTCCGGCGCCAGGTCCCGGACCTCACCTGCCCGATTCGGTCAGCGCCTGGGGCCGCCGTCCCGCGGCGCTACCGAATTGACTGGCGGCCCCTGCCGTGCGGTACCTAACCTGGCGCCGTCGACGCCGCCCGGTGCGAAGGCCGCGGTTACTTCGTGGAGCGCGCCCTCGCAGGCGTGCGGTGAAGCTGAATCCGTACCGCTGCCGATCCGGATCTCGGGCGGACGTCGGTTGTCAGTGCCGTTTGGTAAGAATGCAAGCGTGAGCAGCGAGAACGGAGTGCCCCGGGAAGAAGGGGACGGCGGGGCCGAAGGGGCGCCGCCGGAGCAGCTCGCGCTCATCCGGGAGAGCGTGCGCAAGGCCAGGACGCCCCGCGCCAAGCCCCGGACCTGGCGGGGGGCCGCGCTCGCCAAGGAGCTGCCCGTCGCACGCGTGCTGGTCGACAAGGGCGTGCTGCACCTCGACCGCTACTTCGACTACGCGGTGCCCGAGGAACTGGACGCGCAGGCACAGCCCGGGGTGCGGGTGCGGGTGCGGTTCGGGGCCGGGCGGGGCCGGGTGCGGGAAGGACGCCGGGAGGGCGGGGGGCTCATCGACGGGTTCCTCGTCGAGCGCCGCGCCGATTCCGACTACTCCGGGCCGCTGGCCGCGCTGGCCCAGGTCGTGTCGCCGGAGCCGGTGCTGAGCGAGGAACTGCTGGGCCTCGCCCGGGCCGTGGCCGACCGGTACGCCGGAAGCCTCGCCGATGTGCTCCAGCTGGCCGTGCCGCCGCGCAGCGCCCGCGCCGAGCAGCGGCCGTCACCCGCGCCGCTGCCGCCCCCGAAGGCCCCTGAGCCGGCCTCCTGGGGGCGGTACGAGCACGGCGGGCCGTTCCTCGAGGCGCTGGCCGCCGGCAGATCGCCGAGAGCGGTCTGGAACGCGCTGCCGGGCCCGCGGTGGAGCGAGGAACTGGCCCGCGCCGTCGCCGCCACGCTCGCCTCGGGACGCGGCGCCCTCGTCGTCGTACCGGACGGGCGGGCTGCCGCGCGGGTCGACTCCGCGCTCACGCAGCTGCTCGGTGCGGGGCGGCACGCACTGCTCACCGCGGACGCCGGGCCGGAGAAGCGGTACACGCAGTGGCTCGCGGTGCGGCGCGGAGCCGTACGGGCCGTGGTCGGGACACGCGCGGCCATGTTCGCGCCCGTGCAGGACCTCGGGCTGGTCGCCATATGGGACGACGGTGACGACAGCCACAGCGAGCAGCACGCCCCGCAGCCACACGCGCGCGACGTGCTGCTGCTGCGCGCCGCGCTGGACAAGTGCGCCTTCCTGCTCGGCGGATTCGCCTGCACCGTCGAGGCCGCCCAGCTCGTGGAGAGCGGTTGGGCCCGGCCGCTGGTCGCCGGCCGCGAGCAGGTACGGCGGGCCGCCCCCCTGGTACGGACGGTGGGGGACGACGACCTCGCGCGCGACGAGGCCGCCCGCGCCGCCCGGCTGCCCACCCTCGCCTGGCAGGCGGCCCGTGAGGGCCTGCGGCACGGACCCGTGCTGGTGCAGGTGCCCCGGCGTGGTTACGCGCCCCGCATGGCCTGCGCGCAGTGCCGGGCGCCCGCCCGGTGCCGGCACTGCTCGGGGCCGCTCCAGGGGCAGGACGCGGGGGTGCTGCGGTGCGGCTGGTGCGGGCGTGAGGAGAGCGCGTGGCACTGCCCGGAGTGCGGCGGTTTCCGGCTGCGGGCCCAGGTCGTGGGGGCACGGCGGACGGCCGAGGAGCTGGGCCGTGCCTTTCCCGCCGTCCCGGTGCGCACCTCGGGGCGGGAACACGTGCTGGACACCGTGCCGGGCACGCCCGCGCTCGTCGTCAGCACACCAGGTGCCGAACCGGTCGCCGAGGGCGGCTACGCGGCGGCCCTCCTGCTGGACGGCTGGGCCATGCTCGTCCGACCCGACCTGCGGGCCGGCGAGGACGCGCTGCGCCGGTGGATCGCTGCCGGAGCGCTGGTCCGGCCGCAGCCCGAGGGGGGCACGGTGGTCGTGGTGGCCGAGCCGACCCTGCGGCCCGTGCAGGCGCTGGTGCGGTGGGACCCCGTCGGGCACGCGGTGCGGGAACTGGCCGAGCGGTCCGAGCTGGGCTTTCCGCCGGTGTCGCGGATGGCGGCCGTGTCAGGGGCGCCCGAGGTCGTCGCCGAGTTCCTGGCCTCGGTCGAACTGCCCCCGGACGCCGAGGTGTTGGGGCCGGTGCCGATGGCGCCCGCACCGCCGGGCCGGCCGCGCAGGCCCGGCGCGCCCGCGCCGGGCGAGCACTGGGACCGGGCGCTGGTCCGGGTCCCGCCGGGCAGTGGGGCCGCGCTGGCCACGGCCCTGAAGACCGCCCAGGCCGCTCGCATGGCACGGGGCAGCGGGGAGGCGGTGCGGGTGCGGATCGATCCGCCGGACATCGGGTGACGTTCTCCCACCCGCGCACCACCTGTTTGCGAGTCGGCTGTGAGCCGCGACAGTCCGGCGGCGCTCGCCGCCGACGGCTGTCCGCGTGGCCGTTCGTCCGTCCAGGCGCGTGTCCGCCCTCCCGGCCGTCCGGGAGGGCAAGGTGCCGGCCGTGGCTCAGCCGTTGCGTGGGCTGGGGAAGGCCGTCGGGCGGGCGTCGTCGCGCAGGGACTGGCTGCCCGCGGTCGGCTGCGTCGGCATCGAGCGGGCCGCGGGGACCGTCGGCAGGCCGGCGTTGAGCGTGCGGGTTCCGGACGGTTCCGAGGTCCGCTCGGCCTCGGCGGCCGCCTGGGCCGCGGCGCGACGGGCGCCGTAACGGCGGTGCACCGCCTGCTTGGTGACCCCGAGCGCCGAGCCCACCGCGTCCCACGAGAAGCCGAGTGAGCGGTCGAAGTCCACGGCGGCCGTGACCAGCGTTTCGACACTGTCCCGAAGTTCCTGGGCGAGGCGCACCGTCGGGGCGGGAGCGCGTCCGTAGACGACGAAGCCCGTGGACGGGCCGGAGCGGCGCGGGCGGTAGACGTTGCCCAACTGGGCGGTGAGCGTGCGCAGCGCGTCCACCTGCCGGCGGACCCGCTCGATGTCCCGCACCAGCAAGTGCAGGCTGGCCCGGGCCTGGGCGTCGTGGGTTGCGTGGTCGGCCATGAACAAGCCTCTCGAACCGGCGTTGAAAGGAATTGGGCCGCGAAAGCGGCCCTATGTGGTCAACTCTTTCTTGACCAACGCGTGTGCGCTTCGCTGGTCACGGGGTGGGGGCGTACGGGCATATGCCTACGCCGGTCGTCCGGGCGCGCGCCGTCTGTGGGGCGCTGCTTTTGTCCTCCGATGCGCGCGCCACCCGTTTCCGGTCGGCCGGGAAGCGGACCAAGCCGGGGGCGCCGTCGGCGTCTGCGCGTTCGTGGTCATGAGTCGTCCTTCCTTCGGTGGTCATAGACTGGTGCGCTGCCTGTCCAACCCCCGTCCGAGAGGCCCGATCCCGCCCATGAAGCTTGTCTTCGCCGGTACCCCCGAGGTCGCCGTTCCCGCTCTGGACGCTCTGATCGCCTCCGGGAGGCACGCGGTGGCCGCCGTCGTCACGCGGCCCGACGCGCCGGCCGGCCGCGGGCGCCGGCTGGTCGCGTCGCCCGTGGCCGAGCGGGCGGAGGAGGCCGGGATCGAGGTGCTGAAGCCCCTCAAGCCGCGAGACCCGGAGTTCCTGGCGCGGCTGACGGAGATCGCCCCCGACTGCTGCCCGGTCGTCGCGTACGGCGCCCTGCTGCCTCGGGTCGCCCTCGACATTCCGGCCCACGGCTGGGTCAACCTGCACTTCTCGCTGCTGCCCGCCTGGCGCGGGGCGGCGCCGGTGCAGCACGCCCTCATGGCGGGCGACGAGATCACCGGCGCGTCCACCTTCCTCATCGAGGAGGGCCTGGACTCGGGGCCCGTCTACGGCACCGTGACCGAGGAGATCCGGCCCACCGACACCAGCGGCGACCTGCTCACCCGGCTCGCCTTCGCCGGCGCCGGACTGCTCGCCGCGACCATGGACGGCATCGAGGACGGCACGCTGAAGGCCGTACCGCAGCCGGCCGAGGGCATCACCGTCGCGCCGAAGATCACCGTCGAGGACGCGCAGGTCGACTGGGCCGCGCCCGCGCTGCGCGTCGACCGGGTCGTGCGCGGCTGTACCCCTGCGCCCGGCGCCTGGACCACCTTCCGCGGCGAGCGGCTCAAGCTCATCCAGGTCACGCCCGCGCCCGCGCGCACGGACCTCCCACCGGGACACATGGCCGTCGGCAAGAACAGCGTGCACGTGGGCACCGGTTCGTACGCCGTCGAGCTGCTCTGGGTGCAGGCACAGGGCAAGAAGCCGATGCGGGCGGCCGACTGGGCCCGCGGCGTGCGCATCGCCGAGGGCGAGACGCTCGGCGGCTGAGCCCCGGGCGGCGGGGGCGGCGGTGTGCCGACGTACGCTGGACACCGCACCTTCTTCTTCACATCCGGAGCACCTTTTTCGTGAGCGAGCAGTCCCGGCGGCCGCGCAGGCCCGCCAAGCCCTACCGTCGTCCGCAGAAGGACCCCGTCCGCATCCTGGCCTTCGAGGCGCTGCGCGCGGTCGACGAGCGGGACGCGTACGCCAATCTCGTACTGCCTCCGCTGCTGCGCAAGGCCCGCGAGAAGGGCGACTTCGACGCGCGGGACGCCGCCCTCGCCACCGAACTGGTCTACGGCACCCTGCGCCGGCAGGGGACGTACGACGCGGTGATCGCCGCCTGTGTCGACCGGCCGTTGCGCGAGGTCGACCCGCCGGTGCTCGATGTGCTGAGCCTCGGTGTGCACCAGTTGCTCGGCACCCGGATCCCGACGCACGCCGCCGTGTCCGCCTCCGTCGAGCTGGCCCGGGTGGTGCTCGGCGACGGGCGCGCCAAGTTCGTCAACGCCGTGCTGCGTAAGGTGGCCCAGGACGATCTCGACGGGTGGCTGGAGAAGGTCGCGCCGCCGTACGACGAGGACCCGGAGGATCACCTCGCCGTCGTGCACTCGCATCCCCGCTGGGTCGTCTCCGCGCTCTGGGACTCCCTCGGCGGCGGGCGCGCCGGTATCGAGAACCTGCTGGAGGCCGACAACGAACGGCCCGAGGTGACGCTGGTCGCGCGGCCGGGGCGGGCCACCGCCGAGGAACTGCTGCGCGAGGACGCCGCCGTGCCGGGACGCTGGTCGCCGTACGCCGTGCGGCTCGCGGAGGGCGGCGAGCCGGGCGCGGTGGAGGCCGTGCGCGAGGGACGGGCCGGAGTGCAGGACGAGGGCAGCCAGCTGGTCGCCCTCGCGCTCGCGAACGCGCCCCTCGACGGCTCCGACACGATGTGGCTGGACGGGTGTGCGGGACCCGGCGGCAAGGCCGCGCTGCTGGCCGCCCTCGCCGCCGAGCGCGGGGCGATGCTGCTCGCCTCCGAGAAGCAGCCGCACCGGGCCGGTCTGGTCGGCAAGGCACTGCACGGCAACCCGGGGCCGTACCAGGTGATCGCCGCCGACGGCACCCGGCCGCCGTGGCGGCCCGGCACCTTCGACCGGGTGCTGATGGACGTGCCGTGCACCGGGCTCGGCGCGCTGCGCCGGCGCCCCGAGGCCCGCTGGCGGCGGCGGCCGGAGGACCTGGACAACTTCGCGCCCCTCCAGCGCGCCCTGCTGCGCACCGCGCTCGACTCGGTGCGCGTCGGAGGGGTCGTCTGCTACGCGACCTGCTCGCCGCACCTGGCGGAGACCCGCGCGGTCGTCGCCGACGTCCTCAAGCAGCACCCGGGGGCGGAGCTGATCGACGCCCGTCCGCTGCTGCCGGGCGTCCCGGCGCTCGGCGAGGGACCGGACGTGCAGCTCTGGCCGCATGTGCACGGCACCGACGCGATGTATCTGGCGCTCGTCCGCCGTACCGGTTGAGGCCGCGAACGCGCCCGGACTTATCCACAGGCGGCCATGTAAGTACGATGAACGGCCCCGGCTGTGGACCGGCGCGAACATCAGTGCTCCGGACATGGCAGTCTTTAGGCATGGCCGTGCAGATCAACCCCAGCATCCTGTCCGCCGACTTCGCCCGCCTCGCGGAGGAGGCCAAGGCGGTCCAAGGCGCCGACTGGCTCCATGTCGACGTCATGGACAACCACTTCGTCCCGAACCTCACGCTCGGCGTGCCGGTCGTGGAGTCCCTGGCCCGTGCGACGGACACCCCGCTGGACTGCCACCTGATGATCGAGGACCCCGACCGCTGGGCGCCCCAGTACGTCGAGGCGGGGGCCTCCTCCGTCACCTTCCACGTGGAGGCGGCCGCCGCTCCGGTGCGGCTCGCCCGGGAGATCCGCGCCAAGGGTGCCCGCGCCTCCATGGCGCTCAAGCCGGCGACGCCGATCGAGCCGTTCGAGGACCTTCTCCCGGAACTCGACATGCTGCTGATCATGACGGTCGAGCCCGGCTTTGGCGGCCAGGCGTTCCTCGACATCATGCTGCCGAAGATCCGCCGCACCCGGGAGCTGATCAGCAAGCACGGCCTGCAGCTGTGGCTCCAGGTGGACGGCGGCGTCTCGGCGTCGACGATCGAGCAGTGCGCGGACGCGGGGGCGGACGTGTTCGTGGCAGGCTCGGCCGTGTACGGGGCGAAGGACCCGGAGGAGGCGGTCCGCGCACTGCGCACGCAGGCGGAGTCGGCCATCGCCAAGGCCTCGTGGGCATGCGACCACTGAGCCACAGCTACGTGAACGGTTAAGTGAAGGGCGCCCTTCAGGGCGGATGAGCCGCGCCGAATCTGCAAGGATGAACGGCGAATCCAGAGTGTGAACAGCAGTGAGGAGATCGCCGTGTCGGGTATGTCGGCGGGCCGGTCAGCCATGCGGATGGGACCCGCTGAGCTGGTGCAGGCGGCGGCCATGGCCCGCCGCTTCTACCTCGAGGGCAAGTCCAAGATCCAGATCGCGGAGGAGTTCGGCGTCAGCCGCTTCAAGGTGGCCCGGGTCCTGGAAACGGCTCTCGAACGGGATCTCGTACGCATCGAGATCCGGGTCCCGGCCGAGCTGGACGCGGAGCGTTCCGACGCGCTCCGCGCCCGCTACGGCCTGAGGCACGCCGTCGTGGTCGAGTCCCCGGCCGAGGCCGAGGAGACCCCCGACCCCGAGAACCTCGGCGAGGTCGCCGCCGACCTGCTCGGCGAGCTCGTCAACGAGGGGGACGTGCTCGGGCTGGCCTGGGGCCGGTCCACGATCCACATGGCGGCGGCGCTCGACCGGCTGCCGCCCTGCACGGTGGTGCAGCTGACGGGGGTGTACGACGCCGGGACCTCGGAGCGCGGATCGGTCGAGGCCGTGCGCCGGGCCGCCCAGGTGTCGGGCGGCGACGCCCACCCCATCTACGCGCCGATGCTGTTGCCGGACGCGGCCACCGCGGCCGCGCTGCGCAGCCAGACCGGGATCGCCCGGGCCTTCGAGTACTTCGACAAGGTCACTGTCGCCTGCGTCTCCATCGGCTCCTGGGAGCCGGGCATCTCGACCGTGCACGACATGCTCAGCGACGAGGAGCGGGCGCACTACGCGTCGCTCGGTGTCGCCGCAGAGATGGCGGCGCACCTCTTCGACGCCGATGGGCGCAGGATCGGCCGGGACCTGGGGGAGCGGTGCATCACGGTCAAGGCCGACCAGCTGCGCCGTATCCCGGAGGTCGTGGCGATCGCCGGCGGTCAGCGCAAGGCGGCCGCGATCGACGCGGTGCTGCGGTCCGGGCTGGTCACGAGCCTGGTCACGGACACGTCCGCGGCCGACTACCTGATGACGGCCGGCCCGAGTCCGAAGCCGACGCTCAGCCGAGCGGACCCGGACGGGCACTGACGGGGCCCGCAGCGCCGTTACGGGACGCGAGGGGGCGGTTGGTTGTTCGCGGGACTCCAGTTGCCGGGGCCGGTCCTGGCAGTCGCGCCGAAACGGGGTGCCCGGCGTGTCCGTGGAGGCCGTGGTGGCGGTCCCGGGCGTCGGCTGTCGGCGTGCCAGCCGGTGGTGGGCACGGCGGTCTTTTCGGGGGCCTGGTGGCCGGGGACGGGCTGTAGCAGTCGCGCCCGCCGGTGCTCCTGGGTGGGGTCGAGAGGGACCGGGGGAGTCGTGGACGTCGGTACACCGTCGGCCGGCGGTGTGCCCGTGTGCCGTGAGGGCACGGGGACGAGGGCCGGGTGTCATGCCGGGGTGCGGCGGGTCGTGACGGTGTCGGAGTGGGGCGGGCGTGGGAGCATCGTCGGCATGGTGCCGCGGTTGGTCCCCCTTGGGCTCGGACAGTTCCTGACGCCGGCCCGGGCGCTCAAACTCACACGGCGCTCGTCGCCGACCGTGGTGCCCGGGTTCAGACGGTCCGGGACGGCGGCCGGGGTGCCCGGGCTCACGAGGTCCTTGTCGTCGGCCGTGGTGCCCGGGTTCAGACGGTCCGGGACGGCGGCCGGGGTGCCCGGGCTCACGAGGTCCTTGTCGTCGGCCGTGGTGCCCGGGCTCACGAGGTCATTGCCGTCGGCCGCGGTGTCGAGGTTCACGTAC
>NZ_JBFAWF010000012.1:0-105300 GCF_040680195.1 Streptomyces sp. NPDC052109 | reverse complement strand
AGGTTCACGTACCCCTCGAGGCCGGCCGCGGTGTCGAGGTTCACGTACCCCTCGAGGCCGGCCGCGGTGTCGAGGTTCACGTACCCCTCGAGGCCGGCCGCGGTGTCGAGGTTCACGTACCCCTCGAGGCCGGCCCCGGTGCCGAGGCTCACGAACCGCTTGAAGCCGGCCCCGGTGCCCGGGCTCGCACGGACCGCGGCGGGGGCCGGGGTGCCCGGACGGGCGTGGGCGCCGGGCCGTGCGCTCGTGGGGCTGCTGGCCGTCGTCCTCGCCGTCCTGCTGGCCGGATGCTCCTCCGGCACCGGCTCCGGTGCCGGGGCGAGCACGGGAGCGCGCCCGGCCGGCAGCAGCGTGTCCGTCCCGGCGTGGGCGCACGGCATGCGCACGGTCGAGCAGTCCCAGCTGCCGGCCGAGGCCCGCAGGACGCTCGCCCTCATCGACAAGGGCGGCCCTTTCCCGTACGCCAAGGACGGTGTCGTCTTCGGGAACTTCGAGGGCCGTCTGCCGAAGCACCAGCGCGGCTACTACCACGAGTACACGGTCAGCACACCCGGCTCGCGCGACCGCGGGGCCCGGCGCATCGTCACCGGCCAGACCGGCGAGATCTACTACACCGGTGATCACTACAACTCGTTCCGGGCGGTGCTGAGATGAGCGAAGACCAGACCGGCCGCTTCCGGGTCGCGCTCGACCTCGACGGGGTCACGGACAAGGCCGGCCTGATGGACCGCGCCGCCCGGGCCCTGGAGCTGCCCGACTGGTTCGGCCGCAACTGGGACGCGCTGGCCGACTCCCTGTCCGACCTGTCCGTGTGGCCGGAGGAGGCCAAGGACAGGGGACTCCTGGTCGTCGTACAGGACTGGCAGGGCTATGCCGAGGCGCGGCCGCAGGAGTGGGAGACCGCCCAGGAGGTCTTCCGGCATGCGATGGACATGACACCCGCGCTCGCCGTCACGCTCGCCCTCGGAGCATCCTCCTAAGTGATCGGCGCGGAGCCTGGATGTTCTGTCGGGGCCTGTCAGCGGCTTTGTCATGGGACAATGAAGTACGTGCTCTTTTCCCCCCGGCACACCTGTCGGGGGGTCACCTCTGATCGACTGGGATGTGCAGCACGTGCGTTTCCTCAATGACATCCAGCCCGCGTACGACCTGACGTACGACGACGTGTTCATGGTGCCGAGCCGCTCCGCGGTCGGCTCGCGTCAGGGCGTGGACCTCGCCTCGCCGGACGGCACGGGCACCACCATCCCGCTCGTCGTCGCCAACATGACCGCCATCGCCGGCCGCCGCATGGCCGAGACGGTGGCCCGCCGCGGCGGCCTGGTGGTCATCCCGCAGGACATCCCGATCGATGTCGTCACCGACGTCGTCTCCTGGGTGAAGAGCCGCCACCTGGTGCTCGACACGCCCATCGTGCTCGCCCCGCACCAGACCGTCGCCGACGCGCTCGCGCTGCTGCCCAAGCGCGCCCACAACGCCGGCGTGGTCGTGGACGAGAACGACCGGCCCGTCGGTGTCGTCACCGACCAGGACCTGACCGGCGTCGACCGCTTCACGCAGCTCGAAGTGGTCATGTCCAGGGACCTGCTGCTGCTCGACGCGGACATCGACCCGCGCGAGGCCTTCAACACCCTCGACCAGCACAACCGGCGCTACGCCCCGGCCGTCGACAAGGACGGCAAGCTCGCCGGCATCCTGACCCGCAAGGGCGCCCTGCGCGCCACGCTGTACACCCCGGCCGTCGACAAGAACGGCAAGCTGCGCGTCGCCGCCGCCGTCGGCATCAACGGCGACGTGGCGGGCAAGGCCAAGCAGCTGCTCGACGCGGGCGTGGACACGCTCGTCATCGACACCGCCCACGGTCACCAGGAGTCGATGATCAGCGCCATCAAGCTGGTGCGCGCCCTCGACCCGCAGGTGCCGATCGCCGCGGGCAACATCGTCTCCGCCGAGGGCGTCAAGGACCTGATCGACGCCGGTGCGGACATCATCAAGGTCGGTGTCGGCCCCGGCGCCATGTGTACCACCCGCATGATGACCGGCGTGGGCCGGCCGCAGTTCTCAGCGGTGCTGGAGTGCGCCGCCGAGGCGAAGAAGTACGGCAAGCACGTGTGGGCCGACGGCGGCGTCCGCCACCCGCGCGACGTGGCCATGGCCCTCGCGGCCGGCGCGTCCAACGTGATGGTCGGCTCCTGGTTCGCGGGCACCTACGAGTCGCCGGGCGACCTCCAGCACGACGCGAACGGCCGTCCGTACAAGGAGTCGTTCGGCATGGCCTCCGCTCGCGCGGTGCGCAACCGTACGTCGGAGGAGTCGGCCTACGACCGGGCCCGCAAGGCGCTGTTCGAGGAGGGTATCTCCACCTCCCGCATGTTCCTGGACCAGGCCCGCCCGGGCGTCGAGGACCTGATCGACTCGATCATCGCGGGTGTGCGGTCCTCCTGCACCTACGCCGGTGCCGGCTCCCTGGAGGAGTTCGCCGAGAAGGCGATCGTCGGCATCCAGAGCGCGGCCGGCTACGCCGAGGGCAAGCCGCTGCACGCCAGCTGGAGCTGATGCCCAACCCCCTCCCGTACGGCCCCCGTTGATCCCGCGCCCGGGAGATTCGGGGGCCGTCGGCATACCCGGGCCGCCCCACGGTCGACGGCATGGAGATCACCGTATGCACGGCCGCCGACGCGGCCCTGCTCGAGCAGCGCATCCCCGCACCCGGCCTGGCTGCTCGGCACAGCCGTCCCAGCGCAGCTCCACGGGCCCGACGGGCCGCCCCTCCAGCCAACGTGTACGTCGACGCCGAGGGGCGGGAACGGGAGTGAGTCGACCTGTGAGGTCGCTGTGCAACGGTCGGCGGCCGCCGCGCAACGATTTGTCATTCCGGTCCGATGAACGCAATGATCATCCGGGGATGCGCAAGGTTGCTGCATTACGCCCGTGAAGGCCTGGCTCATAGGGTGCTCGTCTGTACGTGGCGTGGCGGGGACCCCGCTCGGTGGGTTCCTGCCCTCGCAGGGCTGCCCCCGGTCCCCGCCCCGCAATGACCGGCAGGATGAAGGAGCCAGCGCGTGCTCGACCAAGGCGCACCCTCGCACGACCGCACAGCGACCGTCCCCGCGTCCCCGGGCCTCGCCGCGCGCCTCATGCGGCGCAAGCCGGTGGAACGCCTGGTCGCGGAGGGCGGCCAGGGTGAGGGAGGCTCGCTTCGGCGCTCCCTGGGGCTGTGGCAGCTGACCATGATCAGCATCGGTGCCACCCTGGGCACCGGCATCTTCGTCGTCCTCGGCGAGGCCGTCCCCAAGGCGGGTCCGGCTGTCACCCTGTCCTTCGTGATCGCCGGTCTCACCGCGCTCTTCTCCGCCCTGTCCTACGCCGAGCTGGCCGGCACCATCCCGGTCTCCGGCTCCTCGTACTCGTACGCATACGCAACCATGGGCGAACTGATCGCCTGGGTCTGCGGCTGGTGTCTGCTCCTGGAGTACGGCGTCTCGGTGGCCGCCGTGGCCGTGGGCTGGGGCCAGTACCTGAACGAGCTGCTGGACGGCACCGTCGGCGTCACCATCCCGGACGCGCTGTCGGCCCCGCCCGGCCAGGGCGGCATCTTCAACCTGCCCGCCCTGATCGTCGTCCTCCTCGGCATGGTGTTCCTGCTCGGCGGCGCCAAGGAGTCCGCGCGGGCCAACACCGTCATGGTCTCCGTGAAGATCGCCGCGCTGATCCTCTTCTGCGTCATCGGCTTCATGGGCTTCAAGTCCGGCAACTACTCCCACTTCATGCCGCTCGGCATGGCGGGCGTCAGCGCGGCCGGCGCCACGCTGTTCTTCTCGTACATCGGCTTCGACGCCGCCTCCACCGCCGGTGAGGAGGCCAAGAACGCCCAGCGCGACCTGCCTCGCGCGATCATGCTGTCGTTGGTCATCGTGACCGCGCTGTACGTCCTCGTCGCGGCTGTCGCCGTGGGTGCCTGGCCGTGGCGGAAGTTCCAGGACTCCGAGGCCGCGCTCGCGCAGATCATGACGGACGTCACCGGGCAGAGTTTCTGGGGCACGCTGCTCGCGTTCTGCGCGGTCATCGCCATCGCCAGCGTCGTGCTGACCGTGCTCTACGGCCAGACCCGCATCCTGTTCGCGATGTCCCGCGACGGCCTGGTGCCCAAGATCTTCGCAAAGGTCCACCCGAAGACCGGCGCGCCGCGCGCCAACACGATCATCGTGTCGGTGTTCTGCGGTGTCCTCGCCGCCGCCATCCCGCTGGGGCAGCTGGCGGACGCCACCAGCATCGGCACCCTCTTCGCCTTCGCGCTGGTCAACGTGGCCGTCGTGGTGCTGCGCCGGACCCGCCCGGCCATGCACCGCACCTTCCGCGTCCCTCTGTCCCCCGTGCTGCCCGCGCTGGGCTTCCTCTTCTGCATCTGGATGATGGGCAGCCTGTCGACGGTCACCTGGATCGTGTTCGGTGCCTGGATGGCCGTCGGGCTCGTGTTCTACTTCGTATACGGCTATCGCCGTTCCCGTCTCGCGAGCGGTGAGGACCTCGCGGTGACGGCAGAGAAGTGACCGAACCGAAGAAGTGAACCACCCCCTGTGCTGAACGATCTCGACGAACGCATCGTGCACGCCCTCGCCGAGGACGCCCGCCGCTCCTACGCGGACATCGGGCAGCTGGTCGGCCTGTCCGCGCCCGCCGTGAAACGGCGCGTGGACCGGCTGCGCGCCACCGGAGCGATCACCGGATTCACCGTACGGGTGGACCCCGCGGCGCTCGGCTGGGAGACCGAGGGGTTCATCGAGATCCACTGCCGGCGCAACACCTCGCCCGAGACCATCCAGCGGGGCCTGGAGCGCTACCAGGAGGTCGTGGCCGCGTCCACCGTCACCGGGGACGCGGACGCGATCGCCCAGGTCTTCGCCTCCGACATGCGGCACTTCGAGCGCGTGCTGGAGCGGATCGCCGGCGAGCCGTTCGTCGAGCGGACCAAGTCGGTGCTGGTGCTGTCGCCGTTGCTGCGGCGCTTCTCCTCCGGGGCGCCGGGGTAGGAGCGGATCCCGGCTCGGGGCGCTTTCGCCGGCGACGGCGGGGGCGCCTCCGTGCTATTCCGCGGTCTTCCTGGCCAGCGCGTTGTTTCCGATCGAGTTGTACACACTGAAACTCACCGCGTCCGAGCGGTACCGGTCGTCCGACCACTCCACCGGGCGCCCCTCACGCGTCGTCGTCACCCGCCGCACCCGCAGCAGCGGGCTCGTACGGCGCACGCCCAGCACTTCGGCGTCCTGGGCGCCCGCCGCCACCGCGTCGATGATGTGCTCGCCGTAGGCGAAGACCAACCCCGTGTCGTCGTAGAGCCGTTGGGTGACCGAGGGGCAGTCCGGCTCGATCGCCTCGACGGCAGGGGAAATCCAGTCGGCGTACACCGTCCGCTCCAGCAGCACCGGCTCGCCGTCCAGGCCGCGCACCCGGAGCACGTGCAACACCGGTGTCCCGACGGTGAGTTGGAGGCGTACGGCATCCTCGTGCGTCGCCGGGCGGTACTCCTGGGACACCACCCGCCCGGTGGCCTCGCGGCCCATGGCCCGGGCCCACTGGGCGAAGCTGCGCAGTTCCTCGAAGCTCTGGCTGCGGCGGCTGGCGAGGACGACGCGCCGTGCGCCCTGGCGGGATCCGATCAGGCCCTCGGAGGTCAGGGCCGCGACGGCCTGGCGGACCGTGCCGCGCGAGACACCGTAGTGCGCGGCCAGCTCCGACTCCGAGGGCAGCCGGCTGCCGACGGTGTACTCCTCGCGGTCGATCGCCCGCCGCAACTCGTCGGCGATCTCCTCGTGTCGCGCCGTCATGCTTCCCCTCTGCTCGGGTCACTGTGCACAGCGTGACCAGCGTAATCGACGCACCCGGATGATCTGTGCCAGCCGGAAGTGTGCAGGGAAACAGCGGGCGGTGTTTCGCCGCCGTTCATGAGCAGGACATCTGCGACCGGCGTACTGAGGCCAACTTGTTCAGACAAGTTCTTACCTCCTCCTCATGCGTCCCCCTGGAGAGACCGTGACCGTGTCCCTGCCGAGAAACGCCGTCCTCGGCGGCTCCCTCGCCGTCGTCGCCGCGCTCGCGCTGAGCGCCTGCGGCGCCGCCCCCGACAACGCGTCGACCACCACCAAGGACGGCAAGAGCGCCGCCACCGCCACCTCCGCGGCCGACTTCGGCGGCATGGACGCCCTGGTCAAGGCGGCCAAGAAGGAAGGCACGCTGCACATCATCGCGGTGCCCCGTGACTGGGCCAACTACGGCGCGATCATCGACGGCTTCCAGAAGAAGTACGGCATCAAGATCGAGGACGAGAGCCCCGACGGCTCCAGCCAGGACGAGATCAACGCCGTCACCACCCGCAAGGGCCAGGACCGCGCCCCCGACGTGCTCGACCTCGGCTCCTCCTTCGCGCTGAGCGCCGCCCAGCAGGGCCTCCTCGCGCCCTACAAGGTGGCCTCCTACACCGACATCCCCGAGGCACAGAAGGACCCGCAGGCCCGCTGGTACAACGACTACGGCGGCTATGTCTCCATCGGCTGCGACGCCAAGCGCGTCAAGCAGTGCCCGACCACCTTCAAGGACCTGCTCAAGCCCCAGTACAAGGGGCAGGTCGCCCTCAACGGCAACCCCACCAAGTCCGGCTCGGCCTTCGGCGGCGTCTTCGCGGCGGCCCTCGCGAACGGCGGCTCCTTCGACAACATCCAGCCCGGCCTGGACTTCTTCGCCAAGCTGAAGAAGAGCGGCAACTACACCCCCGTCGAGTCCACCCCGGCCACCGTCGAGAAGGGCGAGACGCCCATCTCCATCGACTGGGACTACCTGAACGCCGGCTACGCCGACGAGTTCAAGTCCAAGGGCCTCGACTGGAAGGTCGTCGTCCCGAGCGACGGCCAGTACGCCCAGTACTACTCCCAGGCCATCACCAAGGACGCCCCGCACCCGGCGGCCGCCCGCCTGTGGCAGGAGTACCTGTACAGCACCGAGGGCCAGAACCTGTGGCTCAAGGGCTACGCCCGTCCGGCCCTGATGGCCTCCATGGACAAGGCCGGCACCCTGGACAAGACGGCCGCCGCCAAGCTGCCGAAGGTCACCGGTACGCCGTCCTTCCCGACCGAGGACCAGCAGAGCAAGGCCAAGACGGTGATCGCCCAGGGCTGGGGGAAGGCCGTCTCCGGATGACCGCCGCACTTCCGCGCGCGGACGTGGCGCCCGTCGCTTCGGTGAAGCGGCGGCGCCGCGCCCCCGGCTGGCTCGCCGTGGTGCCGCTGCTGGTGTTCACGGCCGTCGCCTTCGGTCTGCCCGCGCTGGCCATCGTGAACGGCGCCTTCTCGGTCGACGACGCCACCACGGGCGCCACGACCTACACCGGCGCCAACATGACGACCTCGCTGCAGGGCCCGTACCTCACCGCCCTGCTCGGCAGCGTCAAGCTGTCCGCGATCTCCGCCGCGCTCGGCGCCCTGTTCGGGCTGCCGCTCGCCCAGGCCGTGGTCAGCTCCCGCTCGCGCTGGCTGCGCGAGGCCGTGCTGACCGCCTCCGGCGTGCTCGCCAACTTCGGCGGCGTCCCGCTGGCCTTCGCCTTCGTCGCCACCCTCGGCAACGCGGGCGTGCTCACCGCGCACCTGGGTCTGAAGGACACCGGCTGGGACCTCTACAGCTTCTGGGGCCTGGTCCTCGTCTACCTGTACTTCCTCATCCCGCTCATGGTCCTCACCATCACCCCGGCACTGGACGGTCTGCGCGCGCAGTGGCGCGAGGCCGCGCTGAACAACGGTGCGACCGGTGTGCAGTACTGGCGGCACGTGGCCCTGCCCGTGCTCGCGCCCTCGCTGCTCGGCGGCCTGGTGCTGCTGTTCGGCAGTGCCTTCGCCGCCTACGCGACCGCCGCCGCCATGGTGGGCAGCGCGGTCCCGCTGGTCACCCTGCAGATCGCCGACGCCCTGTCCGGCAACGTGCTGGTCGGCCAGGAGAACGTCGCCCTCGCCCTCAGCCTGGACATGGTGCTGGTGGCGGGCCTGGTGATGGCCGTGTACCTGCCCCTTCAGCGACGGAGTGCCCGATGGCTCGACGCCTGACCCCGTGGCGGTGGGTCGTCCTCGGCCTCGCCGCCCTGTACTTCCTGGTGCCGCTCGCCGCCTCCGCGGTCTTCACGGTGGACGTGCCCGGACAGGGCGTCACCTTCGACGCCTACACCAAGATCCTCTCCGCCGACGGCTTCCTCTCCAGCCTGCTGCTCTCGCTGGAGCTGGCCGTGGCCACCATCGTCGTCGTCCTGCTGCTGATGGTGCCCGCCGTGGTCGCCCTCCGGCTCGGCTCGCCCCGGCTGCGCCCGGTGGTGGAGGTGGTGTGCTCGCTGCCGCTGGTGGTGCCGCCCATCGCGTTCGTCGCCGGGATCGCCACCGTTCTGAAGTGGGGCCCGGAGCATCTCTCCCGTACCCCGCTGTTCGAGACGTTCGTGGTGATCCAGAACGACCGGTTCCCCGTCGTGCTGGTCCTCGCCTACGTCGTCATGGCCCTGCCGTTCGTCTACCGGGCCCTGGACGCCGGCCTGCGCGCCATGGACGTACGGACCCTCGTCGAGGCGGCCCGCAGCTGCGGCGCATCCTGGCCCAAGGCCCTCGTCCGGGCCGTCCTGCCCAATCTGCGCGGGGCCCTGCTGAACGCCTCCTTCCTCACGCTGGCCCTGGTCCTCGGCGAGTTCACGGTCTCCCATCTGCTCGGCTACACCCCCTTCGCCGTGTGGATCTACAACGTCGGCGGCGAGCAGGCCCAGATGTCCGTCGCCGTGTCCGTGCTCAGCCTGCTCGTCACCTGGGCCCTCCTCCTCGCGCTCGCCGGTGCCGGCGGCGGACGCGACCGAACCGCCAACTCCCGGGGATGACACACGCCATGACCGCCACCACGCTTGAGAAGGCCGTCGCAGAGAAGGCCGCCACCGTCGAATTCCGCTCACTGCGGCGGGAGTTCGGCACCACCGTCGCCCTCGACGGACTCGACCTGACCGTCCGCCCGGGGGAGTTCCTGGCCCTGCTCGGCCCGTCCGGCTGCGGCAAGACCACCGCGCTGCGCATGCTCGCCGGGTTCGAACAACCCGACTCCGGCGCCGTCCTGGTGGACGGCGAGGACGTCACGCACGTCCCGGCCCACCGCCGTGACGCCGGCATGGTCTTCCAGTCGTACAGCCTCTTCCCGCACCTCAACGCCGTCGACAACGTCGCCTTCGGACTGCGCATGCGCGGCGTCCGCACGAGCGAACGCCGCGCCCGCTCGGCCGAGTTGCTGGAGCTGGTGGGCCTCGCCGACAAGGGCGAGCGCTATCCGCACCAGCTCTCCGGCGGCCAGCAGCAGCGCATCGCGCTGGCCCGGGCCCTCGCCCTGCGCCCGCGCGTGCTGCTGCTCGACGAGCCGCTGTCCGCGCTGGACGCCAAGGTGCGGCTCACCCTGCGCGAGGAGATCCGCCGGCTCCAGCAGGAGCTCGGCATCACCACCCTGTTCGTGACGCACGATCAGGAAGAGGCCCTCTCGGTCGCCGACCGGGTCGCCGTCATGCGCGCCGGACGCCTCGAACAGTGCGCCGGGCCGGCCGAGTTGTACGGCCGCCCCGCCACCGCCTTCGTCGCCGAGTTCGTCGGCACCATGAGCCGGATCCCGGGCGAGCTGAAGGACGGCACGGCCGAGGTCCTCGGGCAGCGGCTGCCGGCCGACGGCGAGGCGCCGGACGGCCCCGTGGACGTGCTGGTGCGGCCGGAGTCCGTCCACGTGGGCGCCGACGAGCGGGGCACCGCCCGGATCGTCGCCACCGCCTTCCTCGGCGCGGTCGTCCGGGTCACCGTACGGCTCGCCGACGGCACCGAGGTCAAGGCGGACCTGCCCGCCCACGAGGCCACCGGACTCGGTGCCGGGGCCCCCGTCGGCGTGTCGCTGCCGGAGCGCCCGGTGCTCGTGGCCGAACGTATCCAGAAGTGAGGAATTCCCCGAACGTGACCCCCCACACCCATCAAGGCCCGCTGCAGGCCGTCCTGTTCGACATGGACGGCACGCTCGTCGACACCGAGCGGCTGTGGTGGGAGGCGGTCGAGCAGGTCGCCGGACGCCCGCTGACCGAGGCCGACCAGCCCGACGTGCTCGGCCGTCCGGTCGAGCACACCGCCGCCTGGCTCGGTACGTCGATCGGCAGGCCGGCCGCCGATCTCGCGGACGAGCTGCACCGCGATTTCGCGGCACGCGTCCGCACCGGGATCGTGCCCCGGCCCGGTGCGCTGGACCTGCTGGACGCGCTGGCCGCCGCCGGCGTCCCGGCCGCCCTGGTCACCGCGTCTCCGCGCGCGGTCGCCGACGTCGTCCTCGACGCGCTCGGCGCCCACCGGTTCGCGGCCTCCGTCACCGCCGACGACACCGCCCGCACCAAGCCGGCGCCCGACCCCTACCGGGCGGCCTGCCGCGCCCTCGGTGTCGACCCGGCCGCCTGTGTGGCAGTCGAGGACACCGAGACCGGCGTCGCCTCCGCCGAGGCCGCCGGCTGCGCCGTCCTCGCCGTACCGTCCCTCGCGCCGATCGGCACGGCACCCGGCCGGGCCGTCCGGGAGAGCCTCGCCGGGGTCACGGTCCACGAGCTGCGGCGCATGGTCGCGCCCGAACTCCGGGTCATGAGCTGGAACCTGTGGCTCGGCGGCAGTGAGGTCGACGACCACCGCGCCAAGCAGCTCAAGGCCGTCCTGGAGAGCGGCGCCGACGTCGTCGGGCTCCAGGAGACGGGCGGAACCGCGGCGCAGGAGCTGGCCGAGGCGCTCGGCTGGCACCACCACCGGGCCGGCGAGAACCTCGGTGTCATCAGCCGCCACCCGATCACCGCCCGCTTCGGCAACCCGGAGGTCGGCTTCTACGGCGCCGCGGGCGTCCGGATCGCCGTGGCGCCCGGCCGCGAGGTCGACGTGTGGACCGCCCATCTGCACTACACGCCGTACGGCCCCTACGAGTCCGCCTTCGACGGGCTGCCGGCGGCGGAGCTGATCGCCCACGAGGAGCTGCGGCTGGCCCAGATGCGGGAGGCGCTGGCCCGCATCGCCGCGTCCTCGCGCGAGGACGTGCCGGTCGTGCTCGTCGGCGACTTCAACTGCCCCTCGCACCTGGACTGGCCCGACGTGGCCTGGCCGGTGACGGTGGCCGCCGAGGACGCGGGATTCGCCGACTCCTACCGCGAGGCTCACCCGGACCCCGTCGCCGAGCCCGGCCACACCTGGTCGCCGATCCACCCGGTGCACGAGGACGGCAGCGGGCGGCCCGAGCCGCAGGACCGGATCGACTACGTCCTGCATCGGGGCCTGACCGTCCGGGACGCGAGGACCCTGGTCACGGGAAGTCCCCGGCCCTGGCCGGACGTCGCGGACAACGACTGGCCCTCGGACCACGCGGCGGTCGTCACCACCTTCGCGCTGCCACCGAGGTGAGCGGGGCTGCCACCGAGGCGACGGGACCGGCCCCCAGGTGACGTGCGCGGCGCGCTCGAGACGACCACTCCCGCTCCCAGGTGACCGCGGGTTACCGCAGGTCACCATTGCGGTACGGGGTGACCATCCCGTAGGTTGTGCCGCGCCCACGCCCACTACTGACTGGTAACACCGGCAGGTACCCATGCGCTGGCCCCTCGGCCGTCCCACCACCGTGCGTGCCCGGATCGTGGCGCTCGCGCTCGCCCCGGCCGTGGCGCTGATGGGCCTGTGGAGCTTCGCGATGTGGTCCGTCACCGGCGAACTGCGCGCGCTGATCCGGGTGCAGGGGGTGTACGAGGACTTCGGCACCCCGGTGGACACCGCGATCGGGCAGATCCAGATCGAACGCCGGTTGTCCGCCGCCTACCTGGGCGCCCGCCTCGACACGGCGACGGCCGGCCAACTGCTCGAACAGCAACGCCGCACCGACCGGGCGGTGGACGCCATGCGGCAGGCGGTCCGGGACGGCGACCGAGGCAGGCTCACGGCGCGTCAGCGGCAGGCGCTGGACGCCGTGGTCGCGGCCACCGGCAGGCTGGACGGCCTGCGCTCGCAGGTGCTCTCCCGGCGCATCACCTGGGACCGGGCCGTGGACGCCTACAGCACGCTCGTCGAGCCCGGATTCGACGTGCAGTCCACGCTCACCGCCCTCCAGGCCGGGCAGATGGCCCGCGAGGCACAGGTCGTCATCGAGCTGGTGCGGGTGCGGGAGTTCGTCTCGCGGGAGGACGCGCTGGTCGCGGGGGCACGCGCGGCCGGCACGCTGACCGACCGGCAGTACGACTCGCTGACCGCGACCATCGAGGACCGGCGGGTGTTCCAGCGCACGTACGTGCCGGACCTGCCCGCCGACTCGCGCGCGCTGTTCGAGGACTTCCAGCGCGGCGGCCTGTACGGCTCCCTGGTGCGCGGCGAGGACGCGCTGCTGCGGGCCGGGGCCGCCGGCGCGGGGAAGGCCGTAGCGGCGGACACCTGGCGGTCCACCACCGACCGGGCCGTCGTCCGGTACCGGGAGCTGTGCACCACCGCCGCCGAGAACTCCGCCGTGCGCGGCCGGGCCTTCGCCTACCGTGAGCTGACCAAGGCGGCCGTCGTCGGCGTGGTGGGGCTCGCCGCGGCCGGGCTGTCGCTGTGGTTCGCGGTGCGCGGGGCGCGGCGCGTCTCGCGGCGCCTGGAGACCCTGCGGGACGCGGCCGACGTCCTCGCGACCGACCAACTGCCCGACGTCATGCGCCGACTGAGTGCCGGTGAGGAGGTGGACGCGCTCGCCGAGGCGCCGCCACTCGCCGCCGACGAGGTGCGCGACGACGAGATCGGACAGGTCGGCCGCTCCTTCAACACCGCGCGACTCGCCGCCGTCGAGGCCGCCGTCAGGCAGGCGACCCTGCGCCGGGGCCTGTTCGCGGTGCTGCTCAACATCGCGCGCCGCAACCAGGCGCTGGTCCACCGGCAGCTGAAGCTCGTGGACACCCTGGAGCGGCGCACCGACGACCCGGACGTGCTGCGTGAGCTGTTCCGCATCGACCACCTGACCACGCGCATGCGCCGGCACGCGGAAAGCCTGATCATCCTCTCCGGCGCCGCGCCCGGCCGCCGCTGGCGCAAGCCGGTGCCCGTGGCCGACGTCGTCGCCTCGGCGGTCGGCGAGATCGAGGACTACGCGCGGGTGGTCGTACCGCAGATGCCGGAGGCCGGGGTCGCCGCGGACGCGGTCGCCGACGTCGTCCACCTCATCGCCGAACTCCTGGAGAACGCCACGGTGTTCTCGCCGCCGCACACCCAGGTCACCCTGCGCACCGGGCGGGTCGGCAGCGGGTTCGTGCTGGAGATCGACGACCGGGGCATCGGGCTGGACACCGAGGCACGTACCCGGGCCCACGGCACCCTCACCGACCCCGACGCCTTCGACCCCACCCGTCATGACCGGCTGGGCCTGTACGTCGTCGGCCGGCTCGCCGCCCGGCACGGCATCGAGGTCACCCTGCGGGACTCGCCGTACGGCGGGACGACCGCGGTGGTCCTGCTGCCGCAAGGAGTGCTGGCGGAGGTGGAGCCGCCGGCGTCCGAGTCGCGTGAACAGGCCTGTGTGGCCGGCCAGTCGCCGCCTCGCGGGAGCTCCGCCGCGCCGCGTGAGGCAGGGAGCGGGGCGGTGGAGGACCTGCCCAGGAGGAACCGGCTCGCGTCCGTGCCCGCACCGGGCTCGCAGACGCCGGCGGGGGAGGGGCAGGCGCCCCCACCCGCTCCCGACCCGGGATCCGCGCCGGACCAGCCGGCGGGCACGCGACCGTTGCCGCCGCCCTCGCCGGCGTCGCCGAGGTCCGAACAGCCGCCGTCGCCTCGCGCGAGTCGGGGGGTTGCGTCCGAGTTGCCCTCGGCGCAGCACCCGACGCCCTCGGCCGGCCTTGGCGCGGGGGCGGTGTCCGAGTCGCCGGCGGAGGAGCCTGTGCCGTCTTCGGCCGCCCCCGGCCCTGGTACCAGGACCGCGTCACCGTGGGCGGAGCGCCCGACGTCCTGGGCCGGCACCGGGGCGCGGGCCGCCGAGTCGCCGGCGGACGGGCGTCAGCCGTCCTGCTCCACCCCCGGTCCGGAAACCGCGGGCGACTCGCCGACGCCCCCGCCCGCCCTGCCCACCCGGGTCAGGCAGGCCTCCCTCGTGCCGGAGTTGCGGGAGGAGCCGCCGGCTCGGGACAGGGCGGCAAAGGCGCCGGAGGCCGACGCCGACGAGATGCGCGCGATCTTCGGCGCCTTCCAGCGCGGCCTCGACCGCGGCCGCAAGGGCCTGCCCGCGCCCGGCGAAGCGGCGACGGAAGCGCCGACAGCAATGCCGACGGAAGCGCCGACAGAGACGGCGACGCGCAGCACCGGCGCTGCGCAGCCGACGGCACCGCAGCTGCCCGGGGGCGAGAGGAACGGCGCGACCGGTCCCCACACGCCTGCACCCGACCCCACCCCCGCTCCCGCCCAGGCACCCGCCGTCGACCTCACCCGCGCTCCCGCCCAGGCACCCGCCGTCGACCTCACCCGCGCTCCCGCCCAGGCACCCGCC
Source organism: Streptomyces sp. NPDC052109 (assembly GCF_040680195.1). NCBI lineage: Bacteria > Bacillati > Actinomycetota > Actinomycetes > Kitasatosporales > Streptomycetaceae > Streptomyces > Streptomyces sp. NPDC052109. The sequence goes on along the minus strand of NZ_JBFAWF010000012.1, from coordinate 90,753 downwards.
GTCGACCTCAACCGCGCTCCCGCCCAGGCACCCGCCGTCGACCTCACCCGCGCTCCCGCCCAGGCACCCGCCGTCGACCTCACCCGCGCTCCCGCCCAGGCACCCGCCGTCGACCTCAACCGCGCTCCCGCCCAGGCACCCGCCGTCGACCTCACCCGCGCTCCCGCCCAGGCACCCGCCGTCGACCTCACCCGCGCTCCCGCCCAGGCACCCGCCGCCGACCTCACCCCCGCTCCCGCCCGGGCACCCGCACCCGACCACGCAGACACCCCCTCTGCCCACGCCTCCGTACCCGACCCCGTGGCCGCCCCCGGCCGGGCCCCCGCCCCTGTCCATCCATCCGCCCCCGACCACGCGGACACAGCTGTCCCCGACCGCGCCTCCGCCCAGGTCCCCGTCCCCGGCCAGGCCCCGCCCGGATCACCGACCCTCAAGCCGATGCCGTGACCACCCATGCCCACGAAGGGACGGACACCGACGATGCACGGTGACGAACAGACTCCCGAGCCGCCGGCCGTGACCGGGGGAGCGCCCGGTGCGGATCTCGGCTGGCTGCTGGACGATCTCGTGGCGCGTACCGACCACGTCCGCCAGGTCGTGCTGCTGACCGCCGACGGCCTCCCGCTCAGCAGCTCGGACGGGATGCGCCGGCGGGACATCGAGCATCTGGCGGCCGTCTGCTCCGGCTTCCACGGCCTGGCCCGCTCGGCGGGCGAACGGTTCGCCACGGGCGAGGTGCGGCAGACGATGGTGATGCTCGACGACGCCTACCTCTTCATCACCCCCGCCGGTCACGGCAGCCGGCTCGCCGTGCTCAGCGAGGCCCGCACCGACGTCGGCCAGCTCGCCCACGAGATGGCCCTGCTCGTCCGCCGCCTCGGCCGCCACCTGGACGCGGCCGCCCGCACCCCCAGATGATCCCGCGGTGAGCGACGAGCACTGGTACGAGGACGAGACCGGGCAGATGGTGCGTCCCTACACGGTGACCCGGGGCCGCACCAGGCCCTCGGCCGCGCACGACATCGATCTGATGTCCCGGGTCACCGCGCTGGACACCGACACGCCGGGGGCGGACGTCGACCACGCCCGTGCCGCCCTGCTCGACCTGGTCCGGCGCGGCCCACGCCCCGTCGTGGAGCTGGCCGCCGACGCCGACCTGCCCCTGACCGTCCTGCGGGTCCTGCTCGGCGACCTGGCCGAGGCGGGCCTGATCCGCATCGACGAGCCCCGCCGCCACCCGGGTGGCGGACCGGCCGCCGATCCGGTGCTGTTGCGGGAGATCGTGGAGCGGCTGCGCGAGATCTGAGCAGGCCCGGGGAACCTTGTAACAGGCCTGTGCCAGGGCCGTGCCGCACGGAACGCTTCAGCCGCCCCCGGCACTCTCCCTGGTCGGCAAGTGACCAGCGCCACTCACTCCGGACAAGCCCCGAGAGGTGAGGGGCCACCGCCCTGAAGGGGAACCATGCGCGTCCAGAAGCTCTCGCTGCTCGCCCTCGCCGCCGTCGCCGGCCTGTCGCTCACCGCCTGCCAGGGCGGCGCCAAGGACTCCTCGGCCGCGAGCGCCTCCTCCACTCCGAGCTCGCAGAGCTCCACCTCCCAGAACTCCGGTTCCCAGGTTTCCGGCAGCGGCGGCAGCACCTCCGGCAAGGGCACCGCCGCCGGCCAGTCCAGCACGGGCACCGGCGGCGGCACGGCCGCGAGCGGCGGCGCCGCTGCCTGCACGACCTCCCATCTGGCGTTCAGCGCCTCCGGTGCCATGGCCGAGGGAGAGCTGATCGTCAACCTGAGGAACACCGGCTCCGCCGCCTGCACCCTCAAGGGCTTCCCCGGCGTCGACCTCAAGAGCAAGGACGGCAGCGTCAGCGCCGGGCGGAGCAAGCTCGCCGCGCCGCTGGTCAGCCTCAAGCCGGGGGAGGAGACCCGTTTCACCCTGCACTACCCGCGCAACACCTCCGGCGGCAGCGGCGAGACCTTCACCAGCCTCGTCGTCACCCCGCCGAACGAGACCCACTCCCACACGGTGCCCGTCAGCATCAACGTGCCCGTCTCGGACGGCAGCGGCGCCGTCGTACTCGTCGACCCGGTCGGCACCGGCAAGTAGGGGCCGGGCCGTTCACAACTTCGGCCGCCACGGGAGGACCGTGAAGCCGCCCGTGCCCTTCTTCACCTTCTCGAAGGGCGCGGACGCCACGCAGGGCGGCAGGTCCTTGGTGTCCGTGGGACTACCGACTCCGGCCCAGCCGTAGCCCAGCCGGTCGTGCCGGCCGAGGTCGTCGACCGTGACGCCGACCCGCTTGCCCTTCGCGCCCGGCAGGTCGGACGCCGTGATCACACCCGAGACGACGGCGACCGTGCCACCGGTGACCATGCAGTCGACCCGGGCCTTGGCCCAGGCGCCCCGACCGTACAGGTAGTGGCTGAACTCGAAGGTGCCGGTCGCCTTGCGGGGATCCGTGGTGTCCTTCGCGGCCGGATGCGCGTGGAAGCGGAAGGTGATGTCGTCGCCGGCCGACCGGTGCAGCTTGGCTCCGCCGGTCAGCGCGGCGGCCTCCCGCCGGACGTGATGCGCTTCCGCCCGGGGGCGGTACGCCCCGCCGCCCGAGGCGAGAGCCGCCCCGGCCGTACCGGCGGTGATCAGCAGGGCGGCGCTGAGAGTAACGGCGGCGATCTTCGTACGACGCTTCATGACGGTCCTTTTCGCAGGTCAAGGGCGAGAGGCTGAACGCTCACCACCCTCCCGGCACCAGGCCGCGAAGACATCGCCCCGCGGGCGGTACCCCTCTCCGCCGTCCGGCGGGGAGCCCTCGCCGTGACCTGAGCCTCAGGGACGACGGGAACCGGAACCGAGGGCGTGCAACGAATCGCCGCCCGGCCCGCACTCCACGCAACAAACCGCGCACAGGCGCGCAACGGCTCCTTCTTGTCCGGCCGAGCGCGCCGACCGTACCTTCTTCATGGCCCCCAAAACCCCTCTTTCCGGTGAGGACCCCGCATGCGCACCGCCCTGCTCCAGAGCTCCGGCCGCCCCGGCTCCGTCGCCGAGAACCTCAAGGTCCTCGACGAGGCCGCGGGCCGTGCCGCCGCCGGGGGCGCCGCGCTGCTCGCCGCGCCGGAGATGTTCCTGACCGGGTACGCGATCGGCGACGGCATCGCGCGCCTGGCCGAGCCCGCCGACGGCGACAGCGCGGACGCGATCGCCGAGCTGGCCCACCGGCACGGTGTGGCCATCGCCTACGGCTACCCGGAGCGCGACGGCGAGACCGTGTACAACTCGGCCCAGCTGATCTCCGCCGACGGCACCCGGCTCGCGAACTACCGCAAGACCCATCTCTTCGGCTGCTTCGAGCGTGACCACTTCACGCCGGGCGAGCAGCCGGTCGTCCAGGCCGAGCTGAACGGCCTCACCGTCGGCCTGATGATCTGCTATGACGTCGAGTTCCCGGAGAACGTCCGCGCCCATGCCCTGGCCGGCACCGACCTCCTCGTCGTCCCGACCGCGCAGATGCACCCCTTCCAGTTCGTCGCCGAGGCACTCGTGCCGGTGCGCGCCTGGGAGAACCAGATGTACGTCGCGTACGTCAACCGGGTCGGCCAGGAAGGGGAGTTCGAGTTCGTCGGGCTGTCCGTCCTCGCCGGTCCCGACGGAGTCGCCCGCGCCCGGGCGGGCCGCGCCGAACAACTGGTGTTCGCCGACGCCGACCCCGCCTTCCTGGCCGCCTCCCGTGCGGCCAACCCGTATCTGCAGGACCGCCGCCCCGGCCTGTACGGGTCTCTGGTCTGAAACCCCCCTGAGCCTCCCCTGAACTTCCCCCCGAGTTCTTCCGCGCAAGGAGTCCGTACCCCATGACGTCCACGGTGCCCAACGCCGTCGAGCACGCCGACGAGCAGCAGCCGCCGATCACCATGTTCGGCCCGGACTTCCCCTACGCCTACGACGACTTCCTCGCCCACCCGGCGGGCCTCGGCCAGATACCCGCGACCGAGCACGGCACCGAGGTCGCGATCATCGGCGGCGGTCTGTCCGGCATCGTGGCCGCGTACGAGCTGATGAAGATGGGCCTCAAGCCCGTCGTCTACGAGGCCGACCAGATCGGCGGCCGGCTCCGCACGGTCGGCTTCGAGGGCTGCGACGAGTCGCTGACCGCCGAGATGGGCGCGATGCGCTTCCCGCCGTCCTCCACCGCCCTGCAGCACTACATCGACATGGTGGGCCTGGAGACGCGGCCCTTCCCGAACCCGCTGGCCGAGGCCACCCCCTCGACCGTCGTGGACCTCAAGGGCGAGTCGCACTACGCCGAGACCATCGACGACCTGCCCCAGGTCTACCGGGACGTCGCCGAGGCCTGGAACAGGTGTCTCGAAGCGGGCGCCGACTTCTCCGACATGAACCGCGCGATGCGCGAGCGGGACGTGCCGCGCATCCGCGAGATCTGGGCGCAGCTGGTCGAGAAGCTGGACAACCAGACCTTCTACGGCTTCCTCTGCGAGTCCGAGGCCTTCAAGTCCTTCCGGCACCGCGAGATCTTCGGCCAGGTCGGCTTCGGCACCGGCGGCTGGGACACCGACTTCCCGAACTCCATCCTGGAGATCCTGCGGGTCGTCTACACCGAGGCCGACGACCACCACCGGGGCATCGTCGGCGGCTCCCAGCAGCTGCCGCTGCGCCTGTGGGAGCGGGAGCCGGAGAAGATCGTCCACTGGCCGTACGGCACCTCGCTGAAGTCCCTGCACGTGGACGGCGAGCCGCGCCCGGCCGTGACCCGGCTGCACCGCACCGCGGGCAACCAGATCACCGTGACGGACGCGAACGGCGACATCCGCACCTACCAGGCGGCGATCTTCACCGCCCAGTCCTGGATGCTGCTGTCCAAGATCGCCTGCGACGACTCGCTGTTCCCGATCGACCACTGGACGGCGATCGAGCGCACCCACTACATGGAGTCCAGCAAGCTCTTCGTGCCGGTGGACCGGCCGTTCTGGCTGGACAAGGACGAGGACACGGGCCGGGACGTCATGTCGATGACGCTCACCGACCGCATGACCCGCGGCACCTACCTCCTCGACGACGGCCCGGACAGGCCCGCCGTGATCTGCCTGTCCTACACCTGGTGCGACGACAGCCTGAAGTGGCTGCCGCTGTCCGCGAACGAGCGGATGGAGGTCATGCTGAAGTCGCTCGGCGAGATCTACCCCAAGGTCGACATCAGGAAGCACATCATCGGCAACCCGGTGACCGTCTCCTGGGAGAACGAGCCCTACTTCATGGGCGCGTTCAAGGCCAACCTGCCGGGCCACTACCGCTACCAGCGGCGCCTGTTCACGCACTTCATGCAGGACCGGTTGCCCGAGGACAAGCGGGGCATCTTCCTCGCCGGCGACGACATCTCCTGGACCGCCGGCTGGGCCGAGGGTGCCGTCCAGACCGCGCTGAACGCGGTCTGGGGCGTCATGCACCACTTCGGCGGCGAGACCGACCCGGCCAACCCCGGCCCGGGTGACATGTATGACGAGATCGCCCCTGTGGAGCTGCCCGAGGACTGACCGGAAGAACGAGCAAGGACCAAGGCGCGGGCGGCCGGCCTCAGACTCCGGCCGTCCGCGCCTTTTCAAACACCTCGGCGGCGACGTCCTTCAGCTCCTGCGCGTCCCGCGCGGTGCCCTGGAGGTCGAGGAGGATCTCGTCCAGGCCGATCCGCGCGTGCTCGACCAGGTCCTCGACGATCTGGTCCACGCTGCCCTGGAAGGGCCGGCGATCGGCCCCCTCGTACGCCTTGGGCAGGCGGACGGTGTTCGCCCGCAGGACCGTCCGGATCGGCTCCGTGCGTCCTCGCTCTTCGGCCAGCTCCCGCACCTGCCGCCACTGGGCGGCGACCTGGTCGGCACCCATGCCCACCGGCAGCCATCCGTCGGCGTGGTCCACAAGACGCAGCCACGCCCGCCTGGTGCTGGCGGCGAGCAGGATCGGGACCGGCCGCGCCGGCTTGGGCCCGACCACGGCGGAGGCGATCCGGGTCAGCCGCCCCTCGTGGACGACCGGATCCGGACCCCACACCGCCCGGCACACCGCGATGATCTCGTCCAGCACCTGGCCGCGTTCCTCGAAGGGCCGGACGGCGGAGGCCGCGTACTCGTCGAGCGACCAGCCGGTGCCCAGGCCCGCGATCACCCGCCCGCCGCTCGCCGCGTCCAGCGAGGCCAGGGCCTTGGCGAGCTGGAACGGCACGTGCAGCGGAGCCACCAGGACGCTGGAGCCCAGCTCCGCCCGCTCGGTGGCCGTCGCGGCCAGGGCGAGGGTGACCAGCGGGTCCGCCACGCTCCGGTACTGGTCGGGCCAGGGCACGCCCTCGACGCCGTACAGGCCCTGGGTGGCGGGCTCGGGGAACAGGGCCCGCTCGAAGACCCACAGACTGTCGTAACCGATCTCCTCGGCGGCGCGCGCCACCTCGGGGACGTCCTTGCCGATCGAGTACTGCCGCATCTGGGGAAGTCCGAGACCGAGCCTGCTCGCCATAGCCACTCCTCTGTGATCGGTTACCTGTCTCTCAACGCCCCACGCCCTCAGGGGCGTTGCGGGGCGGCCCGGTCAGTCCGTCAGTGGCGTGAGCAGCATCCGCCCGGCGAACCCCACCGCCGTGTCGAGCCGTTCGGTGAACTCCTCGGCCATGTCCCCGCAGTGGCGCAGCGCCCACAGCGACCGTGCCGCCACCCAGGCGGCGTCGCGGGCCCGCTCCAGACTCCAGGAGGCCAGCAGATGGGTGAGCGGGTCGGCGATCTGCAGCAGGTCGGGACCCGGCATCAGATCCTCGCGGATGCGCTCCTCCAGCGAAGCGAGGAGATCGCCCACGCGGTCGAACTCGTCCTCCAGCTCCGGCGGTTCGCAGCCGAGCGTACGACAGGCGTCCACCACGGCGAGCGCCAGGTCGTGCCCGATGTGCGCGTTGATGCCCGCGAGCGCGAACTGCAGCGGTCGTACCCCGGGATGGCGGCGCAGTTGGAACAGCGGCCGCCAGCAGGCGGGCGGACGGCGGTCCGCGACCACCGCGTCGACCGCCGCCAGATAGCGCTCGGCGAACCGTACATCCAGCGCGATCGCGGCCCGAGGGTCCGGGAACCCCCCGCCGTCCAGGCGCCGGTCGACCTCCTCGGTGACGGTGAGGTAGACGCGGTTGAACACGGCGACGCCGTCCCGCTCGGGCAGGGTCGCGGCCAGGGCGCGCATCCGGGAGACGACCATGTCGACGGGAGTGGTGAGGTGTTCCAGCTGCGCCATGAGGGAAGGGTCCCAGCCCTGGGCCGGCCGGCGCGGTGACCGGCCCGGCGCTTCGCCGGAACGGGGGAACGGAACGCCGCAGTGCGGATGCGAGGGGGGGATCCACACCGTGTCAGGCTTACGTGCCCGGCGTCTCGCCGAGCGGCGGGCGGCGCGCAGGCGCGCGCTGATGGTCACGGCGGCCTCGGTGGTGACCGCGGTCGGCTCCGTCACCGGGACGATCGCGGCGCTCGCTTCCGGCCACGGCTCCGACCAGGCCCGCGCCGCGGTGACCCGGACACCGACGCCGGCACCCGTGCCCGGACCACCTTCGGCCTCACTCCCACCCCCGCTCCCGCCTTCGTCGAGCGCGCCGGCCCCCCGGCGGCCGACACCGAGCCCCGAGCCCACGGCATCCGCCCCGACCGGGGGAAGCAGCCGGCCGCCGCCGTGTCACCGCTGCTGTACCGCCACCCCGAGTCCCAGGTGCTCGACTGGGTCCGCGCCCACCCCGACGATCCGCGCACCGCCCTCATCGCCGCCCGGATCGCCGGGCGGCCGGTCGGCGTGTGGTTCACCGATCCGGACCCGGGCACCATCGCCGCCCGGGTGCGTGCGGTCACCGCGGGCGCGGCGGCGCGGGGCCGGGTCCCGGTGCTCGTACCGTACGCGATCCCGGACCGGGACTGCGGTGGCGCCTCCCGCGGCGGCGCGCCCGACCTCGTGGCCTACGACGCCTGGATCGACGGCTTCGCGCGGGGGCTCGGCTCGGGCGAGGTGATCGTCGTCCTGGAGCCGGACTCGATCGCCCAGTCCGACTGCCTGACGGAGGCCGCCCGGGCCGCCCGGTTCGCCTCGCTGGCCCGCGCGGGCCGGGTGCTGAAGGCCGCCGATCCCCGGGCGCGGGTCTACTACGACGCGGGCCACTCCGGCTGGAACCCGCCGCGCAGGCAGGCGGCCCTGCTGAGACGGGCGGGGGCGGCCGACGCGGACGGTGTCTTCAGCAATGTCTCCAACTTCCGCACCACGGCCGACGAGATCGCCTACGACCGTCGGGTGCTGGACGTGCTCGGCGGCCAGGCCCGCCTCGGCGCCGTGATCGACACCAGCCGCAACGGCAACGGCGCCCCGCCGGACGGCCAGTGGTGCGATCCGGCCGGCCGGAGGATCGGCCGGGCCCCGACCCTGGACACCGGCCAGGCCGGGATCGACGCCTACCTGTGGGTGAAGCCGCCGGGAGAGTCCGACGGCTGCCGGGGGGCGGCCGGGACGTTCACGCCGTCGTACGCCTACGACTTGGCGCGCGGTGTCTCCGAATCGCCGGCCCCTGAGCCGCCGGCCTCGGGGTCGTAGGAGGACGTGCCCTCGTCCAGCAGCGGCTCCTGCTTCTTCAGATGGGCCGGGGCGAAGGCGCGCAGCGCGTGGTAGCCGGTGATGACGACCAGGGTGCCGAGGGCGATGCCGCTGAGGGAGAAGTTGCTGGTGAACTTCATGCTCACGTTGCCCACGCCGATGATGACGCCCGCGGCGGCCGGCACCAGGTTCAGCGGGTTGCGCAGGTCCACCTTGGCGTTGAGCCAGATCTGCGCGCCGAGCAGGCCGATCATGCCGTAGAGGATCACGGTGATGCCGCCGAGGACACCGCCCGGGATCGCGGCCACCACCGCGCCGAACTTCGGGCAGATGCCGAAGAGCAGGGCGAAGCCGGCGGCGGCCCAGTAGGCGGCGGTGGAGTAGACGCGGGTCGCGGCCATCACGCCGATGTTCTCGGAGTAGGTGGTGTTCGGCGGGCCGCCCACCGCGGTGGACAGCATGGAGGCGACGCCGTCCGCCGAGATCGCCGTGCCGAGCTTGTCGTCCAGCGGATCGCCGGTCATCTCGCCGACCGCCTTGACGTGGCCCGCGTTCTCCGCGACCAGGGCGATGACCACCGGCAGCGCGACCAGCACCGCCGACCACTGGAAGGACGGGCCGTGGAAGTGCGGCAGGCCGATCCAGTCGGCCTTGGAGACGCCGGAGAGGTCGAGACGCCAGTGGTCGGTGACCTTGCCGCCCGGGCCCATGGAGTGGATCTTGCCGAAGATCCGGTCGAAGGCCCAGGAGACGCCGTACCCGAAGACCAGCCCCAGGAAGATCGCGATACGCGACCAGAAGCCGCGCATGCAGACCACGGCCAGTCCGGTGAAGAGCATGACCAGCAGGGCCGTCCACTGGTCCTGCGGCCAGTAGGTGGAGGCGGTCACCGGGGCCAGGTTGAAGCCGATCAGCATGACGACCGCGCCGGTGACGATCGGTGGCATCGCGGCATGGATGATCCGCGCGCCGAACCGCTGCACCGCGAGCCCCGCCAGGAACAGCACGATGCCGACGACGAACACCGCGCCGGTCACCGTGGCGCTCGTACCGCCCTGCGCGCGGATGACGGCGGCCACACCCACGAACGACAGGGAGCAGCCGAGGTAGCTGGGTACGCGGCCGCGGGTGGCGAGCAGGAAGATCACGGTCGCCACGCCGGACATCATGATCGCCAGGTTCGGGTCGAGGCCCATCAGCACGGGCGCGACGAAGGACGCGCCGAACATCGCGACCACGTGCTGGGCGCCCAGGCCCACTGTGCGGGGCCAGGAGAGCCGTTCGTCGGGGCGTACCACCGCTCCGGGCGCGGGCGTGCGCCCGTCACCGTGCAGCTTCCAGCGCACGCCGAGGTCCATGGTGGGGTTTCGCTTTCTTACGTACGTGAAGACGGTCCGCACCATTGTCACGGGTAACGAGCGGCTCTACGCTCGCACGGTCCTCCTCGTGAACCGAGTTCATATATCTGATCGCACAGAGATCGTCAGACCGGATCGGAGTGCTCGATGAGTGGAAGATCCCGTGCGGCCGTGCTGCTGGCCGCGGTGGTGGTGTTCGGGGCCGTGCTCGTCCCGTCCGCGCAGGCCGCGCCCAGGCCCCCGAGGACCGCCGTCCTCGACGGCGCGCGGCTCCAGCAGACCCGCGCCCGCCTGGACCACGACCCCCGATCACGGCGAGCTCTCGGCGACCTGACCGCCCGTGCCGACACCTGGCTGGACCAGGGTCCCTGGACGGTCGTCGACAAGCCGAGGCCCGCACCCGGCGGTGACGTCCACGAGTACCTGAGCCAGGCTCCCTACTGGTGGCCCACCACCACCCCCACCGCCGGCAACCCGTGGGGCTGCCCGTACGTGCAGCGGGACGGGCAGCGCAACCCGGAGGTCGACAGCGGGACGGACCGGCAGGACGTCGAGAAGGTCTTCGACTCGACGTACGACCTCTCGCTCGCCTGGTACTACACGGGCAGGCGCGCCTACGCCGAGAAGGCCGGGCAGATCCTGCGGACCTGGTTCCTGGACCCGGCCACCCGGATGAACCCGGACCTGAACCACGCCCAGTTCATCCCGTGCAAGTACGACGGCCGGGCCATCGGCGTCATCGACTTCTCCCAGTCGTACACCAGCGTCCTGGACGCCCAGGCCATCCTCGCCACCGGCGCCCCCGGCTGGAGCGCCAGGGACCGCTCCGCGATGGGCAGGTGGAACGCCGACTTCCTCGACTGGCTGAAGAACAGCGACTTCGGCAAGGAGGAGGGCGCGGCCGCCAACAACCACGGCACCTTCTACGACATGCAGCTCGCCGCCCTGGCGTACGCCACCGGCGACACCGCCCTGGCCCGGCGGACGGTGCTCGACGCGCGCACCAAGCGGATCGCCCCGCAGATCGCGGCCGACGGCAGCCAGCCGCAGGAACTCGCCCGGACCCGCAGCTGGCACTACTCCACCTTCGACCTGGTCGCCTACACCCGGCTGGCGGCCATCGGCCGGCACGTGGGCGTGAACCTGTGGTCCTACCGGGGGCCGGACGGGCAGAGCCTGTTCAAGGCCGTGGACTACCTGCTGCCGGCCGCGACCGGCGCCGCCGGGTGGCCGCACCCCGAGCTGGAGTTCCACCCGTACGCCGCCACCGACGTCGTGCACGCGGCGGCCGACGCCGGGGACGCCGCGGCGAGGGCGGCCGTGGCGAAGCTCCAGACGCCGCCCGGCGGAGACCTGTGGGCGCTGCGGCCCGCCGCGGAGCAACTGGACTCCATCGCGGGCTGAGCCCTGCCTGACCTGGGGCTTCCCGGCCGAGGCTTCTGAGCGGTCGCTTAGTATGGAATGCGCCCGGGGGTGTCACCGCCCCGTACGCGCGACGCTCAGGAGTCCCTCCCGTGACCGCCGAAGCCCCGATCGCGCCCGCCGTCTCCCACGGCCGGCTGATCCCTGTCACCGTGCACTTCGACGACCTCGACGCGCTCGGGCTCCTGCACAACGCCCGCTACCCGCTGCTGGTCGAGCGTGCCTGGACGGAGCTGTGGAACGAGCACGGCGTCCGCTTCGACGGCGACTGGCACGCCGCCGGCGACGCCTGCAACGCGGTCCGCGAGCTGCGCATCAGCTACGAGGCGCCGGTGACCCGCCCCGGCACCTACGCCGTCCACCTCTGGCTGGACCGGCTCGGCACCACCGGCCTGACCTACGGATTCCGTTTCTGCTCGGCCGACGGGGTCCGGACCCATGCCCGGGGCACCCGGGTACTGGTCCGGCTGGACGCCTCCACCCTGCGGCCCACGCCGTGGAGCGACGCCTTCAGGGCCGTGGGTCGGGAACTGCTGCGGCCGGCCGGCTGACCTCGGCCCGGCCGCCGCGCTCGGCGGTGCGCAGCACGCCCGCGAACACCGCGAGCCCGCAGGCCAGCGCCGTCACGACGCAGAACGACACCACCAGGCTGGTCGCCTGGGCCACCCCGCCGATCAGGCTCGGCGCGATCAGTCCCGAGGTGTAGGTGATCGTCGCCACGCCGGCGATGGCCTGGCTGGGACGGGGGCCGGCGTGGCCGGCCGCCGCGAAGCACAGCGGTACGACCACCGCGATGCCGAGCCCCATCAGCGCGAACCCGCCCATCGCCACCGCCGGATACCCGGCGAACACGATCAGCAACCCGCCCAGCACGGCCAGGATGCCGCCGGTCCGGACGGTGCGGACCGTGCCGAACCGGTTCACCACCGCGTCCCCCGCGATCCGGGCCACCGCCATCGTCAGCATGAACCCGGTGGTGCAGGCCGCCGCCACACCGGCCGACGTGTCCAGCCGGTCGCGCAGGAACACCGCCGACCAGTCCAGGCTCGCGCCCTCCGCGAACACCGCGCAGAAGCCGACCGTGCCGATCAGCAGCGCCGAGCGGGGCGGCAGCGCGAACCGCGGCGGCGGCTCCTCGTCCTCGGCGGGTTGCAGATCCAGCACCCAGGTGCAGGCCACCAGGCCGAGCACGGTGAGCACGGCCGCGGCGAGCACGAAGTGCAGGCGGGCGTCCGAGCCGAGGTGCGCGGCGAGCGTGCCGGCCGCCGAACCGACGAGGGCGCCCGCGCTCCACATGCCGTGCAGCCCCGACATGATCGACTTGCCGAGCAGCCGCTCGACCTCGACGCCGAGCGCGTTCATCGCGACATCGGCCGTGCCCGCGCTGGCGCCGTACGTGAACATCGCCAGGCACAGGGTGTACAGGTTCGGCGCGAGGGACGGCAGGACCAGGGAGAGCGTCCACAGGGCGAGCAACCCGCGCAGCGCCGTACGGCTGCCGAAACGGTGACTGATCCGGCCCGCCAGGGGCATCGCGCAGGAGGCGCCGAACGCCGTGAAGGCCAGCGCGAACCCCAACTGGCCCGCGCCGAGCGAGGCGTGTTCCTGGATCCACGGCACCCGGGTGGCGAAGGAGCCGGTCACGGCGCCGTGCACGGCGAACACGGCCGCAACGGCGTACCGGGCGCGCCTGACCTCGTCATGTGCTGAGCCCACGTCACTCATGTTCCGGTCCCTCCCCGAGCCTCGCCCCTGCGGCACGGGTCGTAAACTATCAGGGACCCTGCCTGATAGATAGACGCCATTACGGCCGCCGTTCTGGGACGCGTCGATCGGGGAGGGCCGCCGATCTGGGAGGATTCCCGTCATGCCCGCATCACCCAGCACCGCCCGGGCCATCAACGACCGCCTGGCCCTCGGGCTGTTGCAGCAGGAAGGCCCGCTCACGGCAGGGCAGTTGAAGCAGCTCACGGGGCTGTCCCGGCCGACGGTCGCCGACCTCGTGGAACGGCTCACCGCCGCCGGGCTGATCACGGTCGTCGGCGAGTCCGGCGAGCAGCGCCGCGGCCCCAACGCCCGGCTGTACGGGATCGTCGCGGACCAGGCCCAGCTGGCCGCGCTCGACGTCCGGACCGGCGGTGTCCTCGTCCTGGTTTCCGACCTGGTCGGGCGGGTGCTCGCCGAGGCGTCCGTGCCGATCGGGGGCGACACCGGGACCGGGCCGGCCCTGGAGCAGGCGGTCGCGGCGGTGGAGCGGACCGCGCAGGAGGCCGGGGCGGTGGGGAGGCTGCACACCGTCGGGATCGGCGCGCCGGGCCTCATCGACCCGGCCACCGGCGACCTCCGTGACTCCGGCGGGCTGCCCGCCTGGCACCGCAGCCTGGCCGCCGCCCTGCAGGAGCGGCTGCCCGGGGCCCGCGTCACCGTGGAGAACGAGACCAACCTCGCCGCCCTGGCCGAGCAGCGCGAGGGAGCCGCCCGTGACCGGGACACCTTCGTCCTGCTCTGGCTGGGTCACGGGGTCGGCGCGGCGGTCGTCCTCGACGGCACGCTCCGCCGCGGCGCCTCGGGCGGCACGGGCGAGATCGGCTTCCTGCCGGTACCGGGCACCGCTTCACTCCCCTCGGCTAGAGACTGCGACGGCGGCTTCCACTCGCTGGCCGGCGCGGCGGCGATCTGCTCCCTGGCGACGGAGTGCGGCCTGCCGGCGCCGGCGACGACGGACGGACCGGGCGCGGCGGTGGTGATTCGGGCGGCCGTCGCGGAGGTGGCGGGGGAGGAGAGCGGTCTTGCCGCGGCGCATCCGGATGCCGGGTGGCCCGCTGGTTCAGGCGGTGAACGGGCCGCCGGTTCGGGCGCCGCGCGTGCCGAACCGTCCACCGGTTCACGCGGTGAACGGGCCGCCGAGCGTTTTCTCCGTACCCTCGCCGACCGGATCGCCGTCGGGGCCGCGTCCGTCGTCGCCGTACTCGACCCGGGCTGTGTCGTGCTCGGCGGAGAGGCCGGGCAGGCCGGAGGTCCGGTGCTCGCGGGGTTGGTGGAGGAGCGGCTCCGCCGTATGTCCCCCCTGCGCACGGAGGTGCGGGCGAGCGCCCTCGGTGGTACGGCGGTGCTGCGCGGAGCACTGCTGACGGCCCGCGACCGGGCCCAGGACGAGCTGTTCGCACCCCCGGGCCGCAACTGACCGCCCGCGCCGGGCAGTTCTCCGCCTCGCCCGCCGGATGTGCGACGGCCCGCGCCCGGCCGACCGCCCACCGCGCCTGGGGCGGGGCGCGCCCGGCCGGTCCCTGCGGGTCGTGGCCGGTCGACTGCTGGGCGTCTCCCCCGGGAGTTCGCCCGGCCGGTGTTCCGTGGGCTGGACCCGGTCGTCCGTCCACCGCCCCTCCACCGGAGCTTCTCCCGCCGGCTGCCGTACGCGGACGGTACGAGGGCTACCGCGACGAGCCGGATGTCCCACCGGATGCGGCGCGAGACGAGGACCGACGGGGGGTGGGGCGCCCGGAGCCCGGCGCGGCGCACGGCCTCCAGGGCGTCGTCGCGGGTGGCGCGGGCCTGGACGCAGGAGCGGCGCAGATCCCGCGGCACGACGGACTGGGCCTCGGCGTCGAGGCCCTCGAACCAGGCGATCCCCTCCGGCGGCGGCCGCATGCCCTGGGCGAGTGTGCCCGTCCACCCCGTCTCCGTCCCGTCAGCCCCCGAAGCGCCGGCCCAGATACTCCTCGAACGTCGTCCTTCCCACCGCCTGTTCCGGCGCCAGCAGTCCGCCCGCGCGGGCGGCGCGATAGGCCCCGCCGAACAGCGGTACCCGGGCCACCGCCCGGCGCCGGCCGGTCGCACGAAGGTAGGCGCGGGCCAGCGAGTCCAGGGACCGCACCTCGGGGCCGCCCATGTCCGCCACCCGCCCGGCCGGCGCGGCGAGCGCCAACTCGGCCAGGCGGTCGGCCACTTCACCCACCTCGACCGGCTGGTCCGGCACCCCGGCCGGGACCAGCACGACGGGAGACCTGGCCAGTCCGCCGAGGACCGAGGCCACCAGGTCGTGGAACCGGGTCGTGCGCAAGACGGTCCAGCCGAGCCCCGACGCCTCGATCCGCCGTTCCACGGCCAGCTTGGTCCGGTAGTAGCCGAGCGGCACCCGGTCGACGCCCACGATCGAGATGTGGACCAGATGGCCCACTCCGGCCCGCCGGGCCGCCGCGATCAGGTGATCGGCCGCCTCCTCGTCCCCGCCGCGCGGACTGCTCGCGCAGTGCACCACGGTCTCCACGCCGGCGAGCGCGGCGTCCAGCCCGCTGCCACCCGCGCGGAGATCGACGGCGTACTGCCGCGCGTGCCGGCTCAGCACCCGCGCCTCGTGCCCCTCCGTCCGCAGCCGCTTCGTCACGCTCCGGCCGAGCGTGCCGGTCCCGCCGGTCACCAGGATCGTGGTCATGCGTACCTGTCCCTCCGGACTGCACGTGCCCCCGGTCGGAGCACCCTCGCCCGATGAGACCGGGCAGCCACCGGGAAATGTGACACCTCCCCCGCGCGGCTCCGCCAGGACCGCACCGGCCGCCGCCGCAGGAAGGCCGGCACGTCCGGGTTCATCAGGGTGGACACATGGGCGCTCGGACCGTCCGCAGCTCGAGGCGCGCCACCCCGCGGGCACGTCGCCCGGCCGTCCGGCCGGCGCATCGGCCCCGTGGACCTGCACCACCGCGAAGTCCAGGACGCCCGTGACCGGCTCGGCGCCCCCGCGACACGGAAGCGCCTGACCTTCTCGCGTCCTCGGCAGGCCGCCTGACCCCGGAGATCCCGCCGCCGTGGTCCCCCTGCGCGACATCCGCCGCGAGCAGCTTCTCCACGTCGGCCAGGGCACCCTCGCGGGCCGCCGTGAGGAACGACAGGAGCAGGCCCCGCGCCGCTCCGGCGCCGGCTCGAACCGGCCCTGCGGCCCTGCCGCCCGGGCCACCGCCTCCAGGACGGCCGGCCGACCGCGTCCTGGCGGCCCGGCGGCGGGCAAGGGCCGTCGTCACCGCCACCGGGCTCGCCCGCACGATAAAAGGACTAGACCAGTGTGGTCAATGGGTCCGGACCAAGGTCAAAGCACCCTGGGTGCCCGGCCGTTGTGCCCGGTGACTGCGCCGTGCAAGGCCGGCGACACGGACTGTGAGGGAGCCCACACCCCTCGCCTGTCTGGACGGCCGTCCGGCGTGGCACACTGGCCCTGTACCAGAAGCAGCGCACTCCGGGGTCGGTGAAAGTCCGAACCGGCGGTTACAGTCCGCGACCCGGTCGCTTCCAGCGGCCGGTTGACCAGGTGAAATTCCTGGACCGACGGTTAAAGTCCGGATGGGAGGCAGTGCGCGGCGGGCGGGCACATTTCCGTGCGCGCCGCCGTATCTGGGGCTTGTCCGCATGCGGACCGGCCTCTTTCGGCGTCGCCCCGACGTGCTCACCCGTACATTCTGTCGTCATCGACAGGCCCCGGAGTCCGTGCCCGAAGAGGCAGGAGGACCCGGGAAGTGTTCACCGGAATCGTCGAAGAGCTGGGTGAGATCACCGCCGTCGAGAACCTCGGCGACGCCTCCCGTTTCCGGCTCCGCGGCCCCATCGTGACCGAGGGCGCGCAGCACGGCGACTCCATCGCCGTGAACGGCGTCTGTCTCACCGTCGTGGAGCACGAGGGCGACGAATTCACCGCCGACGTCATGGCCGAGACCCTGAACCGCTCCAGCCTCGGGGCGCTCACCGTCGGCTCCCGGGTCAATCTGGAGCGGCCCATGGCCGTGGGCGCGCGTCTCGGCGGGCACATCGTGCAGGGCCATGTCGACGGCACCGGCGAGGTGCTGGAGCGCAGGCCCTCCGACAACTGGGAGATCGTGAAGATCTCGCTCCCGGCCGACCTCGCCCGGTACGTCGTCGAGAAGGGCTCCATCACCGTCGACGGCATCAGCCTCACGGTGGTCGAAGCGGGCCCGGACCACTTCACGGTCAGCCTCATTCCGACCACCCTCGACCTGACCACGCTCGGCCACAAGCAGCCCGGCGATCCGGTCAACCTCGAGGTCGACGTCGTCGCCAAGTACGTCGAGCGGCTCCTCGGCGACCGTGCCCAGGGAGCCACCCAGTGAGCTGGCTGAACTCCGAGGCCTTCACTCTCTTCGGCCAGCGCATCATCTGGTCGGACATGATCGGCAACATCCTCGGCCTGATCACCCTCGCCCTCGGCTGGCGCCGCTCCCTGTGGACCTGGCCCGTGCAGTTCCTCTCCGGCCTCGTCCTCTTCGCCGCCTTCTACGGCCATCTGACCGGCAGCGCCGGCAAGCAGGCCGTGGTCATGGCCGTCGCGCTGTACGGCTGGTGGCAGTGGCAGCGCAGCAGGGGCCGGTCCGCGGACGGCCACATCGCCCCCCGGTTCGCCACCTGGCGCGAGCGCGCGGCGATGCTCGGCTCGGCCGCCGCCGGCACGGTCGCGGTGGCCCTGCTCTTCACGGCCTACCCGTCCCTGTCCTGGGATCCCTGGCCCGACGCCTACATCTTCGTCGGCACCGTCGTCGCCATGTACGCCCAGGCCAAGGGCATGGTCGAGTTCTGGATCGCGTGGCTGCTCGTCGACCTCGTCGGTGTGCCCCTCAACTTCGCCAACGGCTACGCCTTCTCCGGTTTCGTCTACGTCATCTACGGCGCACTCGTCCTGTGGGGCATGCGCGACTGGTGGCTGCGCTCCCGCCGGGGCCCGCAGCCCGTCCTGGAAGGAGCCCCGGCATGACCTCGGCACCGCCCCTGTACGACACGGACACCATCGAGAACTTCGGGCTCGACCCCGTCGAGCAGGCCATCGCCGACATCGCGGCCGGCCGGCCGGTCGTCGTCGTGGACGACGAGGACCGCGAGAACGAGGGCGACCTCGTCATCGCCGCCGAGAAGGCGACCCCCGAGATCGTCGCCTTCATGATGAGCGAGTGCCGGGGACTCATCTGCGCCCCCATGGAGGGCGAGGAACTCGACCGGCTGCGGCTGCCGCAGATGGTCGAGGACAACACCGAGTCGATGAAGACCGCGTTCACGGTCTCGGTCGACGCCTCCGCCGCGCACGGCGTGAGCACCGGCATCTCCGCGGCCGACCGCTCCACCACGCTCCAGCTGCTGGCCGGCGGCACGGCGGAGCCCACGGACTTCGTCCGCCCCGGCCACGTCTTCCCGCTGCGCGCCAAGCCCGGCGGCGTCCTCGTCCGCAACGGCCACACCGAGGCCGCCGTGGACCTCGCCCGGCTGGCGGGCCTGCGCCCGGCCGGCGCCATCGTGGAGATCGCCGGCGAGGACGGCCGGATGCTCCGTCTGCCCGAGCTGATCCCGTTCGCCCGCAAGCACGGCCTGACGATCATCTCCATCGAGGACCTGATCGCCTACCGCCGCAGCAGTGAGCCCACCGTCCGCCGCGAGGCCGAGACGCGCCTGCCCACCAAGCACGGCATCTTCACCGCCTACGGCTACCGCTCCACCGTCGACGGCGTCGAACACGTCGCCCTCGTCCACGGGGAGATCGGCGCGGGCGAGGACGTACTGGCCCGCGTCCACTCCGAATGCCTCACCGGTGACGTCTTCGGCTCCCTGCGCTGCGACTGCGGCCCCCAGCTGGACGCCGCCCTGGAGCGCATCCAGGAGGAGGGCCGCGGCGTGGTGGTCTACCTGCGCGGCCACGAGGGTCGGGGCATCGGCCTGCTGTCCAAGCTCCGGGCGTACGAGCTGCAGGAGCGTGGCCGCGACACGCTGGACGCCAACCTCGAACTCGGGCTGCCCGCCGACGCCCGCGACTACGGCGCCGGCGCCCGGATCCTCGCCGACCTCGGCGTGCGCAGCGTCCGGCTGATGACCAACAACCCGGACAAGACCGACGCGCTGCTGCGTCACGGCCTGAACGTCACCGGCCGCGAGCCCATGCCCGTCCAGGCGGGCGAGCACAACCTCCACTACCTGCGCACCAAGCGGGACCGGATGGGACACGACCTGCCCTGGCTGGACACGCCCACCGTGGCGGCCTGCGGCAACCAGTAAGCACGACACGCACTTAGGAGACACGTGAGCGGCAAGGGTGCACCGGAACTGTCCGTACGCAACGCGAGCGACCTCAGGGTCGCCGTCATCGCGGCGCAGTGGCACGAGAAGGTGATGGACGGCCTGGTGAACGGCGCCCTGCGCGCCCTGCACGACCTGGGGATCGACGAGCCGACCCTGATCCGGGTCCCCGGCAGCTTCGAACTGCCGGTCGCCGCCAAGGCGCTGGCCGGGCGCGGCTACGACGCCGTGGTCGCCCTCGGTGTCGTCATCCGCGGCGGCACCCCCCACTTCGACTACGTGTGCCAGGGCGTCGCCCAGGGCCTCACCCAGGTCAGCGTCGAGACCGGCGTGCCCGTCGGCTTCGGCGTCCTCACCTGCGACACCGAGGAGCAGGCCCTGGACCGGGCCGGCCTGGAGGGCTCCAACGAGGACAAGGGCCACGAGGCGGTGACGGCGGCGGTCGCGACCGCCGCCACGCTCCGCTCAGTATCCGAACCCTGGCACTGAGGCACCGGCCGGAGCGCGTAGGGTAAGGACCACCATGTCCAAGAAGACGTTCGAGGAGCTCTTCACCGAGCTCCAGCAGAAGGCCGCCCACGGCGACCCCGCCACCTCCCGCACCGCAGAGCTGGTCGGCAAGGGTGTCCATGCCATCGGCAAGAAGGTCGTCGAAGAGGCCGCCGAGGTCTGGATGGCCGCCGAGTACGAGGGCAAGGAGGCGGCCGCCGAGGAGATCTCCCAGCTGCTGTACCACGTCCAGGTGATGATGGTCGCCCGCGGGATCTCCCTGGACGACGTCTACGCCCACCTGTAAGCCGCCCCGCCGCAACCGCCGTAGAAACCCCTTCACGCAAAGGAAGCCGACCTCATGCTGCGCATCGCCGTCCCCAACAAGGGTTCACTGTCCGGCCCTGCGGCGGAGATGCTGCATGAGGCCGGCTACCAGCAGCGCCGCGAGTCCAAGGAGCTGCGGATCGTCGACCCGGTGAACGAGGTCGAGTTCTTCTACCTCCGCCCCCGTGACATCGCCATCTACGTCGCCTCCGGCCGCCTCGACGTGGGCATCACCGGCCGCGACCTGCTGATCGACTCCGGTGCCGACGCCGAGGAGATCCTGCCGCTCGGCTTCGCGCGCTCCACCTTCCGCTTCGCCGCCAAGCCCGGCACCGCGAGCGGCATCGAGGACCTCAAGGGCAAGACCGTCGCCACCTCCTACGAGGGCATCGTCGCGGGGCACCTCGCGGACAGCGGTGTCGACGCCTCCGTCGTCCACCTCGACGGCGCCGTGGAGACCGCGATCGAGCTGGGCGTCGCCGAGGTGATCGCCGACGTCGTGGAGACCGGCACCAGCCTGCGCAACGCGGGCCTGGAGGTCTTCGGCGAGCCGATCATGAAGTCCGAGGCGGTCGTCATCCGCCGCACCGGCACCGACGGGGAGGAGCCGAAGGTCCAGCAGTTCCTGCGGCGCCTCCAGGGCGTCCTGGTCGCCCGGACCTACGTGATGATGGACTACGACTGCCGCGTCGAGCAGCTGGAGAAGGCCGTCGCGCTCACCCCTGGCCTGGAGTCCCCGACCGTCTCCCCGCTGCACAACGAGGGCTGGGTCGCGGTCCGGGCCATGGTCCCCGCCAAGGAGGCGCAGCGGATCATGGACGACCTGTACGCCATCGGGGCCCGCGCCATCCTCACCACGGCCATCCACGCCTGCCGCCTGTAAGGGGTACGCCCAGCGATGTCCGAGCTGCCCACCCTTCCCGTCACCTTCCGGCCGGGCCACACCCGCGCCATCCTGCTCACCGCCGGTGTCGCGATCTTCCTGACCGTCTCCGCGATCGGCCTGCTCCTGGAGCAGCTCGGCCCGGGGGAGCGGCTCAGCTTCGTCGTCACCGGGGCACTGATCTTCTGCGTGCTGGCCCAGCTGGCCCGGGTGAAGGTCGTCGCCGACGAGTCCGGCGTCACCGTGGTGAACATCGCCAGCAAGCGGCGCCTGGACTGGGCGGAGATCCTTCAGGTGAACCTCCGTCCGGGCGATCCGTGGGTGTTCCTCAACCTCAGCGACGGCACCAGCCTGCCCGTGCTCGGCATCCAGCCGGGCATCGCCAAGCAGCGCGCCATCGCCGACGCGCAGGCCCTGCGAGCCCTCTCCGAAGCTCGTTCGACGGCCCATCCGGCGCAAGATCAGGGCTGACTCGGGGACACGTCGGGGCTGACTCGGGGGCGCCCACCCTGCCCGAGCGGCCCATGTCTTGATTAATCTGGTGGGGGAGGCCCTTTCGCTGCGCCTCCGCCCCTGCGCGCCATCCGGCGCCCGGGGGTTCCTGCTACTCGAGGAGTGACTCCCTCCAGCGATGGACGGATCGTCCTGTAGTACCTGCGCCGCCCCGACCCGACATACCGGGAAGGCGGTGGCAGCGTGACCATCCCCCTGCTGCTCCTCGGAGCGGCTTTTCTGCTGATCCTCGCCAACGGTTTCTTCGTGGCGGCCGAGTTCGGCCTGGTGACCGTCGAGTCGACGGACGCCGAGCAGGCCGCGGCCGAGGGTGACCGACGCGCCCGCAGGGTCGCCGAGTCGCTCAAGGAGCTGTCCTTCCAGCTCTCCGGCACCCAGCTGGGCATCACGATCACCTCCCTGGTCGTCGGCATGCTCGCCGAACCGGCCCTGGCCCGCCTGCTGCACGGGCCCTTCGCCGCCCTCGGCCTCCCCGACGGCGCCGTCTCCGGTGTCGCCGTGGTCGTCGGCATGCTGCTGGCCTCCGCCATCCAGATGGTGATCGGCGAGCTCGTGCCCAAGAACTGGGCGGTGTCCAAGCCGCTCCAGGTCGCGCGGTTCGTGGCGGGCCCGCAGCACCACTTCGCCCGCCTGTTCCGCCCGGTGATCGCCGCGCTCAACACCGTCGCCAACCGGCTCGTGCGGGCCCTCGGCGTCGAGCCCGCCGAGGAGCTGGCCTCCGCCCGCACCCCGGGCGAACTCGTCTCCCTGGCCCGGCACTCCGCCCAGGCCGGCGCCCTGGAGCAGGACACGGCCGACCTGTTCGTCCGCACCCTGTCCCTGGGCGAGCTGACCGCACAGCACGTCATGACCCCGCGCGTGAAGGTCAGCGCCCTGCAGGACTCGGCCACCGCCGAGGACGTCGTCAACCTCACCCGCGCCACCGGCCTGTCCCGGTTCCCGGTGTACCGCGAGAAGATCGACGAGATCGTCGGCATGGCACACCTGAAGGACGCGCTCGCGGTCCCCGTGCGCGACCGGCTGCGCACCCCCGTGGGCCGCATCGCCCGGAAGGCGCTGCTGGTCCCCGAGACCCTCCCGGTCCAGCCGCTCCTCGCGCGCCTGCGCAGCGAGCAGCCCATCGCCGTCGTCGTCGACGAGTACGGCGGCACGGCGGGCGTCGTCACCCTCGAGGACATCGTCGAGGAACTCGTCGGCGAGGTCCGCGACGAGCACGACGCCAAGGACGTGCCCGAGCTGGCCCCGGCCCCGCCGGAGGACGGCCGGCCCGCCTGGGACGTCGACGGCAGCTGCCGTGTCGACATCCTCCAGCGCATAGGCCTCGACGTGCCCGAGGGGCCGTACGAGACGGTCGCCGGACTGGTCGCCGACCTGCTCGGCCGTATCCCGGCCCCCGGCGACCGGGCCGAACTGCCCGGCTGGCGGGTCTCCGTCCGCCAGGTCGGCCACTACCGCGCCGAACGGGTCCGCCTGGTCAGGACGGCCCCGGCGGCGAACGTCATGGAGGCCGTGCGATGAGCGTCCTCCAACTGGTCTTCGCCGCGCTGCTCGTGCTCGCCAACGGCTTCTTCGTCGGCGCCGAGTTCGCGCTCGTCTCCGTCCGCCGCAGCCAGATCGAACCGCTGGGCACGGCACGGGCGCGCCAGGTCCTCTACGGCCTGGAACGCCTGCCCCAGATGATGGCCGCGGCCCAGTTCGGCATCACGGTGTGCTCGCTGACCCTCGGCGCGGTCGCCGAACCGACGGTGGCGCATCTGCTGGAGCCGGTGTTCGCGGCGGCGCACCTCCCGGACGGCATGGTGCACCCGCTGGGCTATGTCATCGCGCTGGCCGCGGTGGTCTTCTTCCACCTGGTCATCGGCGAGATGGTGCCGAAGAACCTGGCGATGGCGGCCCCCGAGAAGGCGGCGCTGTGGCTCAGCCCCGGCCTGGTCTACTTCGCCCGCCTGTGCAAGCCGATCACGGTGTCCCTCGGCGCCTGTGCGCAGGCGATCCTGCGCCTCTTCCGGGTCGAGCCCAAGGACGAGGTCGAGGCGGTCGTCACCAGCGAGCAGCTCAACCGCCTGCTGGAGGACTCCGGCCAGGCGGGCCTCCTCGACCCCGAGGAGCGGGAGCGCCTGGAGGACGCCCTGGAACTGGGTTCCCGCCCGGTCACGGACGTCCTGCTGTGCCGGGAGTCCCTGGTCACGGTGACCCCGGCGGTCACCCCGGGAGAGATCGTCGAGCTGACGGCCCGCACGGGATACTCCCGCTTTCCGGTCGCCGCGTCCGACAAGGGCCCCTTCATGGGGTATGTCCACGTCAAGGACGTCCTGGACCTGGAGAACTCCGGCCGCGCCGTCCCGCAACACGTCTGGCGCCCGATGACGACCCTGCGGGCCGAGCTGCCGCTCGACGACGCCCTGACGGTCATGCGCCGGGCGGCCACGCATCTGGGCCAGGTCGCGGACGCCTCCGGCAAGGTGCTGGGCCTGGTGGCCCTGGAGGACGTCCTGGAGATGCTGGTGGGCGAGGTACGGGATCCGGCGCACCGGGAGATGCCGGACGTGCGGCTGACGGAGCCGAGGGGGAGCGGGGAGCCGGAGGGAGCGCTCGCCTGAGAGCTCGGACGGTGGCGGGGGCTGTGCGGCCGCCGGCGCGTCGCGGCTGGTCGCGCGGTTCCCCGCGCCCCTGGGCGCGCTCGCGCAGCGGCACCCGGCCGGCGCCGGCGAGCGCCCCCGCCCGGCCGCGGCCGACCGCACCTACATGGCCGACGGATCGTGAGGTCCCCGTCCCGACAGAACCTCCCCGTACGCCTGCATCAGGTCGGGCAGCCGCAGCGTCGCCAGGTCCTCGCGCGACAGCGCCCCCGCGTACGTCGACAGCCGAAGATCCCGGTACGCGCAGCTCTTCTCGTACAGCGTCCGCAGGAACCGCCCGTTGCCCAGCTCGTCGATCCATCCCTGATCGACCACGTGCCCGGCGATCGAGCGCAGCTCCTCCAGCGCCTCCTCGTCCCAGACGTCCCCGTTCTCCCCGGCCAGCACCTTGCCGATCTCGGTGAGTTCCTGCGGCCGGTAGGAGGGGAAGTCGACGCGGGTCGTGAAACGGGAGGACAACCCGGGGTTCGCGGCCAGGAGGCGGTCCATGCCCTCGGGGTAGCCGGCGAGGATCACCACCAGATGGTCCCGGTTGTCCTCGGCCCGCTTCAGCAGCACCTGCAGGGCCTCGTCGCCGTACGCGTCCCCCTTGCCGTACCCCGAGTTGGACAGCGAGTACGCCTCGTCCACGAACAGCACCCCGCCGATCGCGGAGTCGATCAGCTCGTTGGCCTTCACGGCCGTCTGGCCGAGGTACTCGCCGACGAGGTCCGCCCGCTGGGCCTCCACCAGGTGGTCCCCGCCGAGCAGGCCCAGCGCGTAGAAGACCCGGCCGAGGATCCGGGCCACCGTGGTCTTTCCGGTGCCCGACGGCCCGGAGAAGACGAAGTGCCGTTTCGGCGGCTGCACCGGCAGCCCCTGCCCGGCCCGCAGCCGGGCCATGTTCAACTGCGCGGACAGGGCCTTCACCTGGCGCTTGACCGGCTCCAGACCCACCATGCGCTCGAGTTCGGCGAGCGCCTCCTCGAGTAACGCGGGATCGGTCGGCCCGGCCGGGATCGGCGAGGAGAGCCCGCCCCTCACCCGTACCGCCGGATCGCTCACCGACGGCAGGGGCCCGGTCGGCAGGTCCGGCTCCGGCAGCCGCAGATCGCGTCCCTCGGTCCCGAAGAGCGGATCGAAGCCGTCCGGCCCGTCGACGCTGTCCTGCCCCGCGCCGGTCAGGGTGATCGCGGCCAGGTCGGCCGTGTCGTCGTACCCGTCGCCCTCGGCGATCGCCGCGAGCCGCGCCGAGGTGTCCATGAAGGCCGCGTCGACGCGGTGCACGGCCCGGTACAGGGGCAGTGCCGCCGCCGAGCGGCCCGTGCCCTCGTGGGCCCGCGCCAGCCAGTACCGCAGCTCCTTGCGCTGCGGCTGCTCACTGCGGCAGCGCATCAGCGCCGCGGAGAGCAGCGGCTCGGCCTGTCCGTACATCTCCAGCCGGACTCTGGCCATGCCGCCGAACAGGCCGGCCTCGATGCCGAGCATCGGATCGTCCAGCAGCGGGTCGGTGTGCCGCACCAGCTGATCCCAGTCCTTGACCAGATAGGCGCGGCAGGCTTGCAGGAAGCGGACCTGGGGGTCGGTGTCGACCGGGGGCAGCCCGGCGAGAGCCCGGTCCAGCTCGGGCACATGCCGGCCGTCCAGCCAGTGCGAGGCGTGCGCCAGCAGCAGATCGCGCGGGCTCTCCAGCACCGGCTGCACCCACCAGCCCAGCCAGTACCAGGAGTTGAGCGTCCGGCGGTGCCGCGCGCGCTGTTCGCCGAAGCGGTCGCGGTGCCGGAACATTCTGAGCAGCGAGGTCGTCGTGTCGACCCGGAGTGCGTGCAGCCCGAGCCAGCCGTCGGCCATCCCCGGGTCCATCCGCACCGCGGTGCGGAATTCCTCCTCCGCCTGCGGATAGGCGCCCATCGTGTAGGCGTCCACCCCCCGCAGCCAGACCAGGTCGGCCGGGGCCTCGGGGCCCTGCGTGCCGAAGTCCATCCGTCCCCCCACAGACCGTGCCCCCGTGGATCACCACCGGGCAGTCGCCCGACGGCCGCCGCGGTCGAACCGCTGTGCCGCGGACCGGAGTTGCAGGTGCGCGAGGTTGCCTCGAAGGTCGCACCGAGGGCATCGTACCCGCGCGACGACCGCGTACCGAAGTGTGCCGCACGGGCCGTTCCACGAGGTGGGAGCAGACGGGGCCCCTACGACTTCGTGACCGAGGGTGAGCGGATCGGTGCGCGCGGCGCCCGGAAACGCGTCCCAGGGCAGAACGAAGCCCCCGGTCACGGGGGAACAACCGGGGGCTTCGCGTCTTCGGGCGGTCCCGAATGACCGCACATTGAGAACGTAAGACCTGTACGGCCCCCCGGTCAAGCAGAGTTGAGGCACTCGGAGAAGTTCGCCCGGCAAGGCTCTTCACCACTTCACCACAACGCGGACGGTTCGTCACTCCGGGTCACCAATCGGTCCGGTCCGGAGGTTGACCCCAGTCCCGGCAGCACCTCATAGCCCTCCGGTGTCTGCCGCACCAGAAGATCAGCATGGGGGCGCGAGGGGTCCCGGGCGAAGTGCGCGTGCTCCGCCTCGACCCAACCCTCCCAGAAGTCCCGCTGCTCCGCCCCGTCCCGCAGTCGGCCCCGTGTCCAGGACTCCTCCCGGGGCAGCTCCATCCACAGGAGCAGGGCCAGATGCGGCCGCACCGCCCGGCGGCCGGCGCCGACCCCCTCGACCAGGACCACGGGTGCGGCCGGCAGCGGGCGTGGCGGGCCGAAGGCGCCGGCGCGCCAGTCGTACGGCGTGTAGAGCGCGCTCTCGCCGCGGCCGAGCGGGCGGATCACCTGGGTCGTGAGCCGGTCGGTCCACTCGAAGAGCTGCTCGTGGCTCGCGATGTCGTCGAGGTGCAGCACCGGGGCCCCGCCGAGCGCGGCGGCCAAGCGTCCGGCGAAGGTGGACTTTCCCGAGCCCGCATGCCCGTCGACCCCGATCAGCCGGACCGGCCCGAGGGACGGGGGGAGCCCGTGGAGCCGGGCGGCGAGGTCGCGAATGACGGATCCCTGGAGGTGGTCGGAGTGGGCGGTTTTCCGGAAACAGTCTAGTAGGAGCCCATGGCGGCGGACGGCCGCCGGGGTTGCCGGACGCAAAGGTCGACATTTGAACCATCGGCTGGCGGCCAGTCAATGGCGTGGATAAACGTTCGCGAATCCCCTGACCGATATGTCGAATTCGGCGTTCCGGGTGTGCCCGCCGCTGAGTAAGGTGCCACCAGCGCAACCGCTATGCGTCGTACGGGGACTGGCAGGGAGACATGGCCGCGGAGTTATTCGAAGGGCACTATGTGTGGCATCCGGCGGCCGACGACCGTGTCCTGGCGAGCGTGTGCGTCGATGTGCGCGCCGGACGTTATCGATACGCCTACGAGGTCCTCGCCGAGACGCGTTCCGACTTCGGCCTGCGCGCCCATCGCTCGCTGGTCCTGGCCTCCGAGGCGGCCGGCACCGATCTGGTCGAGCGCTGGCTCGCCGAGGAGCCGACTCCCGAGGCGGCGCTGATGTGGGCCCGGGTCGCGGTGCAGCGCGCGCTGCGGGCCGCCGACGCGCGCGACGAGCGTGCCGAGGCGCTGGAGCGGATCGCGCTGACCGCCTGCGACCGCGCCGCCGCCGTGGCCCCCGACGACCCCACGCCCTGGGTCGCCAAGCTCGCCATGGCCCGGCTGCACCGGCTGCGGGACCCTGCCCCGCGGGGACTGCTCACCGCCCCGCCCGGTCCCTGGCGGCTGTTCTCGCACATCCTGTCGCTGGACCCCTGGCACCGCGAGGGCCACCACCGTTTCCTGTCGTGCTTCTTCACGCGCTACGGCGGTTCGGTCAACGCGGCCTGGGACGTGGCCGCCTTCCTGAGCCAGCGGGCGCCCACCGACTCCGTCCTCCGGCTGCTGCCCCTGGTGGCCCTGGTGGAGAGCTACAACCCCACCCAGCTGCTCGCCGACCGCATCTGGGAACAGCCGCAGTGGCGCTCCACCGCGCTGTCGGCCTACCACAACTGGCTGCCCGCGCTGGCCGGGTACCGCTTCACCCCGGTGCTCGACCTGGCCTACCTCGCGCACGCGCTGGTCATGGCCCAGCGCGAGTTCGAGGCCCGGGCGGTGTTCACGGCGATGGGTCCGTACGCCTCGCGCATGCCCTGGAGCGCCTTCGGCGACCCTGCCGAGCAGCTCTCCCGCGCCCGGCGAGCCTGCGGCCTGCCCGTCCCACGGCCGGACTGACCCTGTTCGCTAGCCCCTGTCCGGCCCTGCTCCCAGCGAAAGATCCCTGCTCCCCCCTCGAGAGAAAGGCCGATCTGTGTCGGAACGGATGTCGACTCCACGGGCGAGAGCCCGCGCCGGCGAGGACCCGGTCGTGCTCGACGACGACGCGACCCTGCACGCGATGGGTTATCCGCGGAAACTCACGCGACGCTTCAAGGCTTTCGACAATTTCGCTATCTCCTTCACCATCATCAATATCCTGTCGGGCATTTTCTCGTCCTTCGGGTTCGGTATGAACGCGGGTGGCCCCCGCATTCTCGTGTTCGGCTGGATCGGTGTCTGCATCATGGTGCTGCTCATCGGCGCGGCCATGGCGGAAGTCGCCTCCGCCTATCCGACGAGCGGTGCCCTGTATTTCTCGGCCGGTAAACTTGCAAAGCGGCACAAGGGCGCCTGGTCGTGGTTCACGGGCTGGCTGAACTTCGTCGGCCAGATCGGCGGCACCGCCGCCACCGGCTATGCGGCCGCCACCTTCATTCAGGCGTTCGTGCACCTCCAGTGGCCCTCCTACCAGCCGACCGCCCACCAGACGGTGCTGATCACGGCCCTGATCATCGTGGTCCAGGGGCTCGCCAACACCTACACCGTCCAGCTCGTCGCCGTGCTGAACCGTATTTCCGTGTGGTGGCTGCTGGTCGGACTCGTCGTGATCGTGGGCGCACTCATAGTGATGCCCGATCACCATCAGCCGGCGTCGTTCGTGACGCATTTCGAGAACAACACCGGCTTCACGAGCGGGCTTTACGGCGGCATGCTCGGCCTGCTGGTCACCAGCTGGACGTTCACCGGGTTCGACGGCAGCTTCCACATGTCCGAGGAAACGGTCCATGCGACGATCAACGCGCCCAGGGGGATCACGCGCTCCATCGGCTATTCGGCGATCACCGGGCTGATCCTGATGCTTGCACTGGTCTATAGCATTGGCGACTACGCCAAGGTGGCCGGTTCGGACGCGCCGCCGGTCCAGATTCTCATCGACGGGCTCGGCCTCGGCACCGCGAAGGTCATGCTCCTCGTCGTCATCGGCGCGATGCTCTTCTGCGGTCTGGCCAACCTCACCAGCAACACCCGGCAGATCTTCGCCTTCTCCCGCGACGGCGCCATGCCCGGCTCGCGCTGGTGGCACTCGGTCTCACCGCGCACCCGTACACCCGTGAAGGCGGTGTGGCTCGCGGTGGCCTGCTCGCTGGCTCTGGTACTGCCGGGCTGGTGGTCCCACACCGCCTTCACCGCGATCGTCAGCGTCAACGTGGTCGGGCTCTTCCTCGCCTACGCCGTGCCGATCTTCCTTCGGCTGCGCCTCGGTGACGAGTTCCAGCCCGGGCCCTGGCACCTGGGCCGCTGGGGCCGGCCGGTCGGCTGGCTGGCGGTGGTCTGGATCGTGCTCAGCAGCGTCCTGTTCATGCTGCCGCAGGCGTCCCCGATCACTGCCGACTCCTTCAACTACGCGCCGATCGCACTCGCCGCCGTCCTGGTGGTCGCGACGGTGTGGTGGTTCGCCACCGCCCGCCGCCGCTTCCAGGGGCCGATCAGCTACGGACGCCCCGACGAGGTCGCCGCCATGGATCTCGTCTGACGCCGCGCGCCACATGGCCCCGGCGCGGCGCGCAGCCAAGGCGGTTGCGCGCCGCGCCGCGGGTGTTTCGGTGCTGGTCGCGCAGTGCCCCGCGCCCCTATGAACCGCGGCGGCACCCTGGCGGCGCCGGAAGCGGCCCCGACCCCGGCCGTCCACGGGCGCCGAGCACCGCTCAACTGCCGAAGGCTCCTGCCACTGGCCAAGACCAATATTCATGGCGCGGCATACGTCGAAAGTGCTGGCAGGGGCATGCCGCCTGCTCCATAGTTGGCGCAAAACCTGCAGCAGATCAGCCCCGAACCGGACACCTGGGGGAATCGCGCCCATGAGCAGAGCCCAACAGCCGTCCCGCAGAACCGTCCTCACCGCCGCCGTCGCCGCGGCGGTGGCCGGCGGAACGGCTCCCGCTGCCGCCGCCGCGCAGCGGTCCGCCACCGACGCCCCCGGCCGGGCGCAGGCCCGGCCGATCGACTACCACGCCTGGACCACGTTCCGCGAGTGGCGTCTCGGCGCCGCCCAGGGCGTCCGGGCCGTCTCCGGCGCCCGGCCCGGCGTCGTGATCGGCACCGCCGCCGGCCGCACCGACTACACGGACCCGCACACCGGCACGACCGCCACCTGGGAGTACGCCACCTGGACCTCCCCGGTCCACAGGCTCACCGCCCCCGCCACCGAGGTCGTCTCCTCCTGGAACGCCCACACTCCCGAGGGCACCTGGATCCAGGTCGAACTGCGCGGCACATACTCGGACGGCACCGACACCCCGTGGTACGTGATGGGCCGCTGGGCCGCCGGTGACCAGGACATCAGGCGGACCTCGGTGGACGGTCAGAGCGACGGCATGAGCACGATCTGGACCGACACCTTCGCCATCGACGACGCGAGCACCGGCCTGCGTCTGGCGTCGTACCGGTTGCGGCTCACCCTCTACCGCAGGCCCGGCACGCACCTGACCCCCACCGTGTGGCGGCTCGGCGCCATGGGCTCGGACATCCCCGACCGCTTCACGGTCCCCGCCTCCACCCCCGGCCTCGCCCAGGAGCTGGCCGTCCCGCGCTACTCGCAGGAGATCCACAAGGGCCAGTACCCGCAGTACGACAACGGCGGCGAGGCCTGGTGCAGCCCCACCTCCTCGCAGATGATCATCGAGTACTGGGGCGGACGGCTCACTCCCGAGCAGCTGTCCTGGGTCGACCCCTCCTACGCCGATCCGCAGGTGGACCACGCCGCCCGTTTCACCTACGACTACCAGTACGAGGGCTGCGGCAACTGGCCGTTCAACGCCGCCTACGCGGCCACCTTCGAGGGGCTGCAGGGTGTGGTCACGCGGCTCGGCTCGCTCACCGACCTGGAGACACTGATCGCGGCCGGCATCCCGGCCATAACGTCCCAGTCCTTCCTGAAGACCGAGCTGACCGGCGCGGGCTACGGCACCTCCGGCCATCTGATGACGGTGATCGGCTTCACGGCCGAGGGCGACGTGATCGCCAACGACCCGGCCTCACCGAGCGACGACGCGGTACGCCGGGTCTATCAGCGCCGGGAGTTCGAGAACATCTGGCTGCGCACCAAGCGGTACAACGCCTCCGGCAAGGTCGTCTCCGGCACCGGGGGAGTCTGCTACCTCTACTTCCCGGCCCACCCCAGCCCGCGCCAGCGCAAGGCCCTCGCGGCGGTGGGTGTGCGCTGACCGTGTGAGCAAGCTCATCGCTGCGAAAGGCGCCGCGGGTGGCAAGGTGGACACATGGGTGGGGGGCCCGCTTCAGTGCATCCGATCCGTACGTCCGACCCTTGCGAGTAACAGCATGACCGCACACCCGGCCACCGCCACCCGCGCCCGTACCGGCGGCCCCCAGGAAGACGGCCCGAAGATCCTCGAGCACGTCATGGGCTGGGTCCTCGTGGCGGTCGTCGCGATGCTCGTGACCCAGCTCGGCCTGCTCTGACGCGACCCGCTCACGTGTGCGGCATGTTCTGACATACTGCTCGGGTCCCGCCGACCGCCTGGAACAGGGTCGAAATTGAATATGCCGCATCAGCGCGCCGCCGTCCGTCCCCGGACGCGCGGTACCGAGCGCTCGGTGGCGCGTCGCGCCGAACTCATCGCCATCGGGCGGAAGTTGTTCGCCGACACGTCCTACGACGCGCTGTCCATGGACGACATCGCCCGCCAGGCGCATGTCGCCAAGGGGCTGATCTACTACTACTTCCAGTCCAAGCGGGGCTACTACCTGGCGATCATCCAGGACTCCGTCGCCGACCTGGTCACCTCCGCCGCCGGTGGGCTCGGGACGCCCGCCGTGGACCGCGTCCACCGCACGATCGACGGCTATCTGCGCTACGCCGAGCACCATCAGGCCGCCTACCGCACCATCGTCAGCGGCGGCGTCGGCTTCGACGCCGAGGTGCACGCCATCCGGGACGGCGTGCGCGAGGCGATCATCGCCACCATCGCCGACGGGGCCTACGGCCGCAGCGACATCGCCCCGCTCGCCCGGATGGCCCTGCTCTCCTGGGTGTGCAGCGTCGAGGGCGCCACCCTGGACTGGATCGACCGCCCCCAGCTCTCCCGTGACACCATGCGCCTGCTGCTCGTGAAGACGCTGGGTGGAGTCCTGCGCGCCGTCGAGGAACTGGACCCGTCCTACCCGGCGCCGCAGCCGGCCCGCCGCGACGGCTGACGCGGCGGCTCCCGACGCGCGGTCGTCCGACGCACAAGGGAGCGGAGGCTCGTGGTCCTCCGCTCCCAAGTCCCCCGGTGAGGGGCTATTTG
This sequence comes from Streptomyces sp. NPDC052109, assembly GCF_040680195.1. Lineage (NCBI taxonomy): Bacteria > Bacillati > Actinomycetota > Actinomycetes > Kitasatosporales > Streptomycetaceae > Streptomyces > Streptomyces sp. NPDC052109. Next base: position 57,843 of record NZ_JBFAWF010000012.1, on the reverse strand, counting down.
ACGGCCTTGATCAGCTCACCTTTCGAGGTGTCGCCGCTCAGCTCCCAGAGGAAGGTGCCGCCGAGGCCCTGCCGGTTCTTGTACGCCATCTTGGTGGCGATGGTGGCCGGGGTGTCGTAACTCCACCAGTCGCTGCCGCACTTGGCGTAGGCCGTCCCGCCCACGGTTCCGGTCGCCGGGCACTTGGTCTTGAGCACCTTGTAGTCGTCGATGCCCTGCTCGTACGTCCCCGCCGCCGGGCCGGTGGCCGTGCCGCCGGGTGCCGCCTGGGTGACCCCGGTCCAGCCGCGGCCGTAGAAGCCGATGCCGAGCAGCAGCTTGGACCCCGGTATGCCGAGCCCCTTGAGCTTGGCGATGGTCGACGAGGTGTCGAAGCCGGCCTTCGGGATGCCGCTGTAGGAGGTGAGCGGGGAGTGCGGGGCGGTCGGGCCGCTCGCGTCCCAGGCGCCGAAGTAGTCGTACGTCATCGGGTTGTACCAGTCGACGTACGGTGCCGCGCCCGCGTAGTCCGCGGCGTCGATCTTGCCGCCGCCGGAGGCGTCGGCCGTGATCGCCGCCGTGACCAGCTTGCCGGAGCCGAACTTCGACCGCAGCGCGGCCATGACGTTCTTGAACGCCTCCCGGCCGCTGGTGTCGCAGGTGTTGCCGCAGGCGTTCGGGTACTCCCAGTCGATGTCGATGCCGTCGAAAAGCCCCGCCCACTTGGGGTCCTTCACCAGGTCGTAGCAGGACTGGGCGAAGGCGGCCGGGTTCTGCGCGGCCTCACCGAAGCCGCTGGACCAGGTCCAGCCGCCGAAGGACCAGAGGATCTTCAGACCCGGGTGCTTCTTCTTCAGCTTCAGCAACTGGTTGAAGTTGCCGCGCAGCGGCTGGTCCCAGGTGTCGGCGACGCCGTCCACCGACTCGGCGGCGGTGTAGGCGCGGTCGGTGGCCGCGTAGGAGTCGCCCATGGCGCACTTGCCGCCGGTGACGTTGCCGAACGCGTAGTTGATGTGGGTGAGCCTCGCCGCGGAGCCCGAGGTCTCGATGTTCTTGACGTAGTACTTGCGGTCGTACGTACCCCATTCGGTGAAGTAGCCGACGACCTTCGAGCCGGCCTTGACGTGCGGCGCGGCCGGGGCCGCCGCGGTGGCGGTGCCCGCGCCGGCGAGCAGCCCGGCGCCCAGGGCGGTGGTACACGCGGCCGAGACCAGTGCCCGCAGCCGGGAGCGGTGGGGAATGTGCATGGGGTGTCTCCTCGTGCGGGAGAGGGGAACGCGCGCTGATTGGCATGAACGCGGTAAAGCGTTGGTCATGCAGAGTAGGAGGACTAGACCACTTCGGTCAATGGTTCGGACCAATGTCGCGAGTGAATCCGGCGCTGCGAAGAGTTCCGACTGGATTCTTGAAGTGAGCGGTCGTTAACTGGTGACGGGAGGTCGCGGATCGGGCATACTCACAGCGCACAGCCGCTGGTCAGCCGCTTCCGAGACCCGGGAGCGGACGCCTGTGGCCATTCCGGAACGACCAGGCGGAGCCGCCCCCACCCGACGGGCCACACCGCCGGTGCCCGAAACAGGGAGGAGACCGACGCCATGTCCGACCGTCACCCGCAGCCGGTGGAGCGTCAGCTGCCGACGGAGGAGGCGCGGGATCTGCTCGCGCTCGTCCGGGACATCGCCCAGCGCGAGATCGCGCCGAAGGCGGCCGAGGAGGAGGACGCGGAACGCTTCCCGCGCGAGGTCTTCACCCTGCTGTCCGAATCGGGCCTGCTCGGTCTGCCCTACGACTCCGAGTACGGCGGCGGCGACCAGCCCTACGAGGTCTACCTCCAGGTCCTGGAGGAGCTGGCCGCGGCCCGGCTCACCGTGGGCCTCGGTGTCAGCGTGCACACGCTCGCCTCCTACGCACTCGCCACCTACGGCACCAAGCAGCAGCAGGTCGAGCATCTGCCCGCCATGCTCGGTGGCGGCCTGCTCGGCGCGTACTGCCTCTCCGAGCCGTCCTCCGGCTCCGACGCCGCGTCGCTGCGCACGAAGGCCGTCCGTGAGGATGCGGGCTCCTCCCGCGCGAGCGCGGCCGAGCGCGGGGGAGACTGGGTGATCAACGGCACCAAGGCGTGGATCACGCACGGCGGCATCGCCGACTTCTACACCGTGATGGCCCGCACCGGTGAGGACGGCCCGCGCGGGATCACCGCCTTCCTGGTTCCCGGCGACGCGCCCGGGCTGAGCGGGGCGGTGCCCGAGAAGAAGATGGGCATGAAGGGCTCGCCCACCGCACAGGTCCACTTCGACGGCGTCCGCGTCGGTGACGACCGGCGGATCGGCGAGGAGGGCCAGGGCTTCTTCATCGCCTTGTCGGCCCTGGACTCAGGACGGCTCGGCATCGCCGCGTGCGCGATCGGCCTCGCTCAGGCCGCGCTGGACCAGGCGGTCGCCTACGCCACCCAGCGCAGTCAGTTCGGGCGCCCCATCGCCGACTTCCAGGGCCTGCGCTTCATGATCGCGGATATGGCCACGCAGATCGAGGCCGGCCGCGCGCTGTACCTCGCGGCGGCCCGGCTGCGCGACGCCGGCAAGCCCTTCGCCAAGCAGGCCGCCATGGCCAAGCTGCACTGCACCGACGCGGCGATGAAGGTCACCACGGACGCCGTGCAGATACTCGGCGGCTACGGCTACACCACCGACTTCCCGGCCGAGCGCTACATGCGGGAGGCCAAGGTCCTGCAGATCGTCGAGGGCACCAACCAGATCCAGCGGATGGTCATCGCCCGTCACGTGGCGGGACCCGAAGCTCGCTGAACTGTCCGGTGCGGACCGTCGGGGCCGCCAGCCTGATCCACTCCGGGTCGTGGCGGCCCGGCAGGGTCCGGCCCCGGTCGGCCCAGGTCCGCATGAGATCACGGTAGATGGGCGGGTCCTGCGGCGCGGGCGGCGGCGGAACCGATTCTGCGGGGCGCGGGACGAAGACGCGGCGCTGACGCCCGGTGACCGAGTGCATGGGGGTCATACCTGGGCAACGCGACAACGGCCGGACAGGTCACCGCCCGGCGGAATCGAGCGTCAGTTCAGGCGCATCCGGTTCCCGCTCTGGCCTCCTCAGGTCGACTGACGTACCGTCAGCCGACCATCGATCAGGGGGTTGCCCGTGGCCGACGACCGTCCCGTACCGCTCGACGAGTACCCGGTGCACCAGGTGCCGCTGTCCATGAAGCACGTGGCGACCGGCGACCGGAACGCCTACGACCGCTGCATCTTCCACGTCTTCGACCACGCGGGCCGTGCCCTGCTCATCCTCGGCCTCGGCGTCTACCCCAACCTCGGCGTGATCGACGCCTACGCCACCCTGCGCACCGGGGACAGCCTGCACGCCGTCCGCGCCTCGGACGCCCTGGACGAGGACCGGATGCGGCTCGCCGTCGGCCCGCTGCGCATCGAGGTGCCCCGGCCCCTGCGGCAGCTGCGCCTGATCTGCGAGGACGAGCGGCTGTCGTACGACCTCACCTGGACGGCCGCCTTCCCCGCCCTCTGGGAGCCGCACCACCTCCAACGCCGGGGCGACCGGCTCACCCTGGAAGGCTGCCGTTTCGTCCAGGCGGGCACCGCGGAGGGCGTGATCCGGGCCGGGGGAGCGGAGTTCAGGGTCACCGGGGACGACTGGACCGGCACCCGGGACCGCAGCTGGGGCGTCCGGCCGGTCCCCGGCGAGGACGGCGGCCGGCTCGCCGCCGACCACCCCGCCGAGGGCTTCCACTGGATCTGGTGCCCGGTCCGCTTCGAGGACCGCTTCCTGATGGTCATCACCCAGGAGGACGCCGACGGCCACCGCTCCCTGAACGACGCCACCCTGGTCCGCCCCGGGCGGCGCGACCGCCAACTCGGCTGGCCCCAGGCGGAGATCGGATACCGCTCGGGCACCCGCCACCCGGAACGGGCGGTCATCCATCTGGGCGATGCGCGCGAGTCACACAAACTGGACGTCGAGATCCTGGCCTCCTCGCCGCTCGCGCTCGGCGCGGGTTATCCGCCGGCGGACGACTGGCAGCACGGCACGTGGCGGGGCCCCGGCTGGACCGACCGCCGCACCTACGACATGACCCTGCCCCACCCCCTGGCCGGTTACGGCGTCACCGACCACTCCGCCCGCTTCCGGCTCGACGGGCAGACCGGCCACGGCATCTTCGAGCACGGCTCGTTCGGCCGGCACGACCCGAGCGGCTTCACCGGCTTCGACTCGGTCGCGCCCTGAGGGAGGAGCCCGGCATGGTCACGACACCGCGTCCCCGTACCACCACCCGCGACCCCGGGGAACTCGCCCACCGCCTCACCGCCTGGCTCGGCACCCGGCTGCCCGGCGCCGAGGCCACCGGCGTCACCGTCCCCGCCTCCAACGGCATGTCCAGCGAGACCCTCCTGTTCGACCTCGAGCACCCCGAGGCGCCCTTCAGGGCCTGCGCGTTGCGGCTCGCGGCGGACCCGGCGGCGTACACCGTCTTCCCGGAGTACGACATGGCCCGTCAGTACCGCATCCTGCGCCTGGTGGCCGAGCGCACGGACGTGCCCGTGCCCCGCGTCCTGTGGCTGGAGGAGGACCCCGGCCCGCTCGGGGCGCCGTTCTTCGTCATGGAGCGGGTCGCCGGGCGCGTGCCGCCGGACGTCATGCCGTACACCTACGAGGGAAGTTGGCTGCACGCGGCGAGCGACGCCGAACGTGCCCACCTGGAGGCCGCCACCGTCGGGCTGCTGGCCCGGCTGCACGACCAGGTGCCCGTCGCCGAGGCCCGGTTCCTCGCCAGGCCCGGTGCCGGAGACGCCCTGCGCCGCCATGTGACGGCCCAACGCGCCTACTACGCCTGGGTGATCGACGGCCTGCCCCGCTCACCGCTCATCGAGGCCGCCTTCGACCGGCTGGAGCAGCTGTGGCCGCGCGAGCCGGGCGACCCCGTCCTCAGCTGGGGCGACGCGCGCATCGGGAACATCGTCTACGACGGCTTCGACCCCGTCGCCGTCCTGGACTGGGAGATGGCGGCGCTCGCGCCTCGCGAGGTCGACCTCGGCTGGACCGTCTACCTGCACCGTTTCTTCCACGACCTCACGGTCGCCTCCGGGCAGCGCGGACTGCCGGACTTCCTGCGCCGCGACCGCGTCGAGGCCCGCTATGCGCGCCTGACCGGCCACACCCCGCGCGACATGGAGTTCCACACCCTCTACGCCGCCCTGCGGCACGCGATCGTCATGCTGCGCATCGCCTACCGGCAGGCGTACTTCGGGGAGGTCGACGTCCCGGCGGACCCGGACACACTGATCCTGCACCACGACAGTCTGCGCGCCCTGGTGCAGGGCAGCTACTGGGATTGAACCGGGCCCGGCCGGAAGGGACTCAGGCGGCCTCGCGGCGCATCGCCGACACGCGCATAGGGCGCGAGCCCGGGCCACCGACGTGCGAGAAGGGCTGCGTCCGCCAGTTCAGACCCTGGGGCAGCGTCAGCAGCAGGGCGGTGTCCTGCTCCTGCGGTTCGAAGGACTCGTCCGCGGGGCGGGCGTCGGCCGCCGAGCGGCCCGTACCCGCACAGACCGTGAGCCCGAACGGGTTCCACGGCGAGGCGCACAGCGCGTGCTCCGGCAGGACCGCCTCGTCCGCCAGCAGCGCGATCGGCTGGGCGCAGTCCGGGCAGATCACCCGGTACATCTCGAAGGTGTCGTAGGCGTCCGGTTCGTCGTCGAGGGCGTCGGGTTCGACGCCCTCCGGCTCGGGCTCGACGACCGGCTGCTGCCGCTTGGACGCGGATCGACCAGGGCGATGGACACTCTGCATGGGATTCTCCCCCTAAGGCTGGGCCGTTACGGCGCTGCGGCCTCGACCACAGCAAGCACTTCCCGTCCGCTCTCGGCGGTAATCACGAGAACATCACGGAGCCCGTTCGTGACGTGTGGCGTTCGTCACATGCCGTGTGCAGGTGCGTGCTGCGGGTCTTATGCGGTGCTTTTTGTATCGAACCGGCTATGACCTGCGCTCTCGGCTATCCGAGGAGATCAAGCGCCCTGTAGGTTTTGGCGCCATGGAGGAGCTGGACCGACAGATCGTGCAGCTGCTCGTCAAGGACGGGCGGATGAGCTACACAGACCTGGGCAAGGCCACGGGCCTGTCCACGTCGGCCGTGCACCAGCGCGTGCGCCGGCTGGAACAGCGTGGCGTCATCCGCGGCTATGCCGCGGTGGTCGACCCCGAGGCCGTCGGGCTGCCGCTCACCGCGTTCATCTCGGTGAAACCGTTCGACCCCAGCGCCCCCGACGACATCTCGGACCGCCTCGCCGGCGTCCCCGAGATCGAGGCCTGCCACAGCGTCGCCGGCGACGAGAACTACATCCTCAAGGTGCGCGTGTCGACGCCGCACGAGCTGGAGGAACTCCTGGCCCGGCTCCGCGGCCTGGCGGGGGTCTCCACGCGGACGACGGTGGTCCTGTCGACGCCGTACGAGGCGCGCCCGCCGAGGATCTGAGCCGGCGGCGCGCCGCACCCGCCGTTCCCCGCCGCCGGGTGCCCTTCCGGCATGCCCCAGGTGCGGCTCCTCCCCGGCGACAGGAGAAACTGTCCGCTATGAGCGACCGCACCGCCGAGCCCGAGCCCGCCAAGACCGTCCTGCTGCGCCGCGGCGAGGTGCACAGCCCCGCGGACCCCTTCGCCACGGCGATGGTCGTCGAGGCGGGACAAGTCGCCTGGGTCGGCTCCGAGGGTGCCGCCGACGCCTTCGTCGACGGTGTGGACGAGGTGATCGACCTCGACGGCGCCCTCGTCACCCCCGCCTTCACCGACGCCCATGTGCACACCACCGGCACCGGCCTCGCCCTGACCGGCCTGGACCTGTCCGCCGCCCCCTCTCTGGAAGCGGCCCTCGATCTGGTCCGTGCCTTCGCCGCCGCCCGCCCCGACGCCCGCGTCCTGCTGGGCCACGGCTGGGACGCCGCCCGCTGGCCCGGCGGCCGCCCGCCGACGCGCGCCGAGCTGGACGAGGCCACCGGCGGCCGCCCGCTGTACCTCTCCCGCATCGACGTGCACTCGGCGGTCGTCACCACCGCCCTGCTCGACCTGGTCCCCGGCGTGGCCGCCCGCGAGGACGCCCCGCTGACCCGGGACGCCCATCACGCCGTACGCGAGGCCGCGTTCGCCGCCGTCACCCCCGCCCAGCGGGCCGAGGCCCAGCGCACCGCTCTCGCCCGCGCGGTCTCCCTCGGCATCGGCACGGTGCACGAGTGCGGCGGTCCGCAGATCTCCTCCGAGGACGACTTCACCGGCCTGCTGAGGCTGGCCGCCGAGGTGCCCGGTCCCCGTGTCGTCGGCTACTGGGCCGAGCAGAACGTCGAGAGGGCCCGGGACCTGGGTGCCGCGGGCGCCGCGGGCGACCTCTTCGCCGACGGCTCGATCGGCTCGCACACAGCCTGCCTGCACACGCCGTACGCCGACGCCGGCCACGCCGGCACCGCCTACCTGGACGCCGACGCCGTCGCGGCCCACGTGGCCGCCTGCACGGAGGCGGGCCTGCAGGCGGGCTTCCACGCCATCGGCGACGCCGCCGTGAGCGCCGTCGTGGAGGGCGTGCGCGCCGCCGCTGAAAAGCTCGGCCCGGCCCGGATCCGCGCCGCCCGCCATCGCGTCGAGCACGCCGAGATGCTCACCCCCGAGACCGTCGCCGGCTTCGCCGAACTGGGCCTGATCGCCTCCGTGCAGCCCGCCTTCGACGCGCTGTGGGGCGGCGAGGACGGCATGTACGCCCGGCGTCTCGGCGCCGAGCGGGCCCGCACCCTCAACCCCTTCGCGGCCCTGCTGCGCGCCGGTGTGCCCCTCGCCTTCGGCTCCGACAGCCCGGTCACGCCGCTCGACCCGTGGGGCACCGTCCGCGCCGCCGCCTTCCATCACACGCCCGAGCACCGGGTCTCCGTCCGGGCCGCCTTCACGGCGCACACCCGCGGCGGTTGGCGGGCCGTGGGCCGGGACGACGCGGGCGTCCTGGTGCCGGGCGCGCCCGCCGACTACGCGGTCTGGCGCACCGACGAACTGGTCGTCCAGGCCCCCGACGACCGGGTGGCCCGCTGGTCGACCGACCCGCGCTCCGGCACGCCCGGTCTGCCCGACCTCACCCCCGGCCGCGACCTGCCCGTCTGCCTGCGCACGGTGGTGGGCGGGCGGACGGTGTTCGTACGGCCGGGCGAGTGATCTACGGGCGGGGCGAGGTGGCCGTCGGTCGCCGCCGCCCCGCCGCCCGACCTGCGCATCCTCTGGGGTGCCCCCGTCTTCCGGACCGTCGCCGCAGGTCAGAGGGCTGTTGACAGTCGACTGCCGAGGGCCGGTAGGTTCGTCCGAGTCCACCACCGGACGCCCGACCGGGAGCGTTCCCGCCACTCGTCGCAGCGCCGCTGGGTCAGGGACGGTGTGCCGCACCGGGGCACCGTCGCTGGCAGCCAGGCTCAGCGCCCGCGCCGCCGAGGGAACGTTCCGGCCCGGCAAGGTGTGACCCGGGTGGGGCCCGTGCGCTCAGTAGACAACGGCTTTCGGTCGATCCGCAGCCAGCGGGTCCCAGGTCGGCCCGAAGGGCGCCGGGCCCCCATCCGTCGTGGTGGTGCGGCGAGAGCGGGGCACCGCTGAGGTACCGAAAAAACACATTCTTACCCCACTCTTGTGGAATCGACACCGCCATACGAACGAGCTGTCACGTCTTCCTGTGCGGTGGCCACTATGGTGGTCCCCTGCGTACGACATGAAGGGGCAGCAGTGAACGACGGCGACGGGACCCTCGCGGCCAAGGCCCAGGGGAGGCAGTTCGGTCCGCTCGGCACGGCCTTGGTGATCATTCCGACCTACAACGAGGCGGAGAACATCAAGACCATCGTCGGCCGGGTACGCAAGGCCGTCCCCGAGGCGCACGTGCTGATCGCGGACGACAACAGCCCCGACGGCACCGGCAAGCTCGCCGACGAGCTGGCCGCCGAGGACGAGAACGTCCAGGTCATGCACCGCAAGGGCAAGGAAGGCCTCGGGGCCGCCTACCTCGCGGGCTTCCGCTGGGGCCTGGAGCGCGACTACGGCGTGCTGGTCGAGATGGACGCCGACGGCTCCCACCAGCCCGAGGAACTGCCCCGGCTCCTCACCGCCCTCAAGACCGCCGACCTGGTGCTCGGCTCCCGCTGGGTGCCCGGCGGCCGCGTGGTGAACTGGCCCAAGTCCCGCGAGTTCATCTCCCGCGGCGGCAGCCTCTACTCCCGGCTCGCCCTCGACCTGCCGCTGCGCGACATCACCGGCGGCTACCGGGCGTTCCGCCGCGAGACCCTCCAGGGCCTGGGCCTGGACGAGGTCGCCTCGCAGGGTTACTGCTTCCAGGTCGACCTGGCCCGCCGCGCGGTCAAGGCCGGCTACCACGTGGTCGAGGTCCCGATCACCTTCGTCGAGCGCGAACTCGGCGACTCCAAGATGAGCAAGGACATCCTGGTCGAGGCGCTGTGGCGGGTCACCGCCTGGGGCGCGGGGGACCGGGTCGCCAAGCTCACCGGCAAGAACAAGCGGGCCTCGTAGGCTCGTCGACCGTGGTCGGTCGTCCCCTTATCCCGCACTGAGCCGCGGCCAGGCACACTGGGGCCATGACGACTGGCGCTCCCACCTCTCCGTACACCGCCCGGCCCCGGCGCTCCCGGCTGCGCAGGTATCTGCCGCTTGGGGTCGCCGCCTGGCTGGTACTGGAGATCTGGCTGCTGACCCTGGTCGCGGGCGCGGCCGGCGGGCTCGCCGTGTTCCTGCTGCTCGTCGCGGGCTTCATGGCCGGCTCCGTGGTCATCAAGCGGGCGGGCCGCCGTGCCTTCCGGAGCCTCAACGAGGCGCTGCAGCAGGGCGGTTCGCCGGCGCGCGGCGGTGGCAACGGACTGATGATGCTCGGCGGTCTGCTGTTGATGATCCCCGGCCTGGCCTCCGACGCGGTCGGCCTGCTCCTGCTGCTCCCTCCGGTGCAGAAGACCGTGAGCCGGTACTTCGAGAACACCCTGGACAAGAGGCTGCGCACGGCGGCCCCGGGCAGCCTCGGCGATGCCTTTCAGCAGGCCCGGATCCACCGCCCCGACGGCAGGGTGGTCCAGGGCGAGGTCATCCGTGAGGACCGGCCTGAGCCCGGCGAGCAGCGGCAGTGGCCGCCGCTGACGCGGTGAGGACGCTCGGGACACAGGGCTCCGGGGCCACACGTTCTTGGGTCCGAACGTCTCCGCGGCCATAGGTCTCCGCCGCCGTACGAAAACCGCGGGCGCCGTACGTGGATCACGTACGGCGCCCGCGGTGGTGTGCGCTGTGTCTCGGCCCGGCCCCGCAGGGACTAGGCCGACTTGCGGCTGTCCCGAGGATGAACCGCGATGTTCATCGCCCCCGAGCGCAGAACCGCCAGGCGCTCCTCGAGGACCTCTTCGAGCTCCTCACGGGTGCGCCGCTCCATCAGCATGTCCCAGTGGGTACGCGCGGGCTTGGCCTTCTTCTCCTCAGGGCCGTCGCCGTCGACGAGGAGTGCCTGGGCCCCGCAGACCTTGCACTCCCACTCCGGCGGGATCTCCGCCTCGACCGAGAAGGGCATCTCGAACCGGTGCCCCTTCTCGCATGCGTACTCCACGGCCTGGCGCGGGGCCAGGTCGATACCGCGGTCCGTCTCGTAGCTGGTCACCACGAGGCGCGTACCGCGAAGAGCTCGCTCACTCATGAATCGTGCCTCCCGGGCTTGTCGCCCACAGGACAGGTGTCGCTGTCGTCGTCATCCGGTCAACGTCCGGTCGGCGGTAAAGATTCCCGTTCCGTGTCCCGTTCCGGGTCATGCGTCGCCGTCGTAGCCGCAGCCTTGCTGACCAATGTCGTACCCACCGGCGCCCGGTTTGTCACATCTGCTAGCAGATGTCACCCAGCGTTTCGGCATCTTTGACGCGCAGTAACGGTACGCCTGGCAGGCCAAAGGCGTACACTACCGCCCTTTTGTGTTGAGCGCTAAATCGGCGCTAAATCCTCTCCGGAACCGGGTTGCCCGCCTCACCGATCGCCCGCCGCACCGGGACGCGCGCCAGCAGGGTGAAGCCGATGACGAAGAAGGCCACCAGGGAGATGATCGCGGAGCGATAGCTTCCGGTCAGCTGGTAGGTCACGCCGAACAGCAGCGGCCCGAGCCAGCTCATCCCGCGGTCGCTCATCTCGTACGCCGAGAAGTACTCGGCTTCCTTGCCGGGCGGCACGAGATGCGAGAACAGCGAGCGGGACAGCGCCTGGCTGCCGCCGAGCACCAGGCCGATCCCCGCGGCCAGCACGAAGAAGAACACCGGTGCCTTCGCGGGCAGGAAGTAGCCGGCGGCCAGGGTCACCGTCCAGGCCACCAGCGAGCCCAGGATGGTCCGCTGGGCCCCGTACGTCCGTGCCAGCCGCCCCATCGCCAGCGCGCCGGCCACGGCCAGCACCTGCACCAGCAGCACGGCCACGATGAGCGTCGACTGACTGAGCCCCAGTTCCTGCGAGCCGTAGACGGAGGCCTGCGTGATCACCGTCTGGATGCCGTCGTTGTAGATGAGGTAGGCCAGCAGGAAGGCGAGCGTCAGCGGGTACCGGCGCATGTCCCGGACCGTCGCCGCGAGCTGCCTGAGCCCGGGTGCCGTACCGCGCTCCACGCGCACGTGCCGGTCGCGGAGCCTGCGCAGCGGTACGAGCGTGAAGGCACCCCACCACAGGCCCGCCGAGGCCAGGCAGATGCGGACCGCGGCGGTCTCGGACAGACCGAAGGAGTCGTGGCCCGAGTACAGGACCAGGTTGGCGACCAGGACGGTGGAGCCCGCCGCGTAGCCGAAGGCCCAGCCTCGCGAGGAGACCGCGTCGCGCTCCTCGGGCGGGGCGATCTGCGGCAGATAGGAGTTGTAGAGCATCATCCCGACGGACTGGGCGGCGTTGGCCACGACCAGGAGGGCCCCGCCGAGCAGGTACCGGTCGCCGTCCAGGAAGAACATGCCGGTGGTCGCGGCGGCCCCGGTGTACGCCGCCGCCGCGAGCAACGGCTTCTTGCGGCCCGTGCGGTCGGCCGCGCTGCCCACGATCGGCATCACCACGACCGCGACGATGACCGACAGGGACACCGAGTACGCGAAGAAGGACCCGGCCCGGACCGGGACGCCCAGCGGGTGCACATAGCCGTCGGCGTCCGCGGCCCGCTTGGCCACCGCGGTGAGGTAGGGCCCGAGGAAGACCGTCACCACGCTCGTCGAATAGACCGAGCAGGCCCAGTCGTAGAAGTACCAGCCGCGCTGCTCGCGCCTCAGGCCGGCGGTCTCGTCCGCCGCCGGCGTCCGTACTGTGTCGGTTTCCACCCGTGCCCTCGCTTCCCCGCTCCTGCGAAGGCTCGGCCGGGCGCCCGGCCGGTCAGACCCAGACGCCGCGGTCCTCCATGACCTTGCGCAACGTGTCGATGTGATCGGTCATGATGCCATCGACACCCAGGTCCAGGAGCCGGTGCATGCGCTCGGGTTCGTTGATCGTCCACACGTGCACCTGCAGCCCGAGGGCGTGGGCGGCGCGGACGAAGCGGTGGTCGACGACCGGGACGCCCGACTGTGCCTCGGGCACCTGCGCGGCGACGGCCGACCGGCGCACGGCGGCCGGCAGGCCCCAGGAGCGCAGCCGCAGGTTCAGCACCCCGCGCGTGCCGAACGACGTGGCGAGCCGCGGCCCGGCCAGCCTCTGGGCACGCAGCACCCGGGCCTCGGAGAACGAGCCCACGCAGACCCGGTCCCAGGCGCCGGTGCGCTCGATCAGGTCCAGCAGGGGGCGCAGCGCGGGCTCCGCCTTGACGTCGACGTTCCAGCGGACGTCGGGGAAGGTCTCCAGCAACTCCTCGAACAGGGGCACCGGTTCACGGCCGCCCACGCGCGCGTGCCGTACGTCCTCCCACGGCAGGTCGGCGATGCGGCCGGCACCGTCGGTGACCCGGTCCAGCGTGGAGTCGTGGAAGGCGACGAGCCGGCCGTCGGCCGTGGCGTGCACGTCGGTCTCGATGTAGCGGTAGCCCAGCTCCACCGCGTGACGGAACTGCGCCACGGTGTTCTCCAGCCCGTCGGCGGCCCCGCCCCGGTGGGCGAAGGCGATCGGGCCGGGATGGTCGAGATAGGGGTGGCGTACGGGTGGTGTCGTGAGGCTCACCTGGGCAGTATGGCTCGCTCCGGTGTCGCGGCGGCAACGACCGTGCTGCGGTCCGGTGCCGACGCGACGGCGAACACCCGCAGGAACAGCTGCGCCAGCGGCCCGATGGACACGGCGTACAGCACGGTGCCGACACCGATGGTGCCGCCCAGCAGGAACCCGGTCACCACCACCATGGCCTCGATCCCCGTCCGCATCGCCCGGATCGAGCGGCCGGTGCGCCGGTGCAGCCCCGTCATGAGCCCGTCGCGGGGACCCGGACCGAAGCGCGCCGCGATGTACAGGCCGGTCGCCGCGCCGTTCAGCACGATCCCCGAGAGCAGCAGCGGGACGCGCACGGCGAGGGAGTGCGCGTCCGGGACGAGTGCGAGCGTGCCGTCCATGGCGAGGCCGACGACGAAGACGTTCGAGACCGTGCCGAGGCCGGGACGCTGACGCAGCGGGATCCACAGGAGCAGCACCGCCGCGCCGACGATGATCGACACCACCCCGATGGTCAGTCCGGTGAGCTCGGCGAGGCCCTGGTGCAGCACGTTCCAGGGCTCCAGGCCGAGGCCCGCCTCGACGAGCAGGGCGGAACTGGCGCCGTAGAGCGCGAGCCCGGCGTACAGCTGGGTCAACCGTCGTCCGAGACGGCGCCGAGTGGACATGAGATACCCCCCTGGGTGGTGGCGGTGGCCTGACGCATGTCACTCTGTGGCTTGGGATGAATCGCCATCCATGGCCAATTCCGGGAAGGTGGACTGATCTTCATGGCGCAGTGGACCTCTGCGATGGGGGCCGCACAGCTCGCTCGGCTCCTCAAGTCCCAGCAGGACCGCCCGGCCGGCCCCGGCACCCGCCGTCCGCCCGCCTACCGCGCCCTCGCCGACGGCATCCGGCTGCTGGTGCTCGAAGGCCGCGTCCCGGTGGCCGCCCGGCTGCCCGCGGAGCGCGAACTCGCCCTCGCCCTGTCCGTCAGCCGTACCACGGTCGCGGCCGCCTACGAGGCGCTGCGCACCGAGGGCTTCCTGGAGTCCCGGCGCGGCGCCGGCAGCTGGACCGCCGTGCCGGCCGGCAACCCGCTGCCCGCCCGTGGTCTCGAGCCGCTGCCGCCCGAGGCGCTGGGCTCGGTGATCGACCTGGGCTGCGCCTCGCTCCCGGCCCCCGAGCCGTGGCTCACCCGCGCCGTGCAGGGCGCCTTGGAGGAACTGCCGCCCTACGCCCACACGCACGGCGACTACCCCGCCGGGCTGCCCGCGCTGCGCTCGATGATCGCCGAGCGGTACACCGCGTGCGGGATCCCCACCATGCCCGAGCAGATCATGGTGACGACCGGCGCGATGGGCGCCATCGACGCGATCTGTCATCTCTTCGCGGGCCGCGGTGAACGGATCGCCGTGGAGTCGCCCTCCTACGCCAACATCCTCCAGCTGATGCGCGAGGCCGGAGCCCGGCTGGTCCCGGTCGCGATGGCCGAGGGCCTCTCCGGCTGGGACGTGGACCGCTGGCGCCAGGTCCTGCGCGAGGCCGCGCCCCGACTCGCCTATGTGGTCGCCGACTTCCACAACCCCACCGGCGCACTCGCCGACGAGGACCAGCGGCGCCGGCTGGTGGACGCGGCGCGCTCGGCCGGCACGGTGCTCGTCGCCGACGAGACGATGACCGAGCTGTGGCTGGACGAGGACTGCGCGGACGCGGGGATGCCGCGCCGGGTCTGCGCCTTCGACCCGGCCGGCTCGACCGTCATCACGGTCGGCTCGGCCAGCAAGGCCTTCTGGGCGGGCATGCGCATCGGCTGGGTGCGGGCGGCGCCGGACGTCATCCGCAGCCTGGTCGCCGCGCGGGCGTACGCCGATCTCGGGACGCCGGTCCTGGAACAGCTCGCCGTCAACTGGCTTTTCAGCACGGGCGGTTGGGAACAGGCGGTGGAGCTGCGCCGGGCGCAGGCCCGGGAGAACCGGGACGCGTTGGTCGCGGCGATCCGGCGGGAACTGCCGACATGGGAGTTCGACTTGCCGAAGGGCGGTCTGACCCTGTGGGTCCGCGCGGGCGGTCTGTCCGGTTCCCGGCTCGCCGAAGCGGGGGAGCGGACCGGCGTCCGCGTTCCTTCCGGTCCCCGCTTCGGCGTGGACGGCGCCTTCGAGGGCTATGTCCGGCTCCCGTTCACCGTGGGGGGAGCGGTGGCCGAGGAGGCGGCGGTGCGGCTCGCCGCGGCGGCTCGCCTGGTGGAGACCGGGGGGACGGGGGGTGCGGAGGCGCCTCGTACGTTTGTCGCCTAGTTCGCCCATCGGGTCGGGCGCGTCCTCGTGGTGAGTGCGGGCGCGTGGGACTGGCCGCGCGGTTCCCCGCGCGCCCTGGGAGCAGGCGGCGCCCCGCCGGCACCGGCAGGCGACCCCACCCCGGCGGCCGCGACACCGGGCGTCCTACGCACTCTCGGCAGCCACCGCCTCCGCGGCCACTGCCGGCTTCGTGAGGTCCGCCGGCACCGGCCCCTCCGCAGGCACAGGTTTCTCCGGCGGCACAGGCTCCTCCATCGGCACAGGCTCCTCCATCGGCACGGGTTCCTCCGTCGGCACGGGTTCCTCCGTCGGCACGGGTTCCTCCGCCGGCTCGGCCTCCACGGCGGTGACCCGCGCCGGCAGCAACGCCAGCACCGCCTGCCGATCGGCGTCACTGGTCGCGTCGTCGTACGGATCCGGCGTACGCGGCACCTGGAGCCGGTGCACCGGTCCCGAGCCCAGCCGTGCGTACCCCCGCCCCGGTGGCACATGCCCCAGCGGCGTCGTGTGCGGCGGGGTGCCCAGGACCGCCTCCACCTGCCGCGGCGCCGCGGGCCCGAGCACGACACGCGCGCGCGTGTGCTGCCGTACCGCGTCGCTCAAGACCTCGGCGCTGTCGAACTGCTCGGCCACCACGACGGTCACGTTGGCCGCCCGGCCGTGCCGCAGCGGCACCTGGAGCAGCGTCTGCGGGTCCTTGCGGCCGTCCGCCGTGGCGAGATGGGCGAAGACCGACGGGCGGTCCACCAGGATCCACAGCGCGCGCCGGGCGTCGGCCGGCGGCGGGTCGCCCGCCTGCCGGGCCAGGTTGACGGCGATGAGCCGCCGCTCGGTCTCCTGCGCGGCCCACTCCAGGCTCGCCAGCGCGCCGGGCAGCGCGCACTCCACGGCCAGCACTCCGTCCCGGCCGGTCAGGCAGGCGTACTCGCCGGTGCCGCCGCCGTCGACGATCAGGATGTCGCCGTGACGGAGGGCCTGCAGGGCGATGGAGCGCAGCAGGGTCGAGGCGCCGCTGCCGGGGTGGCCCATCGCCAGCAGGTGCGGCTCGGTGGAGCGGACGCCGGTGCGCCAGACGACCGGGGGTACGTCGATCTGTTCCTCTCCGTAGGAGAGGGGAAGCGTGCGCTGGACCTCGCTCGCGTCGGTGAAGCCGAGGACGGTCTCGCCGGGCGCGGTGACGAAGTGCTGGGCCGGGATGTCGGCGGGCAGCGGGGGCAGGACGGTGACGGTGAGCTGGTTGCCCTCCTCGTCCCACGCGAAGTGGTACTCGCGGCCCCGGCCGGCCTTCGCGGTGAGCACCTGCTCGATCCGCGCGCGTGCCGCGGGTTCGCCGTCCGGGAAATAGGCGGGGTAGCGGATCACGAGATGACCGACGCGCCCGGCGTCGTCGAACTCGTGGGCGGTGAGCGCCTTCTCCCACTCCCCGCCGTGCGCGTACAGCGGTGCCGGGTCCTCGGGGCTGGAGAAGTACGGCACCAGGGACTCGTAGAGGGACCGGAGCCGTTCGGTCTGGGACTCGTCGGGCCCTTCGGGGGCCGGCGGGGTGCGGTCGCGGCCCTCCCAGGCCGCCGCGGCCATCACGGTGA
Organism: Streptomyces sp. NPDC052109; assembly: GCF_040680195.1. Classification (NCBI taxonomy): domain Bacteria; kingdom Bacillati; phylum Actinomycetota; class Actinomycetes; order Kitasatosporales; family Streptomycetaceae; genus Streptomyces; species Streptomyces sp. NPDC052109. Next base: position 40,826 of record NZ_JBFAWF010000012.1, on the reverse strand, counting down.
TGACGGCGAGCAGCGGTCCGTACGGCATCAGCGCCACGACCAGGATCACCGAGGCCACCAGGAACAGCAGTGGCCCCCGCTTGTCCTTGGGCATGTCCGCCCATCTGCGCCGCCCGGCCGAGGCCAGTCGGCGCAGGCCGCGCGTGACGGTGATCAGCGGGTGCAGCACGTCGGTGGCACTGTCGGCCGCCGTCCGGGCCAGCTCCCTGCTCCGGGCGAGCTGCGTCCGGGCGATCTGGGCGCTGTCCTTGCTCAGAATGCGGGGGAGAGGGCGCCGGGCCACTGCTGTCTCCTGATGGTGCGTGCGTGCGGGTGGGGCGGGCGGGGTCAGAACTTGATGCCGCCGAGGAGGCTCGCCAGACTCTCGCCGCCGGCCTTGATGCTGGGGGCGATGCCCGTGCTGGCCAGGTAGAAGCCGAACAGGGCCGACGTGCATGCGTGCGAGCCCTTGAGGCCGTCCTTGCGGAAGAAGAGGAAGACGACGACGCCGAGCAGCATGACGCCTGAGACGGAGAGGATCATTTTCGGGCCTCCTGGTGTCGCGGGTGGGGGACAGTCACCCTGAGTTCTTCCAGGATCACAGGATGTGTCTATATGCTTAAAGGTGCAACTGGGTGAAATCCGCCAGATTTCGCCCGATCGGTGGAGCGGCTTCGTCCCTCGGTGAGCCGCACGGTTGCCTCGATCGGGGGTCGCTGCTGATCTTTACCTCGGGCACATCGGGTCATGTGCCGCGCGAGCCAGTACGCTGGCGATTCACTCGTACGGCCGTGTTCCGCTCGCTGCCGTACGCTCCCTGCAGTCCCCGAAGTTCCAGGAGAGGCGGTCCGCCGATGAGTGAAGCCCCCGACCCCGAGGTCGTGGAGCTGGCGACCAAGATCTTCGATCTGGCCCGGCGGGGTCAGACGGAGGCGCTCGTGGCGTACGTCGACGCCGGCGTTCCGGCCAACCTCACCAACGACCGCGGCGACTCCCTGGTGATGCTCGCCGCCTACCACGGTCACGCCGACTCGGTGCGTGCCCTGCTCGCCCGGGGTGCCGTCGCGGACCAGATCAACGACCGGGGCCAGACCCCGCTCGCGGGTGCCGTCTTCAAGGGTGAGACGGACGTGATCAAGGCCCTCCTGGAAGGCGGAGCCGACCCCGCGGCGGGGACGCCGTCGGCCGTCGACACCGCCCGCATGTTCGGCAAGGCGGAACTCCTGGAGCTGTTCGGCGCGCACTGACGCGCATGTCCTGACCAGCTACGACACGAAAAACGGGGGAGGCGGTAAAGGGCCGCCGGAAATACGGTCGCGGCAGCGCGAACGGCCGGGTCATCATGACGACGTGATTCACGGACGCGATGGCTGGGCAGGTGTTGCCGCACCGCGCGGGCCGTGATGCGGTCCGCATGGGCCACCGACGAGAGGCAGAGAGAGATGGTCTTCGGCAAGCAAGAGACGGCGGGGGCTCCGACGTTGTGTCACGCGGCCAGGTAATGCGTGTTTCCCGGTTGCGTCGACGCTTGATGTGAGGCTGTTTCCCATGTTCGATCCGGTCATAGCGCCCAGCGGTACGCTGCTCGGCCTGCTCCAGCGGGGCCGCGGCGACGGCACACTGCACGCGCTCACCGCCCCGCGCGCCGAAGCACTCGCGGCCCTGAACCACTGTGTGCTGCGCGATCCCCGCCACGACTGGCAGGTGGAGAACCGCTCCCTCTACTACGCCCGGCTCTACCTCGACCTGAACGGCAAGCTGGACGCGATCGAGGCGCACCTCTTCGACCCCGAGGACGTCCTCGACACCGACGAGTCCCGTACCGGCCTCGCCCTGGCCGTCCTCGGGCACCTCGCCTCCTACGGCAGGAAGGACGCGCTCGAACTGCTCCGCAGGTACGCCGCCCACGGCTCCAACTGGTCCTGGGCCCTGGACGAGCTGGCCCTCAGGGACGACGACGCGGGACTGCGCGCCCTCGCCGCGCCCGTGCTGGCCCGCTTCGGCACCGACCCGGAGGGGGAGGCCGAGCTGGCCGCCGCCGTACGCGACGCCTTCGAGCCGAGGCCCTGGCGCCTGTGGGCCGAGGACGCGCGCGAAGGGATCGCCACCCGCGTGCGGACCGCCCAGGAGACCGGCTGTTTCGACCGCTGGCAGCGCCAGCTGCGGCCCACCGGCCCCCGGCCCGGATGGAGCGTGCGCGCCGTCTTCGAATGGGCCCAGCAGGGCATGGACCGGGGCGCCGCCCTCCATGTGCCGGCCGCCCGGTGCCTGGTCGCCGTGGCCGGCCCCGAGGACCGGCCGGAGATCGTGCAGGCCGCCCGGACCGGCATCGACGGCGCCCGCTGCACCGCACTGCGCTATCTCGCCGACGGCAACGACCCCGACGCCCTCGACCTGATCGAGGCCGCCGTCGCCGACGGCACGACCGTCGTCGTCGAGGCCGCCGTCGACGCCTTCGAACGGATGCGCAGCGTAGCCGCCGTCGACCACGCGCGCCGCTGGGCCCAGCGCCCCGACGCACTCGGCTCCGCCGCCGGACGCATGCTCGCCTGCCGTGGCGGCGTCCAGGACCGCGACCTGGTGCTCGGCGCCCTCCGCGAGGCCGTGCGCGGCGAGGGCCCCGACGCGCCCACGCTGTGGACCCTCGTCGACGGCACCGGACGCCTCGGCATCGCCTGCGCCGCACCCGTCCTGCGCCACATCTACCGGGAGACGGCCTCCTCCCATCTCCGTGGCCGCGCCGCCCGCGCCCTGGCGGCCACCGACCCCTCCTTCGCCACCGGCTTCGCCGTCGAATGCCTGTGGGACTGCGAGGAGACCACCCGGGAACTCGCCGCCCGGCACGCCGAGACCGGTGACGCCCGGGTCGTGGAACGCCTGCGCCGCCTGGCCGCCGATCCGGCCGAGGAGGCTGAGGTGCAGACGGCGGTCCGCAGCCGCTTCGGACCCGACGCCGCCCTCGGCTGACCCCCACGCACGCACACGGTCCGGGCGGACGACCGCCCGCCGTGTGAACACCGGGTGTCCCGCAGGTCAGGCGGTCATGACGGCCGTCTGACCTGCTCGGGTGTGCAGCCCAACGCTCACAGGACGTTCCCCGGGCGGAAAGATCGAAGTCGACGCGGCCACGCCCCGCGCGGCGACAACACCCGTATGCGTGTCGTCATCGTGACCGAATCCTTTCCCCCCGATGTGAACGGCGTGGCCCACTGCGCGCTCCAGACCGCCCGGCACCTCGTAGATCGCGGTCACCATCCGCTCGTCGTCGCCCCCGCCCCCGCTCCGGGCAGCGGACCGGACACGGACGCCCCGTGCCCGGTCGTCCGGATCCCCTCCCTCCCGCTCCCCGGCTACCCCCAGGTCCGCGTCGCCCTTCCCAGCCGGCGCCTCGCCGCGGCGCTCGTCGAGCACCGCCCCGACCTGGTCCATCTCGCCAGCCCCTTCGTCCTCGGCGTCCGCGGCATGGCCGCCGCCGCCAAGCTCGGCATCCCCGCCGTCGCCGTCTACCAGACCGACCTGGCCGGTTACGCCCGCACCTACATGGGTGCCGGCGAGGCGGCCGCATGGCGGCGGATCCGCTCCGTGCACGCCGCCGCCGACCGCACCCTCGCCCCCTCCAGCGCCGCCCTCGGTGACCTGGAGGCCCACGGCGTACCCCGGGTCCGGCTGTGGCCGCGCGGCGTGGACACCGTACGTTTCCGGCCAGACCTCCGTGACGAGGCACTGCGTCGCGAACTCGCCCCCAACGGCGAGGTCATCGTCGGCTACGTCGGCCGGCTCGCCCCCGAGAAGCACGTCGAACTGCTCGCCGGCGCCTGCGGTCTGGAGGGCGTCAAGGTCGTGGTCGTCGGCGACGGCCCCAGCCACGCCCACCTCACCGAGGCCCTGCCCGGCGCGGTCTTCCTCGGCCGCCGCACCGGCGACGACCTCGCGCGGATCTTCGCCTCGCTGGACCTGTTCGCGCACACCGGCCCCTTCGAGACGTTCTGCCAGACCGTCCAGGAGGCCATGGCCAGCGGCGTCCCCGTCGTCGCCCCCGCCGCCGGCGGTCCGCTCGACCTGGTCGCCCACGGCCGCACCGGACTCCTCGTCCCGCCGCGCGACGCCGCGGCCGTCCGGGAGGCCGTCCGCGAACTGGCGGCCGACCCCCAGCGGCGCGCCCACTACGGCCTCGCCGCCCGCACCATGGTCGAGGGCCGGACCTGGGCCGCCGTCGGCGACCAGCTGATCGCTCACTACGACGACGTCCTCGCGGCACGGAAGACGGCGGTGGCGGCATGACCGGCCGGCCCCTGCGCATCGTCCGGCTCGCCAACTTCGTCGCCCCGGCCTCCGGCGGCCTGCGCACCGCCCTGCGCGAGCTGGGCAGGGGCTTCAAGGCGGCGGGCCACGAACCCGTGCTCATAGTCCCCGGCGAACGGCACACCGACCAGGAGACGGAACAGGGCCGGGTCATCACCCTGCCCGGCCCGCTGCTGCCCGGCACCGGCGGCTACCGCGTCCTCACCGACAAGCGGCGCGTGGCCGCTCTCCTGGAGGAGCTGGCCCCGGACCGCCTGGAGGTCTCGGACCGTACGACCCTGCGCTGGACCGGCCGCTGGGCCCGCCGCGCGCGCGTGCCCGCCGTGATGGTCTCCCACGAGACCGCCGACGGCGTGCTGCGCACCTGGGGCCTGTCCGAGAACCTCTCCCGCCGGGCCGCCGACGCCCTCAACACCCGTACCGCGCACGTCTACTCACGGGTGGTGTGCACCACGGAGTTCGCCGAGCGCGAGTTCGTGCGCATCGGCGCGCGCAACGTCGTACGCGCCCCCCTGGGCGTCGACCTGATGGAACGCCACCCCGCGCTGCGCGACCCGGGCCTGCGCTCCCTGCACGCACGCGGCGGCGAGGTGCTGCTCGTGATGTGCTCCCGGCTGTCCGTGGAGAAGCGGCCCGGCACGGCCCTGGACGCCCTCGAGGCGCTGCTGCGGCGCGGCCGGCAGGCGGTGCTCGTGGTGGCCGGGGACGGGCCGCTCAAGCCCCGGCTGGAGCAGCGCGCGCGGGAACACGGACTGCCGGTGACGTTCCTCGGACACGTCTCCGACCGGGCCGTGCTCGGCGCCCTGCAGGCGACCGCGGACGTCGCTCTCGCGCCCGGGCCGGCCGAGACGTTCGGGCTCGCCGCGCTGGAGGCCATGGCCTGCGGCACGCCCGTCGTGGCCAGCGCCTCTTCCGCCCTGCCCGAGGTCATCGGCTCGGCCGGGGCGACCGCCGCCGACCGCGGCGAGGCGTTCGCGGACGCCGTGGAGCTGCTCCTCGACCGGGGCGAGCGGGTCCGGCGGGAGGCGGCACGCGCGCGTGCCGAGTGCTTCGGCTGGGGAAAGGCCGTCGAGGCCTTCCTGGAGGCCCACGACGCGGAGGTGCTCCGCCCCACCGGCCTCCCCCGCACCGTGTCGGAGGGCGTGGCATGAGACCCGTCCGCTTCGTCGCCCTCGGGGACTCGCTGACCCAGGGCGTGGGCGATCCCGTCGGGGACGGCTGGCGGGGCTGGGCCGCGCTGCTGGCGCCCTCGCTCGCCGAGACCGCCGACGCCGTGGAGTTCACCAACCTCGCGGTCAGCGGCGCGCAGACGCGGGACGTGCTGGAGCGGCAGACCCCGGCCGCCCTCGAACTCCGCCCCGACGTGGTGTCCGTGGTCATCGGCGTCAACGACACGCTGCGCCACACCTTCGACATCCAGGCGGTGGCGGCCCACCTCGACACGGTGTACGCGGCGTTCACCCGCGAGGGCGCCACCGTGCTCAGCGCCTGCCTGCCCGACCCCGGCGCGATGCTGGGACTGCCCGCTGCCCTGGCCCGCCCGCTGGCCCGCCGGCAACGGGCCGTCAACGCGGTCGTCCACGCGCTGTCCGAACGCTACGGGGCCGTCCACCTGCACGCCGCGGACGGCACCTGGATCACCGACCGGGCCCTGTGGAGCGCGGACCGGCTGCATCCCGGGGAGCGCGGGCACCGGCAGCTCGCCGTGCGCTTCCACGGCCTCCTCACCGAGGCGGGCCGGGGCACGGGACGGCCGCCGTCGTCCGAGCCGGAGTTCCCCGCCCCGACCCGCACGGCGAGCCTGCTGTGGCTGGCCACGGCCGGCACTGCCTGGGTGGTCCGGCGCTGCAAGGACCTGCTGCCCCAGCTGCTGCGCCTGGCCGCCGACGAGATCCACCACCGGGCCCGGGGCACCAGTGCCCGCCTCGACCTGCGTGCCTCGGCGGCGGTGACCGCGGCGCTGGCGGCCCTGACGGAGGGCACGGGCCAGGACGCCGAGGCTCAGCGGCGCCCGGCCGACACGAGTCCGGCAGCCCTGCCGGGTTCCGCACCCGCGGTCGCGGCCGCGGGTACGGCGCGGGTGTCCGCCTCGGTCGCGGGCGCGACCTGCGAGGTGGCGATTCCGAGCACGATCCGGGCGGCCTCCGTTGCGGGCATGGTGGCCTCCGAGGCCGCGATGCCCGGTAGCGCGCGAGTGGCGCCGGTCGCCGCTGTGGCGCGCGAGGCCGTTGCGGACGCGGCCGAGACGGGCCCAGTGCCCGAGGCGGCCTGTGCGGCCGTCGGGACGCAGGCGGCGCGGACCAGCGCGGTCCCCGGGTAGCACCGGGAGCAGGGAGCACCGGGTGGCGTCCGGCGGTCGCGGCCCGCTCGGGTGCCCGCCGAACGCCGGCCGCCCGGCCCGGTCGGGACCTGGACCGTGCCGGGGCCAGGCCCCGCCGGGGCGTTCACCGGGCCGGGCCCGCGGCTGTGTCGCTCGGCAGCCGTCCGGTGCGGTGGCCCGCGGTTGCGGCGTACGCGTGCGTGGCGGACGTCGCGTGCACGCGCTCGGCGGAGGCCCGTGTACGCGCGCGGGGAGGTTCCGGGCTCCGTGTCGCGGCCTGCGCCGGTACGAATCGCACGTCTGCCCCCCCGCGAAGGGCAAGTGCGTGCAGTACGCGCGTGTGGCACCTCCGGGCCGTGTCGTCCGGCCGGGCCGTGCCGTTCGCGAGGACGGCGGCCCCCGCGACGTCAGACGATGCCCACCAGCCGGTACTGCTCGTCGCGGGCGTCGGTCAGGAACATCTGACCCGGGGCGTGGGTGATGGCGAACGGCGGCCGGGAGGCCATCACCGCCGCCTGCGGGGTCACCCCGCAGGCCCAGAAGACCGGGATGTCCCCGGGTGCGAGGGTCACCGGGTCGCCGAAGTCGGGCCGCGCGAGATCCTCGATGCCGAGCGCGGCGGGGTCGTCGCAGTGCACGGGACCGCCGTGCACGGCCGGCAGCAGGCTGCTCTCCCGGATCGCGGCACGGATGTGCTCCGGCGGCACCGGTCGCATGGACACCACCATCGGCCCGCGCAACCTGCCCGCCGCCCGACACGCACGCGTGGTGACGTACATCGGCACGTTGCGGCCCTGCTCGACGTGCCTGATCGGCACGCCCGCCCGGGCCAGTGCCCACTCGAAGGTGAAGCTGCACCCGAGCAGGAACGACACCAGGTCGTCGCGCCAGTGCGCGCGCACGTCGGTGGGCTCCTCGACCAACTCGCCGTCCTCCCACACCCGGTAGCGCGGCAGGTCGGTGCGCAGGTCGGCGCCGTCCGCGAGGACCGTCTGGGGGGAGCCGGCGTCTGTGACGTCGAGCACGGGGCACGCCTTGGGATTGCGCTGGCAGAACAGCAGCATCTCGTAGGCCCAGTCGGCGGGCACCGAGATCAGGTTGGCCTGGGTGTGGCCTGCCGCGACACCGGCCGTGGGGCCCGAAAGGCCTCCTCGGAAGCGGGCCCGCGCGGTTTTCGGGCTCCACGCGTGCGCGTGCTCGTCCACGGTGGTGACGGGCAGGTCTTCGGTGCGAGTTGTCCGCGTCATGCCGGCTCCTGGGGGAGGTGAACAGTGCCGTCCCGAGCACCGTAGAGGATCGTTCAACGATCCTTCAATACCCATGTTGTTTCGTTCCGGTGCGTGCGATTGAATTCCCGGCATGGCAGAGCAGCTGACGGCACTGGCCGACGACCGTGCGCTCCTGGGGCGTACGAGCACGGCGGAGCGGGTCTCGGACATCCTCCGGGGCCGTATCGCCGACGGGTACTTCCCGCCCGGAACCCGGCTGTCGGAGGACGGCATCGGAGGGGCGCTCGGGGTCTCCCGCAACACCCTGCGTGAGGCGTTCCGGCTGCTCACCCACGAACGGCTGCTGGTCCACGAACTCAACCGCGGCGTGTTCGTGCGGGTCCTGACCGTGGAGGACGTCGAGGACATCTACCGCACGCGCTCCTTGGTCGAGTGCGCCGTCGTGCGCGGGCTCGGCGAGCCGCCGTACCGGCTGGAGCGGGTGGCCGCGGCCGTGGCCGAGGGAGAGCGGGCCACCGCGGAACACGACTGGAAGGCGCTGGGCACCGCCAACATCCACTTCCACCGGGAGCTGGTCGCCCTCGCCGGCAGCGAACGCACCGACGAACTGATGCGCAGCGTCTTCGCCGAACTGCGGCTCGCCTTCCATGTCGTCGACGACCCCCGCCGGCTGCACGAGCCCTACCTCGCCCGCAACCGCGAGATCCTGCGGGCGCTGCAGGACGGCGACCGGCGCGAGGCCGAGCGGCTGCTGGAGACGTACCTCGTGGACTCGCTGGAGCGGGTCGTGGAGGTGTACCGGCGGCGCGTCGGCCAAGAAGGCACCCCGTAAAGGGCGCGCGGCGCCCGAGGAACGACCCGCGGCCGTGCCGGCCGAACCGGCGGAGCGTCTCGTTTGTGTCGATGTCAGACCGAGGACCTAGTCTGTGCACCGTGACTTCGCCTGGATCGACGGACAGCGTTCCGCCCCAGCTCAGCGCGGGGCCGCGCCCGGCTCCGGGCCCGGCCGCCGACGAGGGGCTGGCGCGGCGGCTGCGCGCGCTCGCCTGCACCGCGCCGCTGCACGACCTCGACGCGCGCAAGGCCAACCTGGCCGGTGAGTACTCGGTGTACGGCATGGCCGAGGTGGCCCTCGCCGCCATCGACCTGGTCACGCTCAACATGGACTTCGACACCGGCGCCGACCACGAGCAGATCGTGGCCCGGCTCGTCCCGCGCATCGCCGCCCAGGCCCCGCAGCGGCCCACCGCCGAACACGAGCGCGTGGCCCGCTGGGTCCTGGAGAACCTGATCAACGTCGGCAGTGTGGACCGCGGCTTCCGCGCCGTCTACGGCACCTTCGCGCCCGACGGCACGTACGTCCGCCGGGACTACGACTTCAAACTGATCGAGGAGGTCCCCGGCCCGGGCGGCACGGTCTATCTGCGGACCACGGACGAGGCGGTCAACGTCCTGGTCGGCGCCCTCGACACCGACGTCACCAGCGCCCAGATCGCCGCCGAGGTCAAGCTCGAGGTGCTGATCAACCGCGGCCGGCTCGCCGACGCCCAGCTCGCCGCCGAGCAGGCCCGCTACCGCACGGTGCAGTACTCGGAGAGCCTGCGACGCGCCCTGGAGGCCACCCGGCGCAACGTCCGCGCGGTCGACTGGCTCAGCGCGGTGCCCGACATGATCGCCGAGGCCCTGGACCACGTGGCCGACCGCTACCGCCACGAGAACGCGATCCTCACCAACATCCGCAAGGCCCGCGACGAGACCGAGGAGCCCGAGCACAAGCGCCGCGCCGCCGAACTCGTCGACATCGTCAAGGACTGCATCCGGCGGCACACCCAGCTCCAGTCCCGGCTGCTGGAGGCGGGCCCGCTGTTCCGCGCCGAACAGGACCGGCAGGCCTTCGCGACGCCCATGGCGACGTCCGGGACGGACCTCTACGGCCATCTCGTCGCCCCTCTCCTGCCGTTGCCCCTGGAGCAGGCGATCCGGGTCACGGACGCGTTCTTCACGCACGGCACGGGCCTGCGGACGCCGGTGTCCGTCCGCGTGGCCGACCTCGTCGACATACTGCTGACCCCGCCGGTGGAGCGCGAGCACCTGGGCGCGGAGATGCCGGAGCCGGATCTGATCGCGACGCCGGACGACAGCCGGTTCAGCGAGGAGCAACTGGCCGCCGCCATGGAGCTGCTGGACCTCCCGGCCGACGCACCGCGCAGACTGTCGGGCCTCCTGGCCGAGGCCCGGCGGACCGGTGACCCCGATCTGGCCTACCTGGTGGCCCTGTTGGCGGTCCATGCGGCCAGTCCCGCCGTCGGCACCGCCTACCGGCAGGGCGAGGAGAAGCTGCTCTTCGCCGTGGACGACGGCACGGAGCTGGACGACCGCGAGTTCGGTGGGGCGGATCTGATCGTGGGGACCGCGTTGCTGGATGCCGCGGGGATGGCGGCGGACCGGACGGAGGCGGCCTGATGCCGCACGCCGGCTGCGCGTCCGTCGTGGCCGGCCGCGCCCCCCGCGGCGGAGCCGCATGTCCATACCGCCCCGCGCCCCATACGGGCCCGCGTGCCCAGCCCCGTTGTCAAGAAGAGGAGTTGCAGTCGTGAGCGAGCACGTCGAGTGGAGTGACGCGGAGCCGTCCGCGCCGTCGGCGCCCGCCGCCGTCACCCCCGCCGACGCCGCCGACGCGGCGCGGCTCGTCGCCTTCGGGCTGCAGCCCAAGCTGCAGCCCGCGCGGGACCAGGAGTACGCCGAGCTGCTGCGCCGCTACCGCGACGACCCGGCGTTCGCGCGGCTCGCCGACGCCGTCGCCGCCGGTCTGGGGCTCGTCGTGCTGGAGGTGTCCCCGCGCGCGGGGATGGCCGTGACGGCGGCCGAGGACTCGGTCTTCGCCGTCCGCATGGGCGACTACGCGCGTCGCACCGCCGCCGACTCCGGCGACCGCTTCCTGCACGGACTCGCCCATCTCGCCGCGGCCGCACTGGCCTTCCCCCGTCCGGAGGACCTGGCCGACGACACCTACATCGGCCGGGTCACCGTCAACGGCGTCGACGCCTTCGTACGACAGGCCTGCCGGCGCCTGGAGGAGCGGGCCGAGGAACTGGGCGAGAACACCGACCCGGCGACCGGCGCGCCCGGACTGGAGGCCGCCTGGCGGATCTGGGCCAGACGCAGCGCCACCGGTGCCACCAAGGACGCCCGCCGCCCGGCCGCCTCCACCACGGGGATCGTGGCCAAGGCCCTGGCCTTCCTCACCGACTCGGGCTTCCTGCAGCGCACCGGCGACGACAGCGGCGGCACCTACCGCACCACCGCCCGCTACCAGCTCCAGGTCCGTGACATGGCCGGCAGCGCCGCCATGGCCGAACTGCTGGAGCTGGGTGTCGTACCGGTGACCGACGGCACGGCCAGCCTGCTGCCCGCCGAGGACACCGAGGACCTGGAACTGGTGGCCGACGCCGGGCTGCCGTTCCACTCCTGAGGGCCGCCGAGCTCCTCGAAGATCCCTGAACCACCGCACCTTTCACCAGACTTACGAGAGTCCGCCATGTACGAGCTGTCCCGGGTCCGCCTCTACTCCATCGGTCCCGCCGGTGCGCGCTACGCCGACACCGTGCTTGACCTGCGGGGTGTCGGCGAGCCCGTGCCCGACCCGGCGCCCACCCAGGCGGAGTTCTTCGAGGAGGAGCCGTCCGGGCCGCCGCGCCGGCCCGCGCCCGCGGGCGTGCTCTTCCTGGAGAACGGCGGTGGCAAGTCCGTTCTGCTCAAGCTGATCTTCTCGGTGATGCTGCCGGGCCACCGCAACACCCTCGGCGGCGCCAGCTCCGGCGTGCTGCGCAAGTTCCTGCTCGCCGACGACTGCGGGCACGTGGCGCTGGAATGGCAGCACGTGCAGACCGGCGAGTGCGTCGTCGTCGGCAAGGTGAGCGAGTGGCGTGGGCGCCAGGTGTCCAACGACCCGCGGAAGTTCGCCGAGGCCTGGTACTCGTTCCGGCCCGGCCCCGGCCTGAGCCTGGACAACCTGCCCGTCGCCGAGTCCACCGCCGTACGACCGCCCGTCGAGGGCACCTCGGGCGCCCAGGGCCGCCGGCGCACCATGAAGGGCTTCCGCGACGCCCTCACGGAGGCCGGCAAGGCCTACCCGCACCTGGAGGTGCACTGGGAGGAGATCCACGACCGCTGGATCGAGCACCTGGGCGACCTCGGTCTCGACCCCGAACTCTTCCGCTACCAGCGGGAGATGAACGCCGACGAGGGCGAGGCGGCCGGTCTCTTCGCGGTGAAGAAGGACTCCGACTTCACCGACCTGCTGCTGCGCGCGGTCACCGACACCCGTGACACAGACGGCCTCGCCGACCTCGTCAGCGGTTTCGGCAACAAGCTGGGCCGGCGCGCCGAGCTGATCGCCGAACGCGACTTCACGGCCGGGTCGGTCGACCTGCTCGGGCGGATCGTCGAGGCCGCCGAGGCCCGCTCACGCGCGCGTGACGTCCACGCCGGCGCCGAGCGCCGCACCCGCACCCTGGCCCGGCGGCTGTCCGCGCGGGCCGTGCAGGAGCGGGTGCGGGCCGCCGAGCTCGCCCAGCGGGTCACGGCCGCCGCCTACGCCGTCACGCACTCGGAGGGCGCCCGCGAGCGCAGCGCCCTGATCGCCGCCGAACTCGCCTACCGGCACGCCTCGCTGGCCCTCGCCGCCGCCGAGAAGTCCGCCGCCGCGCAGAAGCGCGAGCTGGCCGACGCCCGCACCCTGCACTCCGCCTGGCAGGCCGCCGAGGCCGTGCTGCGCCACCGCGCCGCCGCAGACCGGGTCGCACGCGTGTCCGCCGCCATCCAGGAGGCCGAGCGGGATGCCGCGCCCGCGCTCGCGGCCCGCGCCAAGGCCGCCGCGGACCTCGTACGGGCCCTCCACACGGCCGCCGAGAGCGCCGAAACGCTCGCCAACGAGGAGGAGGAGCGCTCCGCCGCCCTCCAGGAGGCCGGTGACTGCGCCTACCGCGACTCGACCACCGCCGCGACCGAGACACAGCGCGCCCGCAGCGAGGCCGGACATCTGCGCCAGCGCCTCGCCGAGGTCGAGCAGGAGACCGCCGAGGCCGTCCGCGCGGGCTGGCTCGACGACAGCACGCCGGACGCCGACCCGGCCCGCGCCGCGCTCGCCGCCAGCGACGCCGAGAAGACCGCCGTGGCCGCCTGGGACGCGGCCCGCGAGGCCGCCCGCAAGATCACCGAGCACGCGCGCGAGGCGGCCTCCGCGGAGTCCCGCGCGGAACTGACCGCGGCCCGCGCGGCGGACGCCGCGACGGCGGCCGAGCGCGCCTACGAGGCCGAGCGGCGCCTCGCCGAGTCCCTGACCGCCGAGGAGCGCCTCGCGGAACTGCTCAGCCTGCCCGGTGCGCCCAGCAGGGCGCGGGTGCCCGCCCCGAGGACGGAGCCGGGCGACGACACGCGCGGGGGAGCCACGACCGACTCCGCCGTCCCCGCTGAGGGCCCGCTCGCCCCGGAGGAACTCGACCGCTTCGCGGACGAGTTGCGCGCACTCCTCGACGACGCCGTGTCGACCGCCGAACGGCACCTCTTCGACCTGCGCACCGCCGCCGCCGACGACTCCAGGATCCTCGGCGCGCTCGGTGACGGGGGACTGCTGCCGCCGGGCCCGGACGTCCTGGCCACAGTGGAGTTCCTCGGCGAACACGGCATCCCGGCACTGCCCGGCTGGCGCTATCTCGCCCAGGCCGTCGACCCCGCCGACCACGCGCGCGTGCTCGCCGCCCGCCCGGAACTGGTCGACGGCGTGATCATCACCGACCCGGACACGCACGCGCGCGCCCGCGAGGCGCTCGGCGACGCCGCCCTGCTGCCCCGCTCCGCCGTCGCCGTCGGCACCGCCGCCGCCCTGCTCGCGCCGCCTCCCGCCGACAGCGCCGCCTCCGCGGACGTCTTCCTCGTGCCACCGAACCCCGCCATGCACGACGAGCACGCCGCCGACGAGGAACGGCAGGCCCTGCGCGCCCGGGCCACCGAGCGCGACGAGGAGATCCGCGCCCTCGCCGCGCGGCTCGGCAAGGACCGCGAGCTGGCCGCCCGGCTCGCCTCGTGGCGCACCGGCTGCCCCGCCGGACGCCTCGGCGAACTGGCCCGGACCGCCGCGGAGACCCGGGCGTTCGCCGAGGAGGCCGAGGCCGAACTGGCCGAGGCCCGCACACTGCGCGCGGAGGCCGACGAGGCCGCCGCCGAGGCCGCACAGATCCGCGACGAGCGGCAGGAGGCCGCGCAGAAGGCCCGCCGCGCCGCGGACGCCCTCGCCGGACTCGCCTACCGGCTCCGCGAGCGCGCCGGCTGGCAGGTGAAACTGCGCGAACTCGCCGACGAGGCCGCCGAGTCCGAGGCCCGCGCCCAGGCCTGTCTGGAGCGCGCCCGCGCCGCCGACGAGGACCGCCGCGCCGCCCAGCGCGCCGCCGACGACGCCCGGCGCACCGCGCGCACCCTGCGCGCCGAGCGCGCGGAGATCGCCGGCGCCCCCGACGACGTACCGGTCGAGGACACGGACGCCCCCAAGGTGTCCCTGCCCGCCCTCCGGGAGGCCTACCGGGCCGCCTCCCAGGTGTACGAGAAGGTCGGCGTCGGGGCCGATCTGCGCGCCGAGCAGGCCCGCGCCGAGAGCGACGAGAGCGCCGCCCGCGCCGAACTGGACCGGCTCAGCAACAAGGTCCGCACCCGCGCCGAGCAGCTGCTTCAGTCGCCCGACGGCTCCGACGGTCCCTCCCGACAAGCCGCCGCCGCCCGCGCCGAGGAGCTGGTCCAGCTCCTGGAGACCCGCATGTCCAGCGCGAGCGAGCAGCTCGGCCGGCTGCGCGGCGAGGCGGAGCGGCACGCCCCCGAGGACGGCGAGGCGCACACCGAGCTGCCCGAGGCACTCGTGCCCCGCGACGCCGAGCACGCACAGGCCCTGCTGCGGACCGCGACCGGCGAACTCGCCGCCCGCACCGAGGCGCTGGCCGAGGCCCGCGAGGCCCACGCCGAGCTGCTGGAGGCTCACCGTTCCGCCGAGGACGCCGCCGGCGGCTTCGACGAGATCGCCGCGATGCTCCGCGACCTGCTGCGCGAGCACGCCCCCGAGGAGGAGCAGGAGGAGCCGGAGCCGTATCCCGGCGGCATCGAGGAGGCCCGGCACTCCGCGGCCGAGGCCCGCCGCTCGCTGCGCGGCTGCGCCGCCGACCTGTCCGCCGCCGACGCTGCCGTGCGCGAGGCGAGCGACGTCCTCGTCCGGCACGCCAACTCCACGCGCTACGAGCAGGTCCGCACCCCCGCCCGGCAGCAGATCCGCGAACTGCCCGCGTCCGCGCTGCCGGAGCACGCGCAGAAGTGGGCGGACGCCTTCGCGCCCCGGCTCCGTGTCCTGACCGACGAGCTGACCCAGCTGGAGCGCAACCGCGACTCGATCGTGGACCGCCTGCGGGGCCTGGTCGAGTCGGCCCTCGCCACCCTGCGCTCCGCCCAGCGGCTCTCCCGCCTCCCCGAAGGCCTCGGCGAGTGGTCCGGACAGGAGTTCCTGCGCATCCGCTTCGAGGAACCCGACCAGGCCACGCTCACCGAGCGGCTCGGCGAGGTCGTCGACGAGGCCACGCGCGCGGCCCTGAAGAAGAATTCCGACCTGCGCCGGGACGGCATGTCCCTGCTGCTGCGCGGAGTCGCCGCGGCGCTGCAGCCGAAGGGCGTGGCCGTCGAGATCCTCAAGCCGGACGCCGTACTGCGCGCCGAGCGCGTCCCCGTCGGGCAGATGGGCGACGTCTTCTCCGGCGGTCAGCTGCTCACCGCCGCGATCGCCCTGTACTGCACGATGGCCGCCCTCCGCTCGAACGACCGGGGCAGGGACAGGCACCGGCACGCCGGCACGCTGTTCCTGGACAACCCGATCGGCCGCGCCAACGCCACCTACCTGCTGGAGCTCCAGCGGGCCGTGTCGGACGCGCTCGGTGTGCAGCTGCTGTACACGACCGGCCTGTTCGACACGACCGCCCTGGCCGAGTTCCCGCTGGTCATCCGCCTGCGCAACGACGCCGACCTCAGGGCGGGGCTGAAGTACATCAGCGTGGAGGAACACCTCCGGCCGGGGCTGCCGCAGCAGCCCCAGGCCGGAGAGGCGGTGCACAGCGAGATCACGGCGACGCGGATGTTCAAACGCCCGGCCTCCGCCACGCCATGAACGGGGGCGCGGCCGGGCACGCTGCGGCTGCCCCCCGCCTCGAGCGTGGAACTTGCCGGGCACGGAGAGATCCAGCGACGAACTCCCCTCTGCTCAGGGCAGGTTCAGGCCCGATCGGTTGTCCGAAGAGAGGAACGCCGCCTCGCGCACGCCCTACCGTCGTCTGACAACCGTGCTCGGGACAGCCGCGGCCTCCGCGTCGGTGTTCGTCCTGGAGGGCGGAAGGCACCACCCCGGAGATCCGCGCCTGTCCGCAGGGCATGTCCATCGGCACGCCGCGTAGCCGCGGCGGCGGGGAGTACGCCAAGGCGTGACCATCGGAAGCCGGCGAAGGGGCCGGTCCTCGGGCTCGCCCCTCGCGTTCGCCGGGCAGCCCGGTGAGTGTCGCCGGGCCTTCCGCCGGTGCCGTTCGAAGGGGGTGAAGGCGTCGTCGAACCCGGGCACCTCAGGAGTGCGAGAACTGCCCGGCTCCGCCCCTGCGGCGTATCCGCCCCTGCTCCCGCAGGCCGGTCCGCTCCTGGCGCCGGTGGGCGCGGCGCTCGCGGCGCAGTGACCGGGCCGTGCTGCTCGGCTCGGAGACGACGCCGTACCGCTGGTTCCACACCTGGCGGGTCACCCACACGTCGACCGCGGCCCAGGTGGCCACCAGCGTGCTCGCCACGCTGCTGATCACCATGGGGAAGGCCAGCCAGGACCCGGCCATCGTGCACAGGAACGCCACCATCGCCTGGATCAGCGTCACCGCGATGATCAGAACCGCCCGGACCGCCGCCGTACGCACCGGATCCGGCATAGGGTGCCGTTTCGCGGGCTCCTCCAGCCACAACGGCCGATGGTCCTGCTGCTGTTGTCCGGCGGCCTCCCTGTGGCGCTCCCGCGCCGGAATGTCGCGATCCGGTGCCTCCGGGCCCCGCCGCGCCCCCGGGAACCCCACCACACTCTGCTCGGGCGCTTCGCGCCGCTCCGTCGTGCTCATCACCGTGTCACTCCCCACCGCCAACAGACCGCTCGCCCCCGGCGTCACAAGACTCCGGCTCCCCAGTGGCTGCCCGGCTTGCGCTGCTTTACGCCGCCGGGGTGCGGGATGCGGCTCCTGTGGCCCATTCCGCCCCCATTTCCCGTAGAGAAGGACGAACGAGATCGTCTGAAGATTCCCGTCCTGCGAAAAAAACCAGCCAACCGCCCGGTCATTGAGATCACGGTCCGGTCGGACCCGGGCCCCGGATCGCGGTGGCAATCTCCCGCAATGACCGGACAACTCGCCATGTCTCGCCGCCGGAACGGAAGTTCACCCTCCGGACATGTCTTCGAGTTAGGTGTGGGGCGGTAGTAGGCTCGCGCCGTTTGTTGACCGACGTGTGCACCCCCGGCCGGGGGTCGAGCTGGGGGAGGCCATGCGCTTTCGCGGGAAGTCGATCCGCCGGAAGATCGTGGCGCTGCTTCTCGTGCCGCTGGTGTCCCTGACCGCCATCTGGGGATTCACGACGGTACTCACAGGGCGCGATGTCGCCCGGCTGTTCCAGGTGTCGGACGTCAAGCAGGACATCGGCTACCCCGCCGAGGACACCATCCGCGCACTGCAGCAGGAGCGACGGCAGACCCTCGTCTACCTCGCCGACCCACGCGCCGCCGACGCCGTCTCCGCGCTGCAGCGCACCCGCGCCGCCACCGACCGGGCGATCGCCAGGATCCGGCAGACCGCGGACGACTCTCACGTCTTCGACGGCATGGACTCCGGCGACAGCGAGCGCCTCACCGCCGCGCTGGACGGCTTCGACGGCCTCGGCAGCCTGCGGCGCAGCGTCGAGCACGGCACGGTGACCCGCGCTCAGGCCCTCGACCGCTACGACCGCCTCGTCGACCCCTGCTACACGCTGCTCGCCGCCCTCGAGGGCATCGACGACGTCGACCTGGACGCCCAGGCCCGCGCGCTGGTCAACGTCAGCCGAGCTCGCGAGCTGCTCTCCCGCGAGGACGCGCTGCTCGGTTCCTCCCTCGTGGTCGGCCGGCTCACCCGCGACGAGACCCGCGGCATCTCCGACCTCGTCGCCCAGCGCACCGTTCTGTACGACGTCAGCCTGCCGCTGCTGCCCGCCGCCGAGCGCGCACGCTACGAGCGCTTCTGGACGGACGCCACCACCGCCTCACTGCGCACGGCCGAACAGAGCGTCATCGGCGCGGACCCCGGCACCCCGCGCGACGTCACCGCGAAGAGCTGGGACTCCACGGCCGCGAGTGTCCTGCACGAACTGGGCAGCCTCGACGACCGGGCGGGCGACCGCTTCCAGGACCGTACCCGCCCCGTGGCCGTCAGCGTCATCCTGCAGGCGGCCGTCGCGGGCCTCCTCGGCCTCCTCGCGCTCGTGTTCTCCGTCGTCCTGTCCGTCCGGATCGGCCGCGGCCTCATCCGCGACCTGCGCCAGCTGCGCCTGGAGGCGCACGAGGCCTCCGGCGTCCGGCTGCCCAGCGTGATGCGCCGCCTGTCCGCCGGGGAACAGGTCGACGTCGAGACCGAGGTACCGCGGCTGGAGTACGACAAGAACGAGATCGGCGAGGTCGGCCACGCCCTCAACACCCTTCAGCGCGCCGCCGTCGAGGCCGCCGTCAAACAGGCCGAACTGCGCTCCGGCGTCTCCGAGGTCTTCGTCAACCTCGCCCGCCGCAGCCAGGTGCTGCTGCACAAGCAGCTGACCCTCCTCGACACCATGGAACGCCGCACCGAGGACACGGACGAGCTCGCCGACCTGTTCCGCCTGGACCACCTGACCACCCGTATGCGCCGGCACGCCGAGGGCCTGGTGATCCTCTCCGGCGCCGCACCCTCCCGCCAGTGGCGCCGCCCGGTGCAGCTGATGGACGTCGTGCGGGCCGCCGTCGCCGAGGTCGAGGACTACGAACGCATCGAGGTACGGCGCCTGCCCCGCGTCGCCGTCACCGGCCCGGCCGTCGCCGACCTCACCCACCTCGTGGCCGAACTCCTGGAGAACGCCACGGTCTTCTCGCCCCCGCACACGGCCGTCCAGGTCATCGGGGAGCGCGTCGCCAACGGCTTCACGCTGGAGATCCACGACCGGGGTCTCGGCATGACGGCCGAGGCACTCCTGGACGCCAATCTGCGCCTCGCCGAGACCCCCGAGTTCGAACTGTCCGACACCGACCGGCTCGGCCTGTTCGTGGTCAGCCGTCTCGCCCAGCGCCAGAACGTCCGGGTCTCCCTGCAGCCGTCGCCCTACGGCGGCACCACCGCCGTCGTCTTCATCCCCGACGCCCTGCTGAGCGACGACGTACCGGACACCAACGGTCTCGGCTTCCGCCTCGACCGGGACCGCTCCGGGAAGGGAAGCGGACAGGCGGCGGTCCGCGCCGCCGGGCGGTCCGGCGCACGGGCGCAGCTGCCCGGCCTGCCGACGTCGCTGCTGGACGGCCCCGTCGAGCTGGAGGCGCCCGTGGACCTCGACGCCGTCGACGACTTCCCCGGCGCCCTGGCGGACGAGGAAAGCGAGCGGGGCGGACTGTTCCGGCACCGCCGCTCCCGCTCCCGCGCCGACGACGAGACACCCTCGCCGGCCGCCGACCACGTGGCACGCGACGACGACGGCGACCGCGGTCCCATACCGCTGCCGCGCCGGCACACCCCCAAACTGGTCAGTTCGCACGGCAGGCCGGTCACCGACCAGCGCACCCGACGCGACGAGCCCGACGAGCAGCCCTCCACCGGCCCTCGCCGCTCCGATACCGGCGGACCGGCGCCGCTGCCGGCCCGCCGCCGCACCGCGCCCTCCCGGCGCCCCACCGAACTCTTCGGCCGGGTCGGGGAACCCGACACGGCTCCCGCCGACGGCACCACAGACACCGCGGCCGACATCCCCCCGCTGCCCCGGCGCACCCGGCAAGCGGCTCCGGCCGACCACGGCCCCGGCCCCACGGGCAGGTCGGCCGACGGCGCGGCCGGGTCTGCCGGTGGGGGGACTCCGGTCGGGGATGGCGCCCTCGAGGCCACGGGCGAGAGGTCCTGTTTCGGCGCCGGTGCGGCCGAACCCGCCGGTGAGCGGGGCCGTTCCCGTGGTGGTGCCGCCGAGCCCGCCCGCGAGGCGTCGCGCTCCGATCGTGGCGCGCCTCGACCCACGGTCGGGTCGGGGGGCGCGGCGGACCGCTCCGGCGACCAGGCGGTCCGCTCCGGCGACCCGACGACCCGCGTCAGCGGCGAGGCGGTCGTATCCGGCACCACCCCGTCCCGTCACGGCGCCGAGGTCACGCCCGCACACGACACGGCTCCATCGAGCCCGGCCGCCGGTACGGGCAACGAGCCGGCCACCGGTTCCCTGCCCCGGCGCGTACGCCAGGCCAGCCTGGCCCCACAGCTCAAGCAGGACACCGCGCGGCGTGCCGAGCGCGCCGCGCAGCCCGACGACCGCGACGCCGAGGAGGTCCGCAGCCGGATGGCCTCACTCCAGCGTGGCTGGCAGCGCGGCCGGCGGGAGAACGCCGGGGGCGACAGCGCCCACCACGGCACAGCACAAGGAACGACTAAGGGGGACGGTCGATGACCGCACCGAAGGCGACCGGCCACACGGAGACGAACAAGGGGGAGCTCAACTGGCTCCTGGACGACCTGGTCGACCGGGTCGCGAGCATCCGCAAGGCCGTCGTCCTGTCCGGCGACGGACTGCCGACGGGGGTGTCCTCGGACCTGACAAGGGAGGACGGCGAGCATCTGGCCGCTGTCGCCTCCGGCTTCCACAGCCTCGCCAAGGGCGTGGGCCGTCACTTCGACGCGGGCAGCGTCCGGCAGACGGTGGTCGAGCTGGACGACGCCTTCCTGTTCGTCACCGCGGCCGGGGACGGCAGCTGCCTCGCCGTCCTGTCCGACGCCGACTCCGACGTCGGTCAGGTTGCCTACGAGATGACGCTCCTGGTCAAGCGGGTCGGTGTGCACCTGGGCACCGCCCCGCGCACCGACCTGCCCGCAGGCGGGTAGTGGGATGACATGAGCGGAGACGGTCAGGGAAGCAACCACTGGTTCGACGACGAGGCCGGGCCGGTCGTACGTCCGTACGCCATGACGCGCGGCCGTACGACGAGTCCGGCCCAGCACCGGCTGGACCTGATCGCGGTGGTCGCCGCGGAACCCGACGCGGGCGACAAGGAATCGGATCCGACGCTGGCGCCGGAGCATGTGGAGATCGTCGGGCTCTGCCGTGACGAACCGCAGTCGGTCGCCGAGCTCGCCGCCGAACTCGACCTGCCTGTCGGTGTGGTGCGGGTCCTCATCGGCGACCTGGTGCACGCGGAGCTCGTCCATGTCACGCGTCCGGTACCCCCGGCCGAGCTGCCGGACGAGAGCATTCTGCGCGACGTGATCAACGGTCTCCGAGCGCTGTGACCGGCTCGGGAACGGAGCACTGACGTGACGGGCCGGCACCCGCCGCACGGGCCGGGGTCACGGGCCCGGCAGCCGTGGGCCCGTCCCGAGGAGTTCCCCGTCCGACGGGGGACCGGAGGCGCCGACCGGGCGGGGCCGCCGGGCCGTGCGCTCACCGACCGCCGCCCGGGCGGCCCGGCGGACGTCGGCCCCAGCGGCCCGAACGGCTTGGCGGGCGCCGGGCAGGGCGGCGTACGCGGCACTGAAACCCCTGGCGGCGGCGGTCACGTCCGGCCGTCGCCCGACCCCATCCAACAGGACCGTCAAGCAGGAGAAGAGACCGATGATCTTCGGGCGTTCTGAGCGCGGCAAGCCCCTGGTCGAGCCCGTCACGCTCAAGATCCTGGTGGCCGGCGGCTTCGGCGTGGGCAAGACGACCCTCGTCGGCGCGGTCAGCGAGATCAGGCCGCTGCGCACCGAGGAACTGCTCACCGAGGCCGGGCGCCCGGTCGACGACACCAGCGGTGTGGAGGGCAAGCACACCACCACCGTGGCCATGGATTTCGGCCGGATCACCCTGCGCGAGGACCTGGTCCTGTACCTCTTCGGCACGCCCGGGCAGGAACGGTTCTGGTTCATGTGGGACGAGCTGTCCGAGGGTGCGCTCGGCGCCGTCGTCCTGGCCGACACCCGCCGCCTGGAGGACTGCTTCGCCGCCGTCGACTACTTCGAGCGGCGTGCCATCCCCTTCCTCGTCGGCGTCAACTGCTTCGAGGGAGCGTCCCGTTACCCCGCCGACTCCGTCCGGCAGGCCCTGGACCTGGACGACGGCGTACCCGTCCTGCTGTGCGACGCGCGTGACCGGGAGTCGGTCAAGGAGGTGCTCATCGGCGTCGTGCAGCACGCGATGGACCACGCGGCCGACCGCCGGCAGGCCGCCCTGGGCTGACCGGCCGGCACGGCCCGTACCCCCGCCGACAGGGGTACGGGCCGTGGTCCGGTGAGGAGCACTCACGCGCGCGTGGCACGCACCTTCACGCGTCGTCCTCCTCCAGCCAGCCGAGGCTCTTCTCCACGGCCTTGCGCCAGTTGCGGTACTCGCGGTCGCGTACCGACGCCTCCATCGCCGGTGTCCACTCCGCGTCCCGCTGCCAGTGCGACTTCAGCTCGTCCAGGTCGTTCCACACTCCCGTCGCCAGACCGGCCGCGTACGCCGCGCCCAGACAGGTCGTCTCCGACACCCGGGGCTGGATCACCGGCACGCCGAGGACGTCCGCCTGGTGCTGCATGAGCAGGTTGTTCTTCGTCATGCCGCCGTCGACCTTCAATGTGGTGATCCGCACCCCGGAGTCCTGATACATGGCGTCCACGACCTCCCGGGTCTG
The DNA here is from genome assembly GCF_040680195.1 of Streptomyces sp. NPDC052109. Lineage (NCBI taxonomy): Bacteria > Bacillati > Actinomycetota > Actinomycetes > Kitasatosporales > Streptomycetaceae > Streptomyces > Streptomyces sp. NPDC052109. Next base: position 18,055 of record NZ_JBFAWF010000012.1, on the reverse strand, counting down.
CCAGCTCGTCGCCTCCAGCACGGCGCGCGCGAGATGGGCCTTCGTGACGTAACGGGTGAGGCCGGTGACGACACCGCGCGCGTCGGAGCGCCAGTAGGGCGCGAACAGGCCCGAGAACGCGGGGACGATGTAGGCCCCGCCGTTGTCCTCCACGCTCGCCGCCAGCGTCTCGATCTCGTCGGCGGTACGGACGATCCCGAGCTGGTCGCGGAACCACTGGACCAGCGCGCCCGTTATTGCTATGGACCCCTCCAGGCAGTACACCGGCGCCTCTCCGCCGATCTTGTAGCCCATCGTCGTCAGCAGCCCGTTCTTGGACGGCACGGGCCGGTCGCCGGTGTTCAGCAGCAGGAAGCTGCCGGTGCCGTACGTGTTCTTCGCGGTGCCGACGTCATAGCAGGCCTGCCCGAAGACGGCGGCCTGCTGGTCGCCCAGTGCCGAGGCCACGGGCACACCGGCGAGCTGTCCGACCGCCGTGCCGTACACCTCGGCGGAGGACCTGATCTCGGGCAGCACGGTCTCGGGCACGTTCATGGCGGACAGGATCGAGGGGTCCCACTGGAGGGTGTCCAGGTTCATGAGCATGGTGCGGCCGGCGTTCGTGACGTCGGTGACGTGCCGGCCGCCCTCTGTGCCGCCGGTGAGATTCCAGATCAGCCAGGAGTCGATGGTCCCGAAGGCGATCTCGCCGCGTTCGGCCCGTTCCCTGAGACCGGGCACGTGGTCCAGCAGCCAGGCCGCCTTGGGACCGGAGAAATAGCTGGCCAGTGGCAGCCCGGTCTGCTCCCGGAAACGGTCCTGGCCGTCCGCGCCGCCCAGTTCGGTGCACAGGGCGGCGGTGCGGGTGTCCTGCCAGACGATCGCGTTGTGCACGGGTTTGCCGGTGGCGCGGTCCCACAGGACGGTCGTCTCGCGCTGGTTGGTGATGCCGAGCGCGCTGAGCTGGTCGGCGCGCAGGCCGGCCTTGGCGAGCGCTCCGGCCACCACGGCCTGCACCTTGGACCAGATCTCGGTCGCGTCGTGCTCCACCCAACCCGGCTTGGGGAAGATCTGGCGGTGCTCGCGCTGGTCGACGGCGACGATCGCGCCGTTGTGGTCGAAGACGATGCAGCGGCTGGAGGTGGTGCCCTGGTCGATGGCGGCGACGTACTTCTCGGCGGTGTCCGTCATGGCTGTCCCCTGGGTGGCTGGGTCGGGTCGCTGGTCAGAGGGGCGCGTGAGGGGTGAAGGCGGCGTACGGGATGGGGAGCGACGTACGGGATCGGAAGTGACGCACGGGTGGGATCAGAAAGCCACGTTGTAGATGGCGCCGGCGAGCGCCCCGCCGATCAGGGGGCCGACGACCGGTATCCAGGCGTAACCCCAGTCGGAGATGCCCTTGTTGGGGATCGGCAGGAAGGTGTGCACGATGCGCGGGCCCAGGTCGCGGGCGGGGTTGATGGCGTAGCCGGTGGGGCCGCCGAGGGAGAGCCCGATGCCCACGACGAGCAGCGACACGATCAGCGCGGTGGTGCCGGACTCGCCGAGGCCCTTGGTCAGCCCGAAGGCCAGGATCGGCAGCACCAGCGCGACGGTCGCGATGATCTCGGTGATGAGGTTGGCGAGCGGATTCCGGATCTCCGGAATGGTCGAGAAGATGCCGAGCGTCGGCACCGGCTCTTCGGCGGTTCCCTCGGTCGTGCCCTCCGTGCGGACGTTGGCCTGGAACTGCGCGAGATACACCAGGTACGTCAGTACGGCCCCGAGCATCGCGCCGACGAGCTGGCCCAGCAGATACACCCAGACCTTGCCCCATTTGCCGGTGTCGATGGCGATGCCGAGGGTGACCGCGGGGTTCAGCTGGCCGCCGGAGAGGGGCGCGGCGGTGTACGCGCCTGCCAGGACGCCGAAGCCCCAGCCGAACGCGATGACGACCCAGCCCGAGGCCCGCGCCTTGGAGTACCTGAGGGTGACGGCGGCGCACACACCGGCGCCGAACAGGATGAGGATCGCGGTGCCGATGACCTCGCCGACGAAGATGTCTCCGTTGCTCATGGCGGCTCCCTTGGCGCCGGTTGGGGGCGGTTCAGCCCCGGCCGTCCGTGCAGGAATTTCCCTTGGCGACGTCGGCCGAGGACAGGGGGCCCCGCGCCCCGCCCGGCGTCCGTGACGAGCGTGCCGTCGCAGCCGTATCGCCAGGCAGGGACGGGCCGTGGAGCAGGACAGACCCGTGGCGCAGTGCCTGATAACGCCGAGAATGTACGGCGATGTCGGCTGACACCGGGAAGTGTTCACCGGCGTTCCGGGGGCGTCAAGGTTGCCGACGGCAACGGTGACAGCCGGGCGCCCGGCGGCCCGGCCCCGCCGCCGGCTTCAACGGGCATATTCGGGAAGGACGTTCACCACCCTGGTTCGGCGGCCACGTATCCGGCCTGTGCCGGTGCCGCCCCCGCGCCGCGCCGGACCTCGTGGCCGGACAGCCCGGCGCGCCCGAGCACCCAGCTCGCGCCGCGCAGCGCCTTGGCCGCCTTCTTCAGCGGAGCCAGCTGGGCGGCGGCCTGGCGGTGGTCGCCCACGCTTCCCGGCGCGCACACGACCGTCGCGAGGGAGAGCGTGACCGGCCGGCCCGCCGCCGACCAGGGCGCGTCGAGCACCGTGGCGACCAGCGGATCGAGCGCCTCCTCCTCAGCCAGTACCAGGAAGTCGTCCCCGCCGATGTGCCCCACGCGCGCGTGCCCGTAGACCGCCTGCTGCAGTGCCCGCCCCACCGACCGGATCAGCTCGTCGCCCGCGGCGAATCCGGCACCGTCGTTGACCTGTTTGAAATGGTCGATGTCCAGCCAGCTGAGCGTGAAGGTGCGGCCGTCCGCGATCCACCGGTCCACCTCGCCGGTGATGCTGTCCGAACCGGGCAGCCGGGTCAGCGGATTGAGCCCGGCCGCCTCCTCGACCCGGCTCTCGGCCAGGGCCCGCACCAGGTCCGCGAGCCGTACGACGCCCACGCATCGCCCGTGCCTGTCGACCACCGCGACATCGTCGGAGGTCCGGTCCCGGCCGCCGATCGCGACGACGTCCAGCACCTCCCAGGCGGTGGCGTCGACGCCGACGGTGCGGGGCGCGTCACCCAGCTTGAAGGCCGGCCGGTCGGCGTACAGAGCGTGTCCGTAGCGGCCGGACATGGACAGCAGGAAGCGGGAGCGGTGCACCGACCGCACGGGCCTGCCGGCCTGGTCCACCAGCAGCACACCGGACACGTCCGGCGATCCGGTCAGCAGCGCCCGCACCTGCCCGGCCGGGGCCGTCACCGGGAGCACGGCCGCGGGACGTACGAACTCCCGTACCGACGGACCGGACCGGGGCAAGCCGACGGCGCCGGGGGAGCGGGGTGGAACGTATACGTCCGCGGCGGGGATCCGGGCCGGCGGCGCGAACAACTCGCCCTGGGCCAGCTGCGCCCCGGCCGACAGCGCTGCCGCACACTGCAGTTCGGTCTCGACTCCCTCGACCGCGACCAGGGCGCCCAGTTCCTCGCACAGCGTCCGCATCGCCCGCACCGCGGCCGGCCGGGACAGCAGCGAGGCGTCGAGCTTGACCAGGTCGGGGGAGAGGTCGGTGAGCAGTCTGAGCGGTACGTCGCCGTCCCCGATGCCGTCGGCGCTGATCCGGAACCCCTGCTCGCGCAGCACGGCCACGGCCTCCAGCAGCGCCCGTTGCGGTACGTGCGTGTAGGGCGGGACCACGTCCAGCGTCACCTCCCAGGGCAGGCGCCCGGCCACGCGCACGGCGTCGTGCAGCGGGGTGAGGCCGCCGAGGTCGGCGAGGGTGGCCGCGAACACGTTGAGGTGCAGCGGCAGCAGGGTTTCCTTCTGCGTCGCGGCCCGGAGCGCCAACACCGTGAGTCTTCCGTCGAGTTCGGGGTCGCGGCGGGCCTCGGCCAGGATGTCTCCGGTCTCCGGGCGTGCAAGCGTCTCCAGGGCGGCGACCGCGCCCGTCCTCAGGTTGACCACCGGCTGGAAGGCGAAGCGGAGAGTGTCCGTCCAGGAGTGCACGGGAGCATGATGGCTCCGCCCGCGTGCGCCCAGGCGCAGTTCATGAGACGTTCACACAGGATTCCGGGTCGGTCACAGAGCGTGGGAAACCTCTGTGGTCGCAGCTGTCACAGGGTGCCCTTCCCCGGTCTCGTCATGCCACCGCGACCACCGCCGATCCGTGCCCGAACAGTCCCTGGTTCGCCGAGATGCCCACGCGCGCCCCGGCGATCTGCCGGTCGCCGGCGGTGCCGCGCAGCTGCCCGGCCAGCTCGCAGACCTGGGCGATGGCCTGGGCCGGCACCGCCTCCCCGAAGGAGGCCAGCCCGCCGCTGGTGTTGACGGGTATGCGGCCGCCCGGAGCCGTCGCCCCCTCCCGCAGGAGCTTTGCTCCCTCGCCCTCGCCGCACAGCCCCAGGTCCTCGTACCACTGCAGCTCCAGTGCGGTGGACAGGTCGTAGACCTCGGCCAGGGACAAGTCCTCGGGGCCGATGCCCGCCTCCTCGTATGCTGCCCGGGCGATGGAGGCCCGGAACGTCTCATCGGGGGCGTCCGCCGCCACCGTCGAGTCCGTGGCGATGTCCGGCAGGTCCAGCACCGTGTTCGGGAAGCGCGGGGTCACCGTCGACACCGCCCGGATCCGCACCGGCCGGGCCACGCCGTGCCGGTGCGCGAAGTCCATGCTGGACAGCACCAGGGCGGCGCCGCCGTCGGAGGTGGCGCAGATGTCGAGCAGCCGCAGCGGATCGGCGACCACCGCGGAGGCGGCGACCTCCTCGGCGGTGACGCGCTTGCGATAACGCGCGTACGGATTGAGTGCGCCCATCGCGGCGTTCTTCACCTTCACCAGGGCGAAGTCCTCCGGTGTGTCCCCGTGCACCGCCATCCGCCGCCGCGCGTACAGCCCGAAGTACGTCGGATTCGTCGCGCCCAGCAGACGGAAGCGCAGCCAGTCCGGATCGTCGGGACGCTCCCCGCCCGGGGGCCGGAAGAACCCCTTGGGGGCCGCGTCCGCCCCCACCACGAGGACGACGTCCGCGAGCCCGGAGAGGATCTGCGCCCGGGCCGCTGCGATCGCCTGTGCCCCGGAGGCACACGCCGCGTAGACACTGGCGACCCTGGCTCCCTGCCACCCCAGGGCCTTGGCGAACGTCGCTCCCGCCACATACCCGGGATAACCGCCACGCACCGTGTCCGCGCCCACGACCGAGCCGACGTCCCGCCAGTCGACACGGGCGTCCGCGAGCGCCGCGCGGGCCGCCGCCGTCCCGTACTCCACGAAGGAGCGTCCCCACTTGCCCCAGGGGTGCATGCCCGCGCCGAGCACCGCCACGTCGGTCGTCACGCCCTCACCCCCGTCGGCCGCCAGTGCCAGGTCGTCCAGGTCGTCTCCGCGTCCTCGTGGAGCACGCCGGGGACGACCTCGACCTCCATGCCCGCCGTCAGATCGGCGACGGTGACCCCGGGAGCCGCCTGTCCCAGTACCACGATCCGCTCGGCCTCCAGCTCCACCGCGATCAACGCGTACGGGTCCCACGGAAGTTCCGGATTGCTCACATAGGGTGACGGCGGCCGGTATCGACAATCCGTGTACGACCAGATTCGTCCCCTCCGTGACAGAGGTGTCTCCTCCAGGAGGCCGCCGGCGCAGCGCGGATTGCGGCAGTGGACGTCCTCGCGTGGGAAGAACACCGTGGCGCAGGACGAGCAACGGGTGCCCAGCAGCCGGAAGCCGTCCCCGTCGCCGATGAACCAGCCGGCGACCGCAGGTGTACGTGTCCGAGACACAGGCGCTCCTTCCACGAGACCTGACGGTTCGTCAGAAGTGTGTCACGGGCATCCGGAAATGGGCAGGGCGGAGACATGAGACGACTCACCCGTGCAGTCCGCGGTCTCGTCACCGCCCTCGCCGCCCTGCTGGCCGTGACCGCTTTGTCCGCCACCGCACACGCGACGACGGAACCCAGGGCTCCCAAGGACTTCGTGGCCCTGTCGACGGTGGACCCGACGATCATCCAGGAGATCCGCTATTTCACCCCGCACAACTTCGTCGGCGAGCGCATCGACGGCTACGAGCAGCCGATCTGCATCCTCACCCGCCCCGCCGCGGAGGCCCTCCACAGGGCACAGGTCCAACTGCTGCGCAAGGGCTACACCCTCAAGGTCTACGACTGCTACCGGCCGCAGCGCGCCGTGAACCGCTTCGTCAGCTGGGCCGAGGACCTCGACGACCAGGCGATGAAGGGCGAGTTCTACCCGAACGTCGACAAGACCCGTCTGTTCGCGGACGGCTACATCGCGGAGAAATCCGGCCACAGCCGCGGCTCGACCATGGACCTCACGATCGTGAAGCTCCCCGCGAGGCCGACCCGCCCGTACCACCCGGGAGAGCCCCTCGTGCCCTGCTACGCGCCCAAGAACGACCGATTCCCCGACAACTCCGTGGACATGGGAACCGGATTCGACTGCTTCGACACCCTTGCGCACACGCTCGACCCGCGCATCCAGGGCGAACAGCGCGCCAACCGCCTGCTGCTCAAGAACACCATGGAGGGCCTCGGATTCGTGAACCTCGCCGAGGAGTGGTGGCACTACACGTACAAGCCGGAGCCCTACCCGGACACCTATTTCGACTTCCCCGTGTCCTGGAGGTCGCTCGTCGACGCCGACTGAGCAACCTACGGAAGATGTCCCTCCTCTGATCGGATACAGTCCGCGCGTGTCCGAAACTCAACAACCAACTGATAACTCCGCACCGGACTCGCACTGTTCCCGTTGCGGAGCGCCCTACGGAGAGGGCGTTTCCGGCTGGCCGCGCACCTGCCCGTCCTGCGGTGCCGTCGCCTACCGCAACCCGCTGCCGGTCGCGATCGCGCTCCAGCCCGTGTACGACACCAAGGGCACGGCCCTGGTGGTCGTCACCCGCACCATCGCCCCCGCGCGCGGGGGCACGGCACTGCCCGGCGGCTACATCGACGACCGGGAGGACTGGAAGCAGGCCGTCGTACGCGAACTCAAGGAGGAGACCGGCATCGACGCGGCCACGCGCGATGTGCGGCTCGTGGACGCCATGAGCTCGCCGGACGGACACCTGCTGCTCTTCGGACTCCTTCCGGAGCGCCCGGTGGACGGACTCCCGCCCTCCGACCCCACGGACGAGACCGAGGGCTGGCAGCTGCTGCGCAGGCCCGAGGAGCTCGCCTTCCCGCTGCACACCGTGGCCGTGCGGGCCTGGTTCGAGGGCCGGTACGTCTGAGCGGCGTGGCTCAGCCGAGCCCCCGTACCCGCACCGGGTAGGGCGGCTCGGCGGACCCGTCCTCCCGGGCCCGGGTGACCACCACCGCGCCGCCCTGCCGGCGGGCGACGTAGCGTTCGATCTCCGGTTCGTCCCACCCGTCGCCCGCGTCCGGCACGACCAGGCCGCCGCCCGTCCGGCCACGCGCGGGTGCCCACACCTCCAGCTCCAGGCCGCCGCCGGCACCGCGCACGGGGATGACCGCACCTGCCCGGGCGAACACCGGCGTCCGCGACAGCGGCGCCTCGACGAGGACCTGCGCCGGCCCCTCGTACGCCTCCTCCGTCACCGTGTCGTACCAGCGGCCCCGCGGCAGCTGCACCGCACGCCGGTCGGCCCCCGGGTCCAGCACCGGCGCCACCAGCAGACCGTCCCCGAGCAGAAACGTGTCCTCGCAGTCCCGCAGCGCCCGGTCCTCCGGCGCGCCCCACCACAGCGGCCGAACATAGGGCGCGCCGGTGCGCCGGGCCAGATGCGCCAGTGTCACGAAGTACGGCAGCAGCCGTCGCCGTTCGCGCAGTGCCACGCGCGCGTGCTCCAGCACCTCGGCACCGAACTCCCAGGGCTCCCGGCGCCCCGCCCGCAGACTCGCGTGGGTGCGGAACAGCGGCAGGTACGCGCCGAGCTGGAACCATCTGAGATACAGCTCCGGCGACGGACTTCCGTCGAAACCGCCGACGTCCGGCCCCGAGTACGGCACCCCGCACAGCCCGAGTCCCAGCACCATCGACAGCGACGCCCGCAGCCCGGGCCAGCCCGTCGCCACGTCCCCGGACCAGGTTCCCCCGTACCGCTGCATCCCCGCCCAGCCCGACCGGGAGAACAGGAAGGGCCGCTGCCCCGGCGACAGCTCGCGCAGCCCCTCGTAGCCCGCCCGGGCCATGCAGAGCGCGTACACGTTGTGCGCCTCCCGGTGATCGCCCCCGCGCCCCTCCAGCGCGTGCCGGGCCGAGCGCGGCAGGGTCGGCTCCCCGAAGGCGTTGAACGACGTCGGCTCGTTCATGTCGTGCCAGAAGCCCGAGAAGCCCTGCCCCAGCCGCTCCTCGTACAACCCGCCCCACCACTTGCGCACGCGCGTGTGCGTGAAGTCCGGAAAGACCGACTCCCCGGCCCACACCACACCGCGCACCGTGCGCCCGGAGGCGTCCCGCACGAACGCGTCCACGGCCGCACCGCTCTCGTACACGGCGTTGCCCGGCGCCGGCCTCACGGCCGGATCGACGATCGACACCAGCCGGATCCCGTCCCGGCCCAGTTCCTCGGCGAGTTGCGGCAGCTTGGGGAAGCGCTGCTGGTCGACGGTGAACACCTGGTGGTCGTCGTAGTGGTCGATGTCCAGGTGCACGGCGTCCAGCGGCAGCCCGCGCTCCTGGTAGCCCGCCACGATCCGGCGCACCTCCTGCTCGCTGCCGAACCCCCAGCGCGCGTGCTGGTGGCCGAGCGCCCAGCCGGGCGGCAGCGCGGGCGCTCCGGTCAGCGAGACCCAGGTGTGCAGCACGCGCGCGGGGGTGCCCACCATCACCCAGCAGCGCAGCGGACCGCCGTCCATCCGCACCTCGCAGCGCCCCGCCCGGTCATGCCCCGATCCGGCGCCCTCCTCGCCCTCGCGCAGGACCGCCGTCCCGTCCCACGTGGTGTCGTGGAACACCAGATGCGTGCCGGCGTCGGCCACCACCAGCTGCACCGGCATCGTCAGGTACAGCGGATCGTCGCCGGGGCCGAACGCCCGGCCGGGGTCGGTGTTCCACAGCCGGTACGTGCCGTTGCGCAGCCTCGGCCCGGAGGCCCGGCCGCCCAGACCGAAGAAGCGCGCGTCGGCCGGCACCTCCGACCGCTGCATCCACCGTGCCGTGCCCCCGCCGACCGGCTCCCACCAGCGCGGCGGCAGATCCCGCCGCAGGGTCACCCCGCCCGGCGTGCACACCTGCACCGCACCGTGCCGCGAGACGGTGACCGTCACCCGCTCGGCGACCACCCGCCAGCCGCCGTCCTTGTCCGGCTCCAGCACGGCACGCGGATCCGGCTCCGGACAGCTGCCCGCGAGCGCGTACGACGGCTGGGGGCCCGCCCCGTCCCATCCCCAGAACACCGCCCCGTTCACCGCAACGGTGATCCGCAGCTCGGACCGCCCGAACCGGATCAGCCCGCCACCCGGCCCCGGCTCCACGCTCTCCACCTGGCCCGGAACCCGCGCCCGCTCGGCACCCCGCCGCGGCAACCCGGCGGCGTCGATCCGCCGCCTGCGCCACGCGGCCCGTACGGTACGCAACCCCCGCGCCGCCCTCCCCGAACCGACCACACTCACCGAACGCACCAGGTCACGACCGTCCATGCTGCTCACCCTGCCACTGCGCACCCCACGCGCGCGTGTCGTTCAACTGCCGTTCACCCCTGCCGGGAGCACATCTTCACGACAAGGACTATGTGGGGCGCACCCTGGTGTAGAAGTCGATCACATGGCATCGTCCCTGTCAGCCGCGTCACGCGCACACCCCAGCCCGTGCGCGCACCGACGCCCACAACGCGCACAGCCCGGGAGCCGCCCCCATGTCGACCGCGAACCCCCAGCCGCTCTGGCAGCCCGATCCCGAACGGATCGCCCAGGCCCGCATCACCCAGTTCCAGGCGTGGGCCGCCGAGCACCACGGCGCCCCGGCCGACGGCGGCTACCCCGCCCTCCACCAGTGGTCCGTCGACCAGCTGGAGGCCTTCTGGAAGGCCCTCACGGAGTACTTCGGAGTCCGCTTCTCGGCACCCTACGCGCGCGTGCTCGGCGACCGTGCCATGCCCGGCGCCCAGTGGTTCCCAGGCGCCACGCTCAACTACGCGGAGCACGCCCTGCGCGCCGCCGCCGACCGCGCGGACGAACCGGCCCTCCTCTGCGTCGACGAGACCCACGAACCGCGCCCGGTGACCTGGTCCGAGCTGCGCCGCCAGGTCGGCTCCCTCGCCGCCGAACTCCGCGCCCTCGGGGTCCGGCCCGGCGACCGCGTCAGCGGCTATCTGCCCAACATCCCGCAGGCCGTCGTCGCCCTGCTCGCCACGGCCGCCGTCGGCGCCGTCTGGACCTCCTGTGCCCCCGACTTCGGCGCCCGCAGCGTCCTCGACCGCTTCCAGCAGGTCGAGCCCGTCGTCCTGTTCACGGTCGACGGCTACCGCTACGGCGGCAAGGAGCACGACCGCCGCGAGATCGTCGCCGAACTGCGCCGCGAGTTGCCCACCGTGCGTGCCGTCGTCCACATCCCGCTGCTCGGCACACAGGCACCCGAGGGGGCCCTGGAGTGGTCGGCGCTGACGGCGGGGGACGCCGAGCCCGTCTTCGAGCCGGTCCCGTTCGGCCACCCGCTGTGGGTGCTGTACTCCTCCGGCACCACCGGCCTGCCCAAGGCCATCGTCCAGTCCCAGGGCGGCATCCTGGTCGAGCACCTCAAGCAGCTCGGCCTGCACTGCGACCTCGGTCCCGAGGATCGTTTCTTCTGGTACACCTCGACCGGCTGGATGATGTGGAACTTCCTCGTCTCCGGCCTGCTCACGGGCACGACGATCGTCCTGTACGACGGCAGCCCCGGCTACCCGGACACCGGCGCCCAGTGGCGGGTCGCCGAACGCACCGGTGCCACCCTCTACGGCACCTCGGCCGCATACGTCATGGCCTGCCGCAAGGCCGGCGTCCACCCCGCGCGCGACTTCGACCTGTCCGCGGTGAAGTGCGTCGCCACCACCGGCTCGCCGCTGCCCCCCGACGGCTTCCGGTGGCTGCACGACGAGTTCGCAGAGAGCGGGGCCGACCTGTGGATCGCCTCCGTCAGCGGCGGCACCGACGTCTGCTCCTGCTTCGCCGGCGGTGTGCCGACCCTCCCGGTGTACACCGGCGAACTGCAGGCGCCCGGTCTCGGCACCGACCTGCAGGCCTGGGACCTCAGCGGCAAGCCCGTCATCGACGAGGTCGGCGAGCTGGTCGTCACCAACCCCATGCCCTCCATGCCGATCCGGTTCTGGAACGACCCCGACGGCAGCCGCTATCACGACAGCTACTTCGACACGTACCCCGGCGTCTGGCGGCACGGCGACTGGATCACGGTCACCTCACGCGGCACCGTGATCATCCACGGTCGCTCCGACTCCACCCTCAACCGGCAGGGCGTGCGCATGGGCTCGGCCGACATCTACGAGGTCGTCGAGCGACTGCCCGAGATCAGGGAGTCCCTCGTCATCGGCGTCGAGCAGCCCGACGGCGGCTACTGGATGCCGCTGTTCGTGCACCTCGCGCCCGGTGCCGTACTCGACGAGGCCCTCCTGAACCGGATCAGGCTGGCCATCCGGGAACAGCTCTCGCCGCGTCACCTGCCCGACGAGATCATCGAGGTACCCGGCGTCCCCCACACCCTCACGGGCAAGCGCATCGAGGTCCCCGTCAAGCGCCTCCTGCAGGGCACACCCCTGGAGAAGGCGGTCAACCCCGGCTCCATCGACAACCTCGCCCTGCTCGCCTTCTACGAGGAACTCGCCCGCAAGCGCGCCTGACCCCCAAGGGCATCACCCTCCATAGGTGGCCTCGGACTCGCCCAGCACGGCGGCGAAGTCCGAGGCCAGGCGCGCGGCGTCGGCCGGCTCCAGTCCCGCGGCCGTGATCCGCACGCCCGGCCCGGAAGCCAGCCGGAACCGCGCACCGGCCGCCACCCACCAGCCGTACGACCGCAGTCCGTTCACCACCGCCGATTCGTCGCGCACGGGCACCCACACGTTCATCCCGCTCGCCGCGCGAGACGCGATGCCCCGTGCGGCCAGCTCGCCGGCCAGCGCCGTGCGCCGCAGCGCGTACGCCTCACGCGCGCGTGCCACCAACGCACGCGTGTCCGCGTCCGTCATGAGGCCGAGCACGGTCTCCTGCAGCAGGTGACTGACCCAGCCCGAGGTGAGCAGCAGCCGGCCGTCGTGCCGGGCGAGCGTGACCGGGTCACAGGCCGCGGCCGCCCAGCGCAGATCGGTCCCCAGGAACTTGCTCACGGTCCGCACGTGCACCCAGCGCGTCGGCCCCGCACTCGTCACCGTGTGCAGCGCGGCATCGGCCACCTCGGAGGCGTGGTCGTTCTCCACCACCAGCACCTCGGGCGCGTCCCGCAGCACCTCGGCCAGCGCATCGCGACGCGCCGCGGAGAAACATCCGCCGTACGGATTCTGCGCCCGCGGACTGAACACCACGGCCCGGACCCCGGACCCGAGCGCCCCGCGCAGCGCATCCGGGCGCATCCCCTCGTCGTCCACGGCGACCGGGACAGTGCGCAGCCCCAACGCCGCGACCAGATCCAGCAGATGGTGATAGCCCGGATCCTCCATCGCCACGCCGTCACCGGGACGCAACTCGACCGACAGTACGCGGCCGATCAGATCCAGCGCCCCGTGCGCGAACGTCACGTGCTCCACGGGGACGCCGTCCGCCCCCAGCCGGTCGCGCACCGCGGCCTCGAGCCGCTCCAGCCGGGGCGCGGAGCGATGTGAGCGGGCGCCGGGGGAGAGGCGCGACGGCGGCAGCAGAGCGGGCAGCAGCGCGGGATCGGGATGTCCACCCGCCAGGTCGCGCAGCCCTTCGGGCACCTTGGGCGGCCGCCGGGAGGCGACGGCGGGGGCCGGAGCGACCACGGTGCCGCCGCGCCCGCGCGTGACGACGATGCCCCGCCGCCGCAACTCCTTGTAGGCCGTGGCGACCGTGCCCGGACTCACCCCCAACTCGTCCGCGAGCCGCCGTACGGGCGGCAGCGCGACCCCCGGTGCCAACGCTCCCTCGGCCACGCCCCGTTCGACGGACACGGCAATCCCCTTGGCCGTCGCACCGCTGATCTCATATTGTGTTGCCACGTTGACCATTATGTATCAGTACATAACCGGGAGCAAGTCGAGCTCCACCCAAGGGGGAACAGTGGATGCCAAGTCCGCGGCCACGACCCGGCCGTCGCGCATACCAGGAGGCCGCGACGGACGCCGGATGCTCCTCATCACCTTCACCGACCGCATCGGCAGCGGCCTGTGGGCATCCGTCTCCGTCCTGTACTTCACCTACGTCTCGGGCCTCTCCGTCGCCCAGGTCGGCACCCTCGCCGCGGTGTCCGGCGCCGTCGGCATCGCGGGCGCACCCCTGGGCGGACGCATCGCCGACCGCTTCCCCCTCACCCGGATCCTGATCGTCCTCCAACTCCTGCGCGCTCTCACGTCGTTCGGCCTGCTCACCACCGGCCACTACCTCCCGCTCCTCGCGATATCCGCCGTCGGCAGCCTCAGCGACCGCGCCTCCAGCGTCCTCACCAAGCTCTACGCCGCCCGCGTCGCCGGACCCGACCGAGTCCGCTACCAGGCCGTCAACCGCACCGCGTCCAACGCCGGCTGGGCCCTGGGCGGACTCGCCGCCGCGGCCGCCCTCACCGTCGGCACCACCACCGCCTACCGGTGGCTCCTCACCGGTGACGCGCTCTCCTTCCTCGCCATCGCCCTCCTCACCCTGACCTGCGCCGAACCCCCGTCCAGCAGCCGCGTCCCCGCCGCCGGCACCACACCCCACAGCGCCAGACCGGCGAACCCCTGGCGCGACCGCACCTACCTCGCGTACGTGGCGACCGACATGGTCCTCTTCCTCGACGACTCCGTCTTCCAGATCGGCCTGCCCCTGTGGATCGCCCACACCCAGGGCGTACCGCACGGCCTCGCGCCCCTGCTGCTCGTACTCAACAACGTGATGGTGGTCGCCCTCCAGGTACCGCTCGCCCGCCACGGCACCACCACCGCGGCAGCCCGCAAACTGCTCGTCCCGCTGGCCGCCGCGTCCGCCACCGGCGGCGTCACCCTGGCCCTGTCCGCCACCGGCGGCACCGCCCGGGCGATCTGCCTGCTCACCTCCTCCGCCGCGCTGTTCACCCTGGCCGAGATGCTGCATGCCGTCGTGTCCTGGGAACTCTCCCTGGCCCTCGCCCCGGACAGCGCCCAGGGCGCCTACCTCGGCGTCCACGGCCTCGCCCAGTCAGGCCAGCGCAGCCTCGGCCCGCTCGCCGCCACCGCCGCCATCGCCACCGGCCCGCTCGGCTGGACCGTCTTCGGCGCCACCATCGCCGCGACCTGCGCACTTCAACACCGACTGGTCCGCGACCGGCTCCGGACGAGCCCGTTGTCAGTGCTGCCGGTTACGGTGAGTGAGCATTGATCGACCGCGCACTTTGGGGGAAACATGGCGCACACCGACCACCAGACCATGCGACGCGTCCTGCGCCGCGAGATCGCCGGCACCATCGGTCTGCTCACCGACGAACACGACTTCCGCGCCATGCGGCGCTACCGCAGCTTCAGCTTCGACGACCACGCGACCTACCTGCGCCAGGTCGAGGCCGTCCTCAGGGCACGCGCCGCCCAGGGCACCCACACCACACTCGCCCTGTTCGACCCCGAGGACTACGCCACCTACTGCGCGGAAGCCGGCCTCGACCCGGAAGCCCCGGCCAGCCGGACCCGTTTCACCGCGGAACTCGCGGCCACGGGCCCCACCATCCCCTACGACGGCCGACCCCTCGCCACCCTGGTACCCGCCCTGGTGGACGAAGCCGTACGGCAGGCGACGTGGGAGTACGCCAGCATCCTGCTGTCCCGCCTCGGCCCCTGCCCCACCTGTGGCGAGGACATCGGCAGGGCGGCCTTCACCCGCGCCTCCGACCTCCTGCTCCGCATCCTCGAGACCGCACCACCCGGCGACCGGCACCTCGTGTGCAGCGTCTCGGGCCCCCCCGAAACCCTGCTCTCCGTCCTGCACGGCGACCAGGACAGCCACGGCGGCATGCACCTCGACGAGGCCGAGGCCCTGGAACTCACCAGCGTCCTCGCACTCGGCCTCGCGACCCGAAGCCCCGGCGGACTCGTCCTGCGCATCAGCGCCCCGGAGACGGCCGACCGGGTCTACGGCTGGCGACTGCGCTCCGGTGATCTCGAACCGCTCACCGCCGCAGAAGTGTTCGACGCCTACTGCACCGACGCCGAAACGGGCGACCTCATCCCCCCGGAGTCCGGCGTCGACTACTGCGAGCCCCCCGACCTCGGGGACGACACCAGGACACCGGGCCACCGTCACTGAACGCACCAGGGGCGCCCCACCCGAAGGCGGGACGCCCCTGGACCCGGCACACCGAAAGCGCGGGTACGGCTACTCGCCGGACAGCACCGCCTGAGCCGCGCCGCGCGCCTCCTCGGCGCTGTCCGCGGCACGCGCCGCCGCAGCGGCTCGCTCGCACTGCGCCAGCGTGTACTTCGCCAGTGTCGCCCGGACATAAGGAATGGACGCGGCACCCATGGACAGGGAGGTGACACCCAGACCGGTCAGCACACAGGCCAGCAGCGGGTCCGACGCGGCCTCACCGCACACCCCACAGCTCTTGCCCTCGGCCCTGGCCGCCTCCGCGGACAGCGCGACCAGGTCCAGCAACGCCGGCTGCCACGGGTCCTGAAGCCGGGACACCGCGCCCACCTGCCGGTCGGCCGCGAAGGTGTACTGCGCGAGGTCGTTGGTCCCCAGCGACAGGAACTCGACCTCCTGCAGGATCGAACGCGCCCGCAGCGCGGCCGACGGGATCTCCACCATCGCGCCGAACTTCGCCTGCAGTCCCGCCTCACGGCAGGCGTCCGCGAACGCCTTCGCGTCCGCGCGGTCCGCCACCATGGGCGCCATGACCTCGAGGTAGACGGGCAGCCCCTCGGCGGCCTTCGCCAGCGCGGTCAGTTGCGCGCGCAGGATCTCCGGGTGGTCGAGGAGGGTGCGCAGACCACGCACGCCCAGCGCCGGGTTCGGTTCGTCGGCCGGGGTCAGGAAGTCCAGCGGTTTGTCCGCACCCGCGTCCAGCACCCGCACGACCACACGGCCCTCGGGGAACGCCTCCAGCACCTGCCGGTAGGCCTCCACCTGCTTCTCCTCGGAAGGAGCGCTCTTGCTGTCGTCCAGGAACAGGAACTCGGTACGGAACAGACCGACACCCTCGGCGCCGGCCTCCACGGCGGCCGGTACGTCAGCCGGACCGCCCACGTTGGCCAGCAGCGGCACCTTGTACCCGTCCGCGGTCACACCCGGGCCGGTCGAGGCGGCCAGCGCGGCCTTGCGCTCGGCGGCCGCGGCCCGCAGCCGCGCCTTCTTCTCGTCGCTCGGGTTCACGAAGATGTCTCCGGTGCTGCCGTCGACCGCGATCACCGTGCCCTCGGCCAGTTCCCCGGCACCCGGCAGCGCCACGACCGCCGGCACCCCCAGCGCCCGCGCCAGGATCGCGCTGTGACTGGTCGGTCCGCCCTCCTCGGTCACGAAACCGAGCACGAGCGAGGGGTCCAGCAGCGCGGTGTCCGCAGGGGCCAGATCACGCGCGACGAGGACGTAGGGCTGGTCGCTGTCCGGCACACCCGGCATTGGAACGCCCAGCAGCCGGGCGACGATACGATTCCGCACATCATCGAGATCGGCCACGCGCCCGGCCAGGTACTCACCCGCGCCGGCCAGCAACTCCCGGTACGCCGCGAACGCGTCGTACACCGCGCGCTCGGCCGTGCTGCCGACGGCGATGCGCCGCTCCACATCCGCCATGAGCTCGGGATCCTGGGCCATCATGGCCTGAGCCTCGAGCACGGCCTGGGCCTCGCCCCCGGCCAGATTGCCGCGCGCCATCAGATCGGCGGCCACGGCGTCCACGGCCTGGCGGGCGCGCCCCTGCTCCCGCTCCGCCTCCTCCGCCGGGATCTGCTTGGCCGGCGGCTCCAGCACCGCCGTACCCATGTGCCGAACCTCGCCGATGGCCACGCCGTGGCTCACGCCGACGCCTCGCAGCGTTGTCTCCATCTCACCCGTCTCCGATAGTGCGGCGGGTCCCGCCGCCGTGGTGGTTGTCCTGAATCGCCGTCCGGTGGACGGCACTGTGGTCAGTTCCAGGCGAAGAGGCTGTCGCCGGCCTTCACGTCTCCGCTGTCACGGAGGTCGGAGAGGGACTCGGCCGTGGCCTCGAGCGCGACGACGGGGCAGACCGGGGACTTGCCGGCGGCCTCCACGACGGCGGGGTTCCAGCGCACGATGGCCTGACCGCGCGTGACGGTGTCGCCCTTGTTGACGAGCAGCTCGAAACCTTCGCCGTTGAGCTGCACCGTGTCGATGCCGAGATGGGTGAGCACGCCGTGCCCGCTTTCGTCCACGACGACGAAGGCGTGCGGGTGCAGGGAGACGATGACGCCGTCCACTGGCGCCACGGCCTCGGAGGGCTCACGTACAGGGTCGATCGCGGTGCCCGGGCCCACCATGGCCCCGGAGAAGACCGGATCCGGCACTGCGGCCAGTCCGATGGCACGTCCTGCAAGAGGGGACGTCACGGTGGTCATGGGAAGCCTCCCGAGGAGTGGAGCTGCGCACTGAGCAGCAGCGTATGTCATGTGAAGTGGCGGTTCCGTATGGAAGCTACCAGCTAGTGGTCTAGACCACCAACCCCATGGATTTGCACGCCCTTCGAGGCTCCGTGTACAGTCGTACTCCTGCTTGGGCAGAGGGACGCGAAAGCGCCCCCACTCAACAGAACCCAAACTCGTCAGATCCTATCTCTGGATCCGCTTCTGCATGTCTGCAGGAGGGTGGTCAGAGAGACGGAAAAACCCTGATAGAGTTTGAAACACCGAAGGGAAGCGCCCGGAGGAAAGCCCGAGAGGGTGAGTACGAAGGAAGCGACCGTTCCTTGAGAACTCAACAGCGTGCCAAAAATCA